>NZ_JAANNX010000279.1:0-509 GCF_013363615.1 Streptomyces sp. CAI-85 | reverse complement strand
CGCCGACGCCGACGCCGGCGAACCACCCACCGCCAGCACACCCGTCGCATGACACGTCCAGTCCGTGTCGGCCGAGGCGTCGCCGACGCGGGAGTACACGGTCAGCGACCGCCGTCCCGTCTCGTCCGGCTCGCCCACCATGAGCTGGAGCTGTACGTCCTCGGTCTCCGGCATGATCAGCGGCGTCTGGAGGGCCAGTTCCTCCACGACATCGCAGCCGACCTGGTCACCGGCCCGAACCGTGAGTTCCACGAAGGCCGTGCCGGGCAGCAGTACGGCTCCGGCCACGGCGTGGTCGGCCAGCCAGGGATGCGTCCGCAGCGACAGCCGACCGGTCAGCAGCAGCCCTTCGGCGCCGGCGAGTTCGACGGCCGCACCGAGCAGGGGGTGCTCCACCGAGCCCAGTCCGAGACCGGTCGCCGCGGCGGAATCCGTTGCGGGGGCGGGGGCGTCGAGCCAGTAGCGCCGTCGTTGGAAGGCGTAGGTGGGCAAGTCGACGCGCTGGGCGC
>NZ_JAANNX010000095.1:0-13248 GCF_013363615.1 Streptomyces sp. CAI-85 | reverse complement strand
TGAGCATGCTCGAGGAGGCTCTCGAGCACCTCGTGAAGGGCATCGTCGACAACCCCGACGACGTGCAGGTCGCCTCGCGCAACCTGCGCCGGGGGCGTGTGCTGGAGGTCCGGGTCCACCCCGACGACCTCGGCAAGGTGATCGGCCGCAACGGCCGTACCGCCCGCGCCCTGCGGACCGTCGTGGGTGCCATCGGCGGCCGGGGCGTCCGTGTCGACCTCGTCGACGTGGACCACGTCCGCTGACGCTTGTTGCAAACCGGCTCGGGCCGGGGAGGGCCACTGGGCCGTCCCCGGCCCGCAGTCGTATGACAGGAGATCAAGGACAGTGCAGCTCGTAGTCGCACGGATCGGCCGCGCCCACGGCGTCAAGGGCGAGGTCACCGTGGAGGTACGTACCGACGAGCCGGAACTCAGGCTCGCGCCCGGCGCCGTGCTCGCCACCGATCCCGCCGCCGCGGGACCGCTCACCATCGAGACCGGCCGGGTCCACAGCGGCCGTCTCCTCCTGCGCTTCGCCGGCGTCGCCGACCGCACCGCCGCCGAGGCCCTGCGCAACACCCTCCTGATCGCCGAGGTCGACCCGGAGGAGCTGCCCGAGGAGGAGGACGAGTACTACGACCACCAGCTCATGGACCTGGACGTGGTCACCGCCGACGGCGTCGAGGTGGGCCGGATCACCGAGATCTCGCACCTGCCCTCCCAGGACCTCTTCATCGTCGAGCGCCCCGACGGCAGCGAGGTGATGATCCCGTTCGTCTCGGAGATCGTCGCCGAGATCGACCTGGAGGAGCAGCGGGCCGTCATCACCCCGCCGCCGGGACTGATCGACGACCGCGCCGAGATCGTGTCCTCCCGGGATGAGTCCGCCCGGGGTGAGAGCGGGGACGCGTCCTGATGCGGCTCGACGTCGTCACGATCTTCCCCGAGTACCTCGACCCGCTGAACGTCTCCCTCGTCGGCAAGGCCCGCTCGCGCGGACAGCTCGACGTGCACGTCCACGACCTGCGGGAATGGACCTACGACCGGCACAACACCGTCGACGACACCCCCTACGGCGGCGGCCCCGGCATGGTCATGAAGACCGAGCCCTGGGGCGAGGCCCTGGACTCCGTCCTCGCCGACGGCTACGAGGGCGGCGCCGTACGGCCCGCGCTGATCGTCCCGACGCCCAGCGGCCGCCCCTTCACCCAGGACCTCGCCGTCGAGCTGTCCGAACGCCCCTGGCTGATCTTCACCCCGGCCCGCTACGAGGGCATCGACCGGCGGGTCGTCGACGAGTACGCCGCCCGCCTCCCGGTCTACGAGGTCTCCATCGGCGACTACGTCCTCGCCGGCGGCGAGGCGGCCGTCCTCGTCGTCACCGAGGCCGTGGCACGGCTGCTGCCCGGCGTGCTCGGCAACGCCGAGTCCCACCGCGACGACTCCTTCGCGCCCGGCGCCATGGCGAGCCTCCTGGAGGGGCCCGTCTACACCAAGCCGCCCGCCTGGCGCGGCCGGGGCATCCCCGAGGTGCTGCTCAGCGGCCACCACGGCAAGATCGCCCGCTGGCGCCGCGACGAGGCCCTGCGCCGCACCACCGTCAGCCGGCCCGACCTGATCGAACGCTGCGAGCCCGCCGCCTTCGACAAGAAGGACCGCGAGATGCTCTCCGTCCTGGGCTGGGAACCCGACCCCGAGGGGGCGGCGTACGGCCGATTTTGGCGCAGGACGAACGGCATGGAAGAATAGGCCGCTGTTGTCCGCCGTCCGGCGTGCGCCCCTGCCACAGGGGGACACGACGCCCGCTCCGACGGGGACGACACCCTCCCAGAAACCTTGATCCCGCTGATGACCTGTGGCATCGGCGAAGAAAGCAGACGCAATGTCCCACCTGCTCGACACCGTCGACTCCGCGTCGCTGCGCAGCGACATCCCGGCCTTCCGCCCGGGTGACACCGTCAACGTCCACGTGCGCGTCATCGAGGGCAACCGCTCCCGTGTGCAGCAGTTCAAGGGCGTCGTCATCCGCCGCCAGGGCGCCGGTGTCCGCGAGACCTTCACGGTCCGCAAGGTCTCGTTCTCCGTCGGCGTCGAGCGCACCTTCCCGGTGCACACCCCGATCGTCGAGAAGATCGAGCTGGTCACCCGTGGTGACGTGCGCCGCGCCAAGCTGTACTACCTCCGTGAGCTGCGCGGCAAGGCCGCGAAGATCAAGGAGAAGCGCGACAACTGAGCGGACTCGGAGATCCATATCGGGGCCGGATAGCATCTGGCCCCGATGGACACCGAAGCTCAGCCGACGACGGAGCGCGACCGCTCCTCCCGCCCTTCCGACCCCGCGGCGGCCTCCCAGGACGAGGCCCCGCGCGCGGAGGAGCCGGAGGGACGGTCGCGTTTCGCGTTGGTGGCGCGGATCACGCGAGGGATCCCGGGCGGCCGGATCAGCCTCACACTTCTCGTCTGCCTGCTGTTTTCGCTGGTCCTCAACGCGTTCGTCGTACGGCCCTTCCAGATCCCCAGCGGATCCATGGAGAACGGATTGAGGATCGGCGACCGCGTTCTCGTAAATAAGTTGGCGTACCGTTTCGGTGCCGGGCCCCGGCGCGGCGACGTCGTCGTCTTCGACGGGACCGGGTACTTCGGGAACGCCGACTACGTCAAACGCGTCGTGGGCGCGGGGGGAGACCACGTGGTCTGCTGTGACAAGGAGGGGAGGATCAGCGTGAACGGCCGGTCGGTCGACGAGTCCGCGTTCCTGTATCCGGGCGACAGCCCGTCCTCCGTGGACTTCGACGTGGTCGTGCCCGAGGGCACCCTGTTCGTCCTCGGGGACCACCGCGGCGCCTCCAGCGACTCCCGCGACCACCTCGGCTCCCCGGGCGGCGGCATGATCCCCGTCGACCGGGTCATCGGCCGCGCCGACTGGATCGTCTGGCCCGCCGCGCACGCCGGCCGGCTGACCCGCCCGGACGCCTACGCGCGCGTGCCCGCCGCGCGGGGCGGGCAGGGGGACGCGGAGGGCGCACATGGGTAACCGCGGCAAGCCGCGCGGGGTCCCCAGCTCACCCGCCGACGAGCTTCTGCCCACCGGCGCCCGGCGCGCCTCCTACCCGTCCGCGGGGCGTTCGCGCACCGAGCGGCGCAGGCTCCAGCAGAAGGTCAAGCGCAAGCGCAGGCGCTCCGCGGTCCGCGAGATACCGCTGCTGGTCGGTGTCGCCGTGCTGATCGCCCTGGTCCTGAAGACCTTCCTGGTGCAGGCGTTCGTCATCCCGTCCGGCTCGATGGAGCAGACCATCCAGATCGGCGACCGGGTCCTCGTCGACAAGTTCACGCCCTGGTTCGGCTCCAAGCCGCAGCGCGGGGACGTCGTCGTCTTCAAGGACCCCGGGGGCTGGCTCGCGGACGAGCAGACCACCGCCCGCAAGGACGACCCCGTCGTCGTCAAGCAGATCAAGGAAGGGCTCACCTTCATCGGTCTGCTGCCGTCCGACAACGAGAAGGACCTGATCAAGCGGGTCGTCGGAGTGGGCGGCGACCGCGTCCAGTGCTGTGACGCGCAGGGGCGGGTCACCGTCAACGGCGTTCCCCTGGACGAGGGAACCTATCTCTACCCCGGGAACGCGCCCTCCGACAGCGCCTTCGACATCACCGTCCCGCAGGGCCGCCTGTGGGTGATGGGCGACCACCGGGCCAACTCCGCGGACTCCCGCGCCCACCAGGACACCGACTACGGCGGCACCGTCTCCGAGGACGAGGTCGTCGGACGCGCCATGGTGATCGCCTGGCCCCTCGGGCACTGGAACCGTCTCAAGGAACCGCAAACTTTCTCCTCGGTGACCGGCTCGGCCGTCGGGTCGGCCGCCGCCGCCCAGCCGTCGCATAGGGTTGCCCCGGACGATCCGAACGGAACGATCCGAGAACTCCCGAGCCCTGCGGAACTCCCGCTCGTTATGGGAGTGGTGGGCCTGCGCCGTACATGGGGCAGGCAGCGGCAGAGAGTGAGGAGTTGGCGTGGGGGATGTGGCGGTTGGCGCACGGTCCGGGCACGACGGCGAGGAGCACCGCGGACGCCCCGTGGCCGCCGGCCCGGCCCCGGACGGCGCCGTGACCTCCGGGAGTGACCCGGGAGCGGGCGGCGGCGAGCCGCCCGCGGACGAGCCCCCGCGCCCCGGCGGCGGCGGGGGAGCGGGCGGTGCCGCCCCGGCGCCGAGGAGGCCGCGCTCCTTCTGGAAGGAGCTGCCGATCCTCATCGGCATCGCGCTGGTGCTGGCGCTGCTGATCAAGACGTTCCTGGTGCAGGCGTTCTCGATCCCGTCCGCCTCCATGGAGAACACCCTCAAGGAGGGCGACCGGGTCCTCGTCGACAAGCTGACGCCGTGGTTCGGCTCCGAGCCCGAGCGCGGCGAGGTCGTCGTCTTCCACGACCCGGACAACTGGCTGGCCGGCGAGGCCACCACCGATCCCAACGCCTTCCAGACCTTCCTGAGCTGGATCGGCCTGATGCCGTCCGCCGAGGAGAAGGACCTGATCAAGCGGGTCGTCGGGGTCGGCGGTGACACCGTCACCTGCAAGGGCACCGGCCCGCTGACCGTCAACGGCAAGGCGCTGAACGAGCCGTACGTGTACCCGGGCAACACCCCGTGCAGCCAGGACGACCAGGGCGGCCAGTTCTCCGTGAAGGTCCCCAAGGGCTACATCTGGGTGATGGGCGACCACCGCCAGAACTCGCGGGACTCGCGCTACAACCAGTCGGACAAGCACCACGGCATGGTCCCCGTCGACCAGGTCGTCGGCCGTGCCATCGTCAAGGCGTGGCCGATCACCCGCTGGGGCACCCTGCCGGTTCCGGACACCTTCGACCAGCCCGGCCTGAACGCGCAGTCGTCGTCCGGCCCGGCCCTGGCCGTCGCCCCGCAGGGGCTCGCCCTGGTGGGGGTCGTGCCGGTGGTCCTGTGGCGCCGTCGGCGCCAGGAGCTGTCCTGGAAGCGCTGACCTCGCCGTACCGGGTCGGTAAACCCTTTCCCAAGCTTGGGCTCCTGGCCGGGAAGGAAGGGCTGACCCCGCTCGGTACCGCCGGGTAGGGTGCGGACCCATGGGCGGCGACAGCACGACACGAACGGCCCCGCACAGCGGGGGTGGCACCAACGGTGGCCCGGTGGGCAGCCGGACCGGACAGCGACTGTCCGGACTGGCCGTCGCGCTGGGCCTCGTGCTGTTCCTGGGCGGATTCGTCTGGGCGGCCCTGGTCTACCGGCCCTACACCGTGCCCACCAGCTCCATGTCGCCCACGATCGGCGCGGGCGCGCGCGTGGTGGCCGAGCGGGTGGACGGCGACGAGGTGCGCCGCGGTGACGTCGTCGTCTTCGAGGACAAGACCTGGGTCACCGGCTCCGCCGTGGTCAAGCGGGTCGTCGCGGTCGGCGGCGACACGGTCGCCTGCTGCACCGAGGGCAAGCTGACCGTCAACGGCAAGGAGATCGACGAGCCGTATCTGCCCGAGGGCAGCCTCGCCGAGATCAAGGGCTTCCCGACCGTCACGGTCCCCGAGGGCCGGCTGTTCCTGCTCGGCGACGAGCGGCAGGGCTCGCTGGACTCCACCGCCCACCTCACGGACGCGGCCGGCGGCACGGTGGCGCGCACCGCGGTCGAGGCCCGGGTGGACGCCGTCGTCTGGCCCTGGGACGGCATGCTCGCCCGCCCCACCGGCTTCACGGAACTCGGCGCGCTCTCCGAGCCGGGACCGCTGCGCACGATCCAGTGGATGATCCTCGGCGGCGCCGTGCTGGTGCTCGGCGGCGGCGCCTACGGCCCGATCGCCTCCCGCGCGGCCGCCCGCCGCACCCGCACCCGGCCGGAGCCCGCCGGTGCCCGCTGAGGCGACGGACGCGGCCGGGGGATTCACCGACGCGGCCGGGGGATTCCCGGCCGACACCTATGAAGGTGGCCTGCGCCGGGTCGCACGGGTCGTGCTGCTCGATCCGCAGGACCGCATTCTGCTGCTGCACGGCCATGAGCCGGACGACCGGGCCGACGACTGGTGGTTCACACCCGGCGGCGGTGTCGAGGGCGACGAGACCCGGGAACAGGCGGCGCTGCGGGAACTCGCCGAGGAGACCGGCATCACCGACGTCGAACTGGGCCCGGTGCTGTGGCGGCGCCGGTGCTCCTTTCCGTTCGCCGGACGCCGCTGGGACCAGGACGAGTGGTACTACCTGGCCCGGACGAGCGTGACGGCTACGCGGGCCACCGCCCTCACCGAGCTGGAGCGGCGCAGTGTCGCCGGAGCACGCTGGTGGACGTGTCGGGAACTCGCCCGGTCGCATGAGACGGTGTATCCGACCAGACTCGCCGAGCTGCTGCGGAGGCTGCTCGACGACGGTCCCCCGGCGCGGCCCGTCACCCTTGACACGGAAATCGTCTAGGGGCCGACGGGACTGGCGCACAATGGGGAGATCGCACGGCTGAAGGGGAACATGCCATGAGCGCCGAGGACCTCGAGAAGTACGAGACCGAGATGGAGCTGAAGCTCTACCGGGAGTACCGCGATGTCGTCGGTCTGTTCAAATACGTGATCGAGACCGAGCGGCGTTTCTACCTCACCAACGACTACGAGATGCAGGTGCACTCGGTCCAGGGCGAGGTGTTCTTCGAGGTGTCGATGGCGGACGCCTGGGTGTGGGACATGTACCGGCCGGCCCGGTTCGTGAAGCAGGTCCGGGTGCTCACGTTCAAGGACGTGAACATCGAGGAGCTGAACAAGAGTGATCTGGAGTTGCCGGGGAGCTGAGCGTCTTCTCGGGGCTCTTTGGTCCCTTCGGGTGGGTGACCGGGTTTTCCACAACTGCCGGGTTGTCCACCAAGATCCTTTTTGGTGCGGCTGAGGCGTGAATGTGGGCCCCGGAGGTGGTGCCCACATGAACGCACAACAGGCACACGGCAACGGCAGCACTGTCGGCGGGGCTGCCCGCAGGCCCCAGCGGGCTCGTAGCGCGCTCGGCAGGTACGGCGAGGGGCTGGCCGCGCGGCGGCTGGCCGAGGCCGGGATGACGGTCCTGGCGCGCAACTGGCGCTGCGGCCGTACCGGAGAGATCGACATCGTCGCCCGGGACGGGGACGTGCTCGTCGTCTGCGAGGTCAAGACCCGCAGGGGCGACTCCTTCGAGCACCCGCTCGCGGCGGTCACACCCGAGAAGGCCCAGCGGCTGCGGGACCTCGCCCAGGGCTGGATCCATGCCCACGGCGGAGCACCACCGGGCGGCGTCCGTATCGACGTGGTCGGGGTGATCCTGCCCCCGCGCGGCGCACCCGCCGTCGAGCATGTGCGGGGGGTGGTCTGAGATGGGCTTCGCACGGACCTGCTCGGTGGCGCTGGTAGGCGTCGAGGGAGTCGTGGTCGAGGTGCAGGCGGACCTCGAACCCGGAGTGGCGGCGTTCACGCTGGTGGGGCTGCCGGACAAGAGCCTCACCGAGAGCCGGGACCGGGTACGGGCGGCGGTGGTGAACTCCGGCGGCGAGTGGCCGCAGAAGAAACTCACCGTCGGGCTGAGCCCGGCCTCGGTGCCGAAAGCCGGCAGCGGATTCGATCTCGCCGTGGCGAGTGCCGTCCTGGGCGCGTCGGAGCGGATCGATCCCCGGGTGCTCACCGACATCGTGATGATCGGCGAACTGGGCCTCGACGGACGGGTGCGGCCGGTGCGGGGCATCCTGCCCGCGGTGCTCGCCGCGGCCGACGCGGGCTACGAACAGGTGGTGGTGCCCGAGTGCGCGGCCGCCGAGGCGTCGCTCGTACCGGGTGTCTCCGTGCTCGGGGTGCGCAGTCTGCGGCAGCTCATCGCCATCCTCGCGGACGAGCCCGTGCCCGAGGAGGAGCCCGACGAACAGGGCCGCCCGGATCCGCTGCTCGCCGGGCTGCGGATGCCCGGCACGGGTGCGGCCACCGGTATGCACAGCCTCGGCGCCGCCCAGCACGACCAGGGGCACGACCTCGCCGACGTGGTCGGACAGCGCTCGGCCCGCACCGCCGTGGAGGTGGCGGCGGCGGGCGGACACCATCTCTTCCTGGAGGGGCCGCCGGGCGCGGGCAAGACCATGCTCGCGGAGCGGCTCCCGGCCGTTCTGCCCCGGCTGACCAGGCAGGATTCGCTGGAGGTCACGGCGGTGCACTCGGTGGCCGGACTGCTGCCGCCCGGCAAACCGCTGATCGACGTCGCCCCCTACTGCGCCCCGCACCACTCGGCGACCATGCAGTCCCTGGTCGGCGGCGGCCCCGGCATCGCCCGGCCCGGCGCCGTCTCGCTGGCCCACCGGGGTGTGCTGTTCCTGGACGAGACTCCCGAGTTCAGCGGCCAGACCCTCGACGCGCTGCGGCAGCCTCTGGAGGCCGGCCATGTGGTGATCGCGCGCAGTGCGGGCGTGGTGCGGTTCCCGGCGCGCTTCCAGATGGTCCTCGCGGCCAATCCCTGCCCGTGCGGCCGCTTCTCGTTGCGGGACAGCCTGTGCGAATGCCCGCCGTCGGCGATCCGCCGCTATCAGGCCCGGCTGTCCGGGCCGCTGCTCGACCGGGTCGACCTGAGGGTCGAGGTGGATCCCGTCAGCCGGACGGAACTCGCCCACCGCGGCCCCGGAGGGGAGTCCACGGCGACGGTCGCCGACCGGGTGCGGGCGGCCCGGGAACGCGCCGCGGTCCGGCTGGCGGGCACCCCCTGGCGGACCAACAGCGAAGTACCGGGACGGGAACTGCGCACCCGCTACCACGCGGCGCCGGGCGCGATGGACGACGCCGAACGCAACCTGGAGCGCGGTGTGCTGACGGCACGTGGACTCGACCGGGTGCTGCGGGTCGCCTGGACCGTCGCCGACCTCGTGGGCCACGACCGGCCCGACGCGGGGGACGTGGCCCTTGCGCTGCAACTGCGGACGGGGGTTCCTCGGGGGGTGCCGATGGCACTGGGGGCCGGTGGGGCGCGTGGCGCCCAGGGGGCTCGTGGGGCCGTCGCATGAGTGGCGCCGAGGAGGAGGCGGGGGAGCAGGCCGGTTCGCCGGGCGGCGATCGGCTCGCGCGGGTGTTTCTCACGCGGGTCGTCGAGCCCGGGGACGAGGTCGGGGGCCGGTGGGTGCGGGAACTGGGCGCCGCCGAGGTGGTCCGGCGGCTGCGTTCGGACGAGGGGATGCTGCCCGGGGTGTCCCCGCGCCGGTGGGGCGGGCTGACCGCCCGCGCCGCGTCGGCCGACCCCGAGCGGGATCTCGCGGTCGCGGCCGGGGCCGGGGTGCGGTTCGTGTGCCCGGGGGACACCGAGTGGCCCGGTCCGCTGGACGACCTCGGGGACGCCCGGCCGCTCGGACTGTGGGTGCGCGGCCGACCCAGTCTGCGGATGTGGGCGCTGCGCTCCGTCGCCGTGGTCGGCGCCCGCGCCTGCACCGCCTACGGTGCGCATATGGCCGCCACTCTCGCGGCCGGCCTCGCCGAGCGGGGGTGGGTGGTGGTCTCCGGCGGTGCCTACGGGGTCGACGGGGCCGCCCATCGCGGGGCCCTCGGGGCGGGCGGTGCCACGGTCGCCGTCCTCGCCTGCGGGGTCGACCGGCCGTATCCGCGCGGCCACACCGAGTTGATCAACAGGATCGCCGAACAGGGGCTGGTGGTCGGGGAGTTGCCGCCGGGCGACCATCCGACGCCGCACCGATTCGTGCTGCGCAACCGGGTGATCGCCGCGCTCACCCGGGGCACGGTCGTCGTCGAGGCCGCCTATCGCAGCGGCTCGCTGGTCACCGCGCGGGCGGCCCGGCGGCTGGGCCGGCACACCATGGGCGTGCCGGGGCCCGCGACCAGCGCGCTCTCCGCCGGAGTGCACGAAATACTGCGCGGCGAGGAGGCGATGCTGGTCACGGATGCCGCGGAGGTCGTCGAACTCGTCGGGGACATGGGGGAGCTGGCCCCGGACCGGCGTGGGCCGGTGCTGCCGCGCGATCTGCTGGAGCCGGGCGCCCGGCGGGTGCTGGCCGCGCTGCCCGGCGACCGGGCCGCGGCGCCCAGGGAGGTGGCCCGTGAGGCGGGCACCACCGCGGACGACGCGATCGCGAGACTGTACGAACTCAGAGCGCTGGGCTATGTCGAACGACTTGGCGACGGCTGGAAGTTGACACGCCAGGCGATGGTCTCCGTTCGAGCGGGCCGGAGCCCCCGCTGACCGAGGGTGTTCGGCCGTCCGGGGGAACGCCGAAGCCCTTGCCAATTCCCCCAGTTGACGCGGTCCGCGGGTCACGGTGAGCGACCGCCGTGCCCCGGGGGAGCGTCCAGCGGAACGTATCTGCGCACAGGTGGGGCCACGCCCTTCGCGCACCGCGACGCTCCAGTCACGCTACGCTCACGTGGATTCCGGTACAGAACGGCAGCAGCGCGACTTCCGATCAGCAGAGCACCCAGGCACCCCCGACTCCCCGTACTTCACGGCAGAACGGCACAAGGCGACGTATGCCCCAGCACACCTCCGGGTCCGACCGGGCGGCGGCGGTACCCCCAGCCGCCCGCGACGGTGGCGGCGTGCGGCCGCCCGCGCCCTCGACGCTCGACGAGCTGTGGCGGTCGTACAAGACGACGGGGGACGAACGGCTGCGGGAGCAGTTGATCCTGCACTACTCGCCGCTGGTGAAGTATGTGGCGGGGCG
The DNA here is from genome assembly GCF_013363615.1 of Streptomyces sp. CAI-85. Lineage (NCBI taxonomy): Bacteria > Bacillati > Actinomycetota > Actinomycetes > Kitasatosporales > Streptomycetaceae > Streptomyces > Streptomyces sp. CAI-85. The sequence continues at coordinate 2,605 of NZ_JAANNX010000095.1, read as the reverse complement.
CGTCAGTGTCGGGCTGCCGCCCAATGTCGAGCAGGCCGACTTCGTCTCCTCCGGGGTCTTCGGACTGATCGACGCGATCGAGAAGTTCGACATCGACCGGGAGATCAAGTTCGAGACGTACGCGATCACCCGGATCCGGGGCGCGATGATCGACGAACTGCGCGCGCTGGACTGGATCCCGAGGTCGGTGCGGCAGAAGGCGCGCAATGTGGAGCGGGCGTACGCCACGCTGGAGGCGCGGCTGCGGCGGACGCCGTCGGAGTGCGAGGTGGCCGCCGAGATGGGCATCGCCGTCGAGGAACTGCACGCCGTTTTCAGTCAGTTGTCGCTCGCCAACGTGGTGGCCCTGGAGGAGCTGCTGCATGTCGGCGGTGAGGGCGGCGACCGGCTGAGCCTGATGGACACCCTGGAGGACACGGCCGCCGACAACCCCGTGGAGGTGGCCGAGGACCGCGAGCTGCGGCGCTTCCTGGCGCGGGCGATCAACACCCTGCCGGACCGGGAGAAGACCGTCGTCACGCTCTACTACTACGAGGGCCTCACGCTCGCCGAGATCGGGAACGTGCTGGGTGTCACCGAGAGCCGGGTCAGCCAGATCCACACCAAGTCGGTGCTCCAGTTGCGGGCGAAACTCGCCGCTTTCGGGCGCTGACCGGGGGCCGGCGAGGGGCGCGTCGAGGTGAGTCCCTCCCGCTGAGGAAGCGGCGTCCGTACAGTGGACGACGTGCCAAGGATTCGAGCGGCCTCCGTGGCCGAGCACCGGACGATGCAGCGTGCCGCCCTGCTGGACGCGGCACGCTCCCTGCTGTCCGAGGGCGGGACGGAGGCGCTGACCTTCCCCGCGCTCGCCGAACGGACGGGGCTCGCGCGTTCGTCCGTGTACGAGTACTTCCGGTCGCGGGCGGCCGTGGTCGAGGAACTGTGCGAGGTCGACTTCCCCGTCTGGGCGGCGGAGGTCGAGTCGGCGATGGCCGCGGCGGACGGCCCCGAGGCCAAGGTCGAGGCGTACGTCCGCCGGCAACTGGCCCTCGTCGGCGACCGGCGGCACCGCGCCGTCGTGGCGATCTCCGCGAGCGAACTGGACGCGGGCGCCCGCGAAAAGATCCGCGCGGCCCACGGCGCCCTCGTGGCGATGATCGTCGAAGCCCTGGCAGAACTGGGCCACACAGAACCCCGCATGGCCGCGATGCTCGTCCAGGGCGTGGTCGACGCCGCGGTCCGCCGCATCGAACTCGGAGCGGCGGAGGAACCGGACACGATCACGGACGCGACGGTGTCGATGGTGCTCCGGGGCGTCCTGGGCTGAGCCCCGGCCCACGCCTGCGGCACCGAAGCCTCGGGGCTCAGTCCCCGAACCCGGACTTTCCGGCCGTGGGTGGCGGTGGCGGCCGGCACCAGGGCGCGGTCCCGTGGTTGCACGCTCGGCTTGGCGGTCGGGACCTGGGCGACACCCCCGGCGGGCGGCGCGTGACCCCCAGCCGAGCGATCCCGGCGATCGCCCGAACCGGTCTGAGCCGGCGGGTCCGCATCCAGCCCGCAGGCCGGCACCGGGGCGGCCCCTCACCGGGCGCGCCCCCAGAAGCCGGTGCTCAGGCGGGGGCGGGCTTTTGCCCCCGGCCTGCGGTCCGCAGCCTCGCATTGGAGCCCCGGGGGATCGCAACCCCTCCTCACCCCGGCAGCGGCACCCCCAGCACCGGCAGCAGTCTCGAAGGGCCGCGGCGTAGGAGCCATGAGGGCAGCAGGGACAGTGGGTCCAAGTACGTCTTGTCCCGGCGTAGGCCCCAGTGGAGGCATGGGGTCGTGCAGTGGGAGCCCGTTGGTTCCACTGTGCCCAGGACCTGGCCGGCGGTGACTTGCGTGCCCTTCGTGATCGATGGGCGTACTGGCTCGTAGGTCGTTCTCAGGTTCGTGCCGGTCAGGGTCACGGAGATCACGCCGCGGCCGGCCACTCGGCCGGCGTACGACACCACGCCGGCCGCCACCGCGCGCACCGGTGCGCCGGGGGGTGCCGCCAGGTCCACGCCCCGGTGGCCGCGGGCGTAGGCCGTCGGCGGGGGTTCCCAGGCGCGGACCACCGCCGGGCGGGTCCCCACCGGCCACGTCCGGCCGATGGCGGGGACCGAGGGGGACGGCGGGGGTGGGCCGGGGGCCGCCCGGGCCGGTGGCGACAGCGTCGTGGGCCACAGGAGGAGGAGAAGCGGCAGCAACAGGGACCAGGCGTGTCGGTTGACGTGCATGGACTCACCGTGTCGGAAACCGTCGATCATGGCCGGGACCTGTGGACAACCCCCCGCTTGTGGAGAGCGGCGTCACCCGGTGCCTCGCCGGTCCCGTACACTTCTTCTGGCGATCCGGGTCACCGGGTCGACTTCGCACGCCCCGGTATCGGGGTCCGGCCACGGCCGGTCCTCCGGTATCCGCGCCCCTCGGTCCTTCGTGGCTCGGCGCACCGCGGGCGTCAGGCGCGGAAGCCGTCCGGCATCCGCGGCACAACCGAGAAACCCAAGGAGAACGGCCATGGCCGTCGTCACGATGCGGGAGCTGCTGGAGAGCGGCGTCCACTTCGGTCACCAGACCCGTCGCTGGAACCCGAAGATGAAGCGCT
>NZ_JAANNX010000278.1:0-514 GCF_013363615.1 Streptomyces sp. CAI-85 | reverse complement strand
TGGGCCTCCAGCAGTTCGGCAAGGAGGGCGAGCCCTTCGACCCGACGATCCACGAGGCCCTGATGCACTCGTACGCGCCCGACGTCACCGAGACGACGTGCGTGGCGATCCTCCAGCCCGGGTACCGCATCGGCGAGCGCACCATCCGCCCCGCGCGGGTGGCCGTCGCCGAACCCCAGCCGGGCGCGCAGACCGTGAAGTCCTCGGAGGAGACCGAGACCGCGGCCGACGACAAGGAGAGCGGTGGCCCGGACGAGGGCTGAGCTTGAACCGACACGGAAGGAGGGACGTCGAGGATGAGCACCAAGGACTTCATCGAGAAGGACTTCTACAAGGTCCTCGGCGTCCCCAAGGACGCCACCGAGGCCGAGATCAAGAAGGCGTACCGGAAGCTCGCCCGCGAGTTCCATCCGGACGCCAACAAGGGCAACGCCAAGGCGGAGGAGCGCTTCAAGGAGATCTCCGAGGCGAACGACGTCCTCGGTGACCCCAAGAAGCGCAAGGAGTACGACGA
>NZ_JAANNX010000277.1:0-519 GCF_013363615.1 Streptomyces sp. CAI-85 | reverse complement strand
GACCTCATCGACAACTCCGGTGCCGAGCAGATGGACATGGGCGTCCTGGTCGGCAAGAAGCAGCTCGCCGACCTCACCCCGCTGCTCGACGCCCCGTCCTACGACGACCCGGCCAAGAAGGTCCGCGACACCCTGCGCCCCGGCATCGTCGAGATGGGCCAGTTCGACGGCGACCCGGTGTGGATCCTGTACTACGCCTACACGGTGTACGGCGTGTGGTACTCGCAGAAGGCCCTCGACTCGCTCGACGCGACCTATCCCGAGACCTGGGACGAGATGCTCGCGGTCTGCGCCAAGGCCAAGAAGAAGGGCATCGCGGGCTGGACCTACGCCGGCAAGTACCCGTACTACCTGCCCTTCTCGCTCTACCCGATGATCGGCAAGGTCGGCGGCCGCGACGTCCTCGACGCCATCGACAACCTGGAGCCCAACGCCTGGAAGCACCCGGCCGTCAAGACCTGTTTCGAGGCGTACTACGAGCTGTACAAGAAGGGTTACGTCCTCAAGGGCACCCCCGGC
>NZ_JAANNX010000276.1:0-523 GCF_013363615.1 Streptomyces sp. CAI-85 | reverse complement strand
CGGGCGCGGTAGGCGTCGGGGTCGGGGATGAGTGCGGGGCGGATGTTGGGGTCGAGGGCGGTGAACAGCCCCTGTGCGGCGCTGTGGTGGAGGAGTTGTTCGTAGGCGCTGGCGCCGGGTTCGAGGACGAGGGAGCAGGTGCCGAAGGAGACGGCTCGGGTGTCGTTCGGGAGGGTGGTGGGGGTGGTGAAGAGGCGGTCGGCGGTGCCTTCGACGTGGAAGGTGTAGGTGGCGGAGCCGTCGTCGGTGAGGGTGGCGAGGGCGAGGGTGGTGGGTTCGGGGCCGCGCTGGACGGTGGTGGTCTCGACGCCTGCGGTGTGCAGGCCGTCGTGGAGGGCTTGGCCGTAGGGGTCGGTGGACAGGCGGGAGCAGAAGGCGGTGCGGGAGCCGAGGCGGGCGAGGGCGACGGCGGTGTTGTACGGGCCGCCGCCCCGCGCGGGCCGCAGGGGCGCCAAGGCGCCGGGTCCTTGGGGCACCAGATCGATGAGGGCCTCACCGGCGACGACGATCACGCGAACGATCC
>NZ_JAANNX010000275.1:0-525 GCF_013363615.1 Streptomyces sp. CAI-85 | reverse complement strand
GCGGCGGTAGGCGATCAGGTCCTCGATGGAGATGATCGTCAGGCCGTGCTTGCGGGCGAACGGGATCAGTTCGGGCAGCCGGAGCATCCGGCCGTCCTCGCCGGCGATCTCGACGATCGCGCCGGCCGGGCGCAGTCCGGCGAGCCGGGCGAGGTCGACGGCGGCCTCGGTGTGGCCGTTGCGGGTGAGGACGCCGCCGGGCCGGGCGCGCAGCGGGAAGATGTGGCCGGGCCGGACGAAGTCGTCGGCGTCGGAGGTGCCGTCGGCGAGCAGCCGCAGCGTGGCGGCGCGGTCGGCGGCGGAGATGCCGGTGGTGACGCCGTGGGCGGCGGAGGCGTCGACGGAGACGGTGAAGGCGGTCTTCATCGACTCGGTGTTGTCGTCGACCATCTGCGGGAGCTTCAGCCGCTCCAGTTCGTCGGCCTCCATGGGGGCGCAGATCAGGCCGCGGCACTCGCTCATCATGAAGGCGACGATCTCGGGGGTGGCCTTCTCGGCGGCGATGACGAGGTCGCCCTCGTTCTC
>NZ_JAANNX010000028.1:0-71706 GCF_013363615.1 Streptomyces sp. CAI-85 | reverse complement strand
TGCGGTACGGAATTCCCGCGACCACGCGAGCGTCGTTCTATCTGTACTCCACGCCGTCCGAGATCGACGCACTGGTCGCGGGCCTGGAGCACGTACGGAACTTCTTCGGCTGAGAGACGAGCGATCGCATGAAGCTGGACTCGATGTACCAGGAAGTCATCCTGGACCACTACAAGAACCCGCACGGGCGGGGCTTGCGGGACGGCGACGCCGAGGTGCACCACGTCAACCCCACCTGCGGTGACGAGATCACCCTGCGGGTGAAGTACGACGGCACGAGGATCGCGGACGTCTCGTACGAGGGCCAGGGCTGCTCCATCAGCCAGGCCAGCGCGTCCGTGCTGAACGAACTGCTGGTCGGCAAGGACCTGCCGGAGGCGCGGAAGATTCAGGAGACGTTCCTGGAGCTGATGCAGTCCAAGGGCAGGATCGAGCCCGACGACACCATGGAGGAGGTGCTGGAGGACGCGGTGGCGTTCGCCGGTGTCTCCAAGTACCCGGCCCGGGTCAAGTGCGCCCTCCTGAGCTGGATGGCGTGGAAGGACGCGACGGCCCAGGCCCTGGGCGGAGCCGACGCCGAAAGGAAGACGGCATGAGTGACACCGTGGAGATGAAGCCGGCCTCGGAGGAGGAGCTCCGCGAGGCCCTGATGGACGTCGTCGACCCCGAGCTGGGCATCGACGTCGTCAACCTCGGCCTGATCTACGGCATCCATGTCGACGACGCGAACATCGCCACCGTCGACATGACCCTGACCTCGGCGGCCTGCCCGCTGACGGACGTCATCGAGGACCAGGCCAAGTCCGCCACGGACGGCCTCGTCAACGAGCTGCGCATCAACTGGGTCTGGATGCCGCCGTGGGGCCCCGACAAGATCACGGACGACGGGCGGGAGCAGCTCCGCGCGCTGGGCTTCAACGTCTGAGTGTTTTATCGAAGAGCGGCGGCACCTGATGGAAGGTGCCGCCGCTCTTCGGTGTTCTCCGGTGTTCTCCGGTCTTCTCCGGTGTTCTCGGGGGGTGTTCAGTCCAGCCCGGCCACCAGGAAGAACGACGCGTCCATCCGGAACAGATCGCTGTTCTGGTACGCGTCCAGCCGGATCCGGAAGTTCTGGTGGCGCAGAAAACGGCCCGGGTAGTTCACCGACTCCAGCATGACCGCGCCGGAGTAGGGGGAGGAGCGGGCGCAGAAGGTGGCGTCCTGCCGGAACAGCGAGGAGCCGTCGCTGCGTTCGGAGCGCAGCACGAAGTCGCGGTGGCGCAGATAGGTCCCGTCGGCCGTCGCGAAGGAGTAACAGGCGCTGTCCGCCAGCCCCTTGACCACGGTGAAGGTGGAGTCCTGACGGGACTCCGAGCCCCGTACGGGGTCGAGCCGCACCAGTCCGCCGCCGATGTGCCAGTACCGGTCGGGGTAGTTGACCGAACTCACCGAGCGGTCCGTGCTCGCGGGCACGGAGGGCGTCGGCTTCCTGCCCGGGGCCGAGGCCGACGCGTGGGCGGAGGGGCTGCCCTGGGGCCGGGGCGAGGCGCTGCGCTCGCCGGTCTCCCCGGCCTCCCCGGCGGAGGGGGAAGCGTTTTCCGGACGCATCCCGCCCTTCTCGTCGCTCCCCGAGGGGCTCGCGTCGGCGGAGGGCGACGGGAAGGAGATCAGCCCGCCCGTCTCGTCGTCCGAAAGCGACTTGCCCCCACGGGTGTCGGTCGCCTCCCCGGCCGGTTCGTCGTTCAGGGCGATCGCGGTCACGCACGCCGCGACCGTGGCCACGGCGAGGGCACCGGCGAGCCAGAGCCGACGGGTTCCGGGGGCCCGGGAGGTGTCCGGGGCCCAGCCGTTCTCCCAGGGCTCTTCCTGGGGAGGCCGGGACTTCTCTCTTGGCATGCGCGGTTCCTCCGGCGGCGCCTCCGTGTAGATGAACGGTGAAACAGTAGTGGAAGCCGTGTGGCGCGCTCATCCGTTTCGGTGAGCGGTTTCTATAACGCTTTCGCAGCTCCGGAGGGTTCAACTCCCGCTCGTACAAGGCGAGTCCGTACCAGCGCTACCCAAAACGGACCGCCGGTATGTACGCTCGTACACATGGGTTACCTGACACTCGCCGGCGCCATCGCCGCCGAGGTGGCCGCGACGACCGCCATGAAGTACAGCCACGGCTTCAGCAGGCTCTGGCCCAGCCTGCTGACGGCCGTCGGCTATGTCGTCTCCTTCGCTCTCCTCGCCCAGACCCTCAAGTCCGTGGGCATCGGCACGGCCTACGCGATCTGGGCCGGCGTCGGCACGGCGACGATCGCCGTCATCGGCCTCGTCCTCTTCGGCGAGGCCCTCACCCTCACCAAGGTCGCCGGGATCGCGCTGATCGTCGGGGGAGTGGTGGTGCTGAACCTGGGAGGCGCGCACTGATGGCCCGCCGTCACGATCCCGAGCGCCGCCAGCGGATCATCGACGCCGCCATCCGGGTCGTCGGCCGCGCGGGCCTGGCCGGCCTCAGCCATCGCACGGTGGCCGCGGAGGCGGACGTACCCCTGGGTTCCACGACGTACCACTTCGCCACCCTGGACGACCTCCTCGTGGCGGCCCTGCGCCAGGCCAACGAGGGCTTCGCCAAGGTTCTGGCCGCCCACGGCGACCTCGCCTCCCCGGACGCCGACCTCCCGGCCGGACTGGCCGCCCTGCTCGGCGAGTGGCTGGCCGGCGACCGCACCGGCGTGGAACTGGAGTACGAGCTGTACCTGGCCGCCCTGCGCCGCCCCGCGCTGCGCCCGGTCGCCGCGGAATGGGCCGACGAGGTCACCGCCCTCCTCGCCCCCCGCACGGACCCCGCCACGGCGAAGGCCCTGGTGGCCCTGATGGACGGCATCTGCCTACAGGTCCTCCTGACGGACACGCCGTACGACGAGACGCACACGAGGGAAGCCTTGACCCGTCTTCTGGCAGCGCCGGCTTCATAGGGGAGGCCGCCACCGCGGGATGCGGGCCCGGCACGGAGGCGTGCCCGAACGCCGGGGTGGCCGCCGGGCCGTCGCGCTGCGGTGCGGGCCGTCACCCAGTTCTTCAACGCCCCGTTCGTCTGTGGCGGCGATCAGCCGTACGCCCTGCCGGCGACGGGCTCGCCGCACCGCGACGGCCCCGACCCGCCCGCAGCCACCGCTCGCGTCACCCCCGCCGCTCCACAGCCGGTTGCCCGACGGCCCCGCCCGGGACCTGAGACGGCCGCGCCGCTGGTTAGCCTCCGCGTGCCCGGTCCGGTTAGGTTTCCCTCATGACCGACACGACTGCTCCCCGCACCACCGGCGCCGCGGCCGCCGGCCTCGCCACCCTCGCCGCCGACGGCACCGTTCTCGACACCTGGTTCCCCGCGCCCGCGCTCACCGCCGAGCCCGGCCCGGCCGGCACCGAGCGGCTGTCCGCCGAGAAGGCCGTGGAGCTGCTCGGCGAGGGCGCGGCGAAGTCGATCGGCCCCGACGCCCGCCGCGGCGTCGAGGTCGTGGCGGTCCGCACGGTCATCGCCTCCCTCGACGAGAAGCCGATCGACGCCCACGACGCCTACCTCCGGCTGCACCTGCTCTCGCACCGCCTGGTGAAGCCGCACGGCCAGAGCCTGGACGGCATCTTCGGCCACCTCGCCAACGTCGCCTGGACCTCCCTCGGCCCGGTCGCCGTGGACGACGTCGAGAAGGTCCGCCTCAACGCCCGCGCCGAGGGCCTGCACCTCCAGGTGACGTCCATCGACAAGTTCCCCCGCATGACGGACTACGTGGCCCCCAAGGGCGTCCGGATCGCCGACGCCGACCGGGTCCGCCTGGGCGCGCACCTCGCCGAGGGCACGACCGTGATGCACGAGGGCTTCGTCAACTTCAACGCCGGCACGCTCGGCACGTCGATGGTCGAGGGCCGTATCTCGGCCGGCGTGGTCGTCGGCGACGGCTCGGACATCGGCGGCGGCGCCTCCACGATGGGCACGCTGTCCGGCGGCGGCAACGTGATCATCTCCATCGGCGAGCGCTGCCTGGTCGGCGCCGAGGCGGGCGTCGGCATCGCGCTCGGTGACGAGTGCGTGGTCGAGGCCGGCCTGTACGTCACCGCGGGCACCCGCGTGACGATGCCCGACGGCGAGATCGTCAAGGCCCGCGAACTCTCCGGCGCCTCCCACATCCTCTTCCGCCGCAACTCGGTCACCGGCACGGTCGAGGCCCGCCCGAACAACGCGGTCTGGGGCGGCCTGAACGAGATCCTCCACAGCCACAACTGACACCCGCGAGGCCGACCGGAGCGCCCTTCTGACCCGTGCGGAGGGGCGCTCCGTCATGTCATCCCACGAACATCGGCGGCGCAGGCATAGCGGCGGCGCCCCGCACGCGTCACACGAGACACAGGGGCCGGACACAGGGTCCGCTCCCGGGGGAAGTGAAGGTGACGATGGATGCCGAAGGGCTGGAAGGTTTCCGGGACTTCGTGGACAGCAGGTCGTCCGCGCTGCTGAGGACGGCCGTCCTGCTCAGCGGCGGGGACCGGCACGCCGGTGAGGACCTCCTCCAGAACGCCCTGGCCAAGGCGGCGGGCCGCTGGCACCGCATCGACGAACCGGAGGCGTACGTACGGCAGGTGCTCTACCGTCAGCAGATCAGCCGCTGGCGGCTGAAGTGGCCGCGGCGGGAGGTGAGCGTCGCGGAGCCCCCGGAACAGGGCGCGGCCCCCGACGCCTCCGCCGCCGCCGAACTGCGCGTCGTGATGCGCGCGGCCCTGGCCCGGCTGACCGCACGCCAGCGCACGGTGCTGGTGCTGCGCTACTTCGAGGACCTGCCGGAGGCCGACGTGGCCCGGATCCTCGGCTGCTCCGTGGGCACCGTACGGTCCACCACCCACCGCTCGCTGGCCCGGCTGCGCACCCTCGCGCCGGAACTCGCCGCCCTCGGCCCGGCGGCGGCCGAGCAGCGGCCGTCCCGTGACTACTCGCCCGTGGAGGTGCGTCCGTGAACGTCGAAGAACTCGTGCGTGACTCCCTGCGCGAGCAGGCCGACACCCAGGAACCGGTACGGCCGGGGCTCGCCGACCGGGTGCTGGCGCTGCGCCGGCGCCGCCGTACCCGCAGGTTCGCGTCGATCGCGGCCGCGACCGCCGCCGTGGTGGCCGTCGCCGTGGCGGTGCCGCTGCTGGAGTCCGGCGGCGGGACCGATGTACGCCCCGCGGACGTCACCCCGCCGGACCGGACCGTCGCGCACCCCGACCAGTCCCCGCCGACCGCCCTGATCGCCGCCGGCCGGACCGCTCTGGCCGCCTACTACACGAACACGGTCGTCCCGCGGCCGGCGAAGCGGGAGGTGACGACGCGCACCTGGTGGCTGCTGAACCCGACGACGAAGAAGTACGTGAAGTCCACGAAGTGGTCGTGGGTCGCCGTCGCCCCGGGCCTGCGGACCGCCGCCGTCCTGGAACAGGACCTGCCGGTCCGCCGGATCGGCCTGCTCGACCTGGCGAGCGGCGACGTCAAGCGGTGGATCCCCGTGGACCACACGGTCGGCGGCCTGGCGTTCTCGCGCGACGGACGCGAGCTGGTCGCGACGACCTATGAAGGAAACCCCGACCAGCGGTTCAGGAGCGTCGAGTCCGACCAGGAGGAACCGGTCCCGGAGAACGAGTCGTCCCGCACCGGCTTCTACGTCCTGGACGTCGCCTCGGGGAAGGGCTCCTGGACCGAGGCCCGCCGCTCCGCCGAGGAGGACGGATTCGGCAACACCCGGCAGGACTTCGCGTTCAGCCGCGACGGCAGCCGTATCTGGGCGGGCTCGCCGAACGAGCCGGGCCATGTGTACTACGACCGGCAGGGCAGGCAGGTCGAACCACCGCCCGGCGAGAAGCACGTGGTGTGGTTCGTCGAGGCCGGGCTCTCGCCCGACGGGAAGCGGCTCGCGGGCGATTTCGCCGGGGAGAAGTACAAGACGTCCTCCTGGATCCTCGACCCCCGCACCGGCGCGAAGCTCACCGAGACGCACGGGCAGCAACTGCTCGCCTGGGCGGACGACTCCTCGCTGATCGCCTGGGACATCGGCAAGGACGGCAACGAGTTCCGTCAGCGGCTGGTGCTGGTGACGCCCGGCAGCGAGAAGACCGTGGTCCTCTCCGGCTTCCGGGGCGCCGAGGACAACACGCCGGGCCGCTGGGAGCCGGTCTTCGCCGACCGCTGACCCGATCAGGCCCCGGGGAGTCCCGGGGCCGTGGCGGTCACGAAGTGTTCGTAGGTCGCCCGGAGTTGTTCCGTCGTGGCGCGGTTCGCCGGGAGGAGTGGGGGGCGGACCGGGCCCGACGGGAGGTGTTGGGTGGTCAGGAGGGCCTTGGTGGTGACCGTGCCGGGGAGGCCGGAGGACATCAGCGACTCGATGAGGTCCGTGGCCCGTTGCTGGAGGGCCGCCGCGGCGCCGGTGTCGCCCGCGTCGAACAGGTCGAGCACGGCGCGGAGTTGGGCGGGGATCACGTTGGCGACCGTGCTGACGTATCCCGCGCCGCCGACCGCGTACAGGGCGAGGTTGTGCTCGTCGCAGCCCGCGTAGTACGCCAGGCCGGTGCGGGCGATGACCTTCTGGGCGGCCAGGAAGTCGTAGGAGCAGTCCTTGACCGCGACGATCCGGGGATGTCCGGCGAGCCGGATCAGGGTCTCCGGCTCGATCCGGGTTCCCGTGCGGCCCGGGATGTCGTACAGCATCACCGGCAGGCCGGACGCGTCCGCCACCTCCCGGAAATGGGCCTCCAGGGCGTCCTGCGGGGGCCGGCTGTAGTACGGGCTCACCACCAGCACCCCGTCAGCGCCCGCCTTCTCGGCCGCGCGGGCGAGTTCCACGGTGTGCCGGGTGTCGAAGGTGCCCACCCCCGCGACGACCGTCGCCCGGCCGCCCACCGCGTCCCGTACCGCCGCGATCAGTTCCGCCTTCTCGGTGTCCGAGGTGGTCGGCGACTCGCCCGTGGTCCCGGAGAGCACCAGGCCGTCGCAGCCGCCGTCCACCAGCCGGACGGCGAGCCGGCCCGCCCCGTCGAGGTCCAGCGCCCCCGTCCCGGTGAAGGGGGTGACCATCGCGCACAGGGCCCGGCCGAAGGGGGCAGATGTGTTCGTCATGGGAGTAGTCTCGACAACCAGACCGTGTAGCTCCACTTAAATCTTCTACCGGGTATCGGGAAGTGCTGCTTAGAGATTCGGACGGCCGCCTCACCGAACACTTCAGCCTCCTGGACAAAAAAAGTTTTCGGTGAGACCGTGGAGCCATGCTGGACGTCACCGTCATCGAGGACCCCGAGGCCGCCGCCGTCTCCCTGGACCCCATCAGGGCGCGGCTGCTCGCCGAGCTGGCCGCCGGGCCCGCGTCGGCCGCCATGCTGGCCGGGAAGGTCGGGCTGCCGCGGCAGAAGGTGAACTACCACCTGAAGACGCTGGAGCGGCACGGCCTGGTCGAGCTGGCCGGTGAGCGCCGCAAGGGCAATGTCACCGAGCGGCTGATGCGGGCGACCGCCGCGTCGTACGTCATCTCGCCGCTCGCCCTCGCCGAGGTGCAGCCGGACCCGGACCGCTTCCGGGACCAGCTCTCCGCCCGCTGGCTGCTGGCGCTCGGCGCCCGGCTGGTCCGGGACGTCGGCTCGCTGATCACCGGCGCCACCAAGGCCCGCAAGCGGCTCGCCACCTACGCGCTGGACGGCGAGGTCCGCTTCGCCTCTGGCGCCGAACGGGCCGCGTTCATCCAGGAGTTGACGGCCGGTGTCAGCGCGCTCGTCCGCAAGTACGACGCTCCCGACGCCGAGGGCGGCCGCGATCACCGGATCGTCGTCGCCGTCCATCCCACGCTCAAGAAGACCGAGTTGGAGTAGACCATGTCCAAAGAGTTCGAGATCGTCCGCGAGTTCGAGGTCGACGCCTCTCCGGAAGAGGTGTGGGAGGCGGTCACCCGGGCCAGCGGCGCCTATCTGTGGCCGATGGACCCGCCGGAGCCCCGGGTGGGCGGTGCCGCCGCCTTCGGATCCACCGTCACCGCCTGGGACCCGCCGCACCACCTCACCGTCCGCAGCGAGGACGTCGGCTTCTCCGTGCAGAGCGTGAACCAGTTGGAGCACGTCATCGAGGCCCGCGACGACGGCCGCCGCGCCTGGGTGCGGTACGTGCACAGCGGGATCTTCACCGACGACTGGGACAACCAGTACGACGGCGCCGCCAAGCACACCGACTTCTATCTGCACACCCTGCGCGCGTACTTGACGCACTTCGCGCCCCGCCCGGTGACCTTCTCCTCGGCGGACGGCCCCGAGGCGTCCGCCACACGCGATGCCCTCGCCGCCGTCGGCGCGGCGCTCGGGCTCACGGACGGCGACGCCCAGGGCGACCGGGTGACCGCGCGCGGGCCGCGGGAGTTCGACGCCGTACTCGACTACCGCGACCCGTACTTCATCGGGCTGCGCACCGACACCGCCCTCGTCCGGATCTTCGGGCGCGGGGTGTGGGGCGCCCCGGTCGGCATCAGCGTCCACGACTTCGCGCCGGACGCCGACGCCAAGGAGACCGGGGCCGCCTGGCAGGACTGGCTGAACAGCGTGTTCGACCAGTCCTGACGGCGGCCGCGGTCACGGCTTCACCGCAGTACGGCTTTACCGCGATACGGCCTTGCGGCTCTACGGCTCGAACCGCAGCACCTGCGGGTCGTGGTCGCTGATCTGGTCGTGGAACTCCGAGTTGATGTGCACGCTGTCGTACTCGAAGTCGCAGGACCGCCGGATCGACGGGCTCACCAGGATCTGGTCCAGGACCTGCTGGTTGCCCTGGTAGTCGTAGCTGTACCGCTCGCTCCGGGGCAGCGACTTGATCGCCGACCACAGTTCGCCGTCGCCCTCCAGGGCCTTCGCCGTGCCGGAGAACTCGAAGTCGTTGATGTCGCCGAGGGCGACGACGGCCGCGTTCTTCTGCACGTCGAGGATGTCCTTGACGAACGCGTTCACCAGCGTCGCCTGCTGGTGGCGCTGGACCTCCGAGCTGCGCACCACCGGCTGGTACTGCGCGTGCAGGGCCTGGTCGCCGCCCTTGGAGTTGAAGTGGTTCGCGATCACGAAGACCGTGCGGCCGCGGAAGACGAACTCGCCGACCAGCGGCTTGCGGCTGGCGTTCCAGGCCGCGTTCGCCGGGTCGATCCGGCCGGGGGAGACGGTCAGGGCGGCCTTGCCGCGCGCCCTGGTCACCCCGGCGGCCGTGGTCGCGTCGCCGCCCGCCCGGTCGGTGAAGGAGACTCGCTCCGGGTTGAACAGGAACACCTGGCGGATGTTGCCGCCCGGCTCGCCGCCGTCGGTGTTGTCGGCCGGGTCGATCGAACGCCAGTCGTAGCGGGGGCCGCCCGCCGCGACGATCGCGTCGATCAGCTTGGTGACCGTGGCGTCGGCGGCCGTCGTCCCGTCGTTCGTCGCGCCGTTGTTGTCCTGGATCTCCTCCAGGGACACGATGTCGGGCGACTTCAGATGGTCCACGATCGCGGCGGCGTGCTCCTCGAACGTGGCGTCGGACGGGTCGAGGTTCTCGACGTTGTACGTCGCGACCGCCAGCTCGCCCTTCTTCTGCCGCTCGGTCGACTCGCGCTTCAGACCGCCGCTCTTGAGCGTGCCGAGCCGGTCGGCGACCAGGGTGTAGCCGCCGAACTGGGTGTAGTCCAGCGGGCCGGCCGTGGTGCCGCGCAGCACGTCGCCGACGTTCGCGGCCGGGAAGTCGGCGGCCGCGCCGAGCGACTGTATCTGGAGCCGGCCGGTGTTCTGCGAGGTGTAGGAGCCGTACACCGTGCCACCGCGGCGGCTCGGGTTCTCGTGCGGCTTCACCGTCACCCACAGCTCGGCGTACGCGTCGGTGGCGGTGACCACCCTGGCGTCGGCGACCTGGACGTTCATGCCCTCCAGGGACTCGTAGTAGTCCAGGGCGTACTTCTTCGGGCGCAGCGTGAGCGCGTTGACCGAGTTGTTCGCGGCCGGGTCGCCGGCCGGGGCGTACGTGTCCGGCACCGAGCGGGCGTTCACGACGGCCGGCGCGGGGACCGCGTTGCCGCTGGAGACCACGGTCACGGTCGGCTTGGTGATCTCGGTGACCGACTGGTTGCCGGAGGCGGCGCCGCCCGGGACGTACTCGGTGACCGTGCCGGAGACGGTGACCGCGTCACCGACCGCGACCTTCGGCGCGGAGCTGGTGAAGACGAAGACGCCCTCACTGGTGGCCGGGTCGGCGTCCGGGTTCGGGTCCTGTATCCAGAACCCCCGGGAGGAGCCGTAGGTGCGCACCCCGGTGACGATTCCGGCCACATCGGTGACCGCCTGGCCGGCGTACGGGGACGTCCGGGTCGTGCCCTGGATGTCGTGGACGGCCACCGCGGCCGCGTGCGCGGGCGCGGTCAGGACGACGGTGGACGCCGCGGAACACACGGCGGCGACGGTGAGCGCGGCGAGGCGCGCGGACTTCTTGCTCGGCAACGGGATCCCTCCGGGGACATGCATGGGTGCCGGGACGAGGCTGATACGTGGAACGGGCGGCCGCGACCTGTGGCGAGGGCGACGCGCGTAGAAAGCGCGGTGGCCAAATTACAGTGAACAGATGTCCATCGAGTTTCTACGCGCGTCAATCTCCTGCCTGCTCAGGCCAGTTGTCAAGGTTTCGGCCATGTACGACTCCTGACCGGTACATGAACCGGGCGGCATGGGTGGATATCCGTCTAGGCTGAGTGGCCCAGTGCCCCAGTGGGACACGGGCACGACGCGCCCTAGGAGAACCCGCCGATGTCAGACAGCTCCCCCCTGCCGCCCGTACGGCTGCACCCCGAAGCGGAGCTGGCGCGCGACGCGCTGTCCACACCGTTGCTCTCCCGCGCCGCACGGCTGGCCCGGTGGGCCGGACCCGGCACCCGGGTCGACGCCGGCGGCGGACTGGTCGAGGAGCAACTGCCCGCCGCCGCCGGGACACTCGGGCTGACCGGCGACGACGCGGCGGCCTACGCGAGCGAGGCATGGCGGATCGCCGTGGACGCCGGGCTGGTCGAGATCACCGACGAGGAGAACGGCACCGTCGCCGCCGCCGAGGATCTCGCCCTGCTCACCGGCGGCACCCCGCACGACGTCCTCGCCGTCTGGCTCGCCGCCCTGGAGACGGTCGTCGCCGACGCGGCCGTGCCCGACCTGGACGAACTGATGGACGCCATGGACGAGGGCGGCCAGGTCGACTTCTCCCGGCTGGACTGGGACCCCGAGGGCGAGGCCGAGTTCCTCGACGGCGTCCTCGGCAACCTCTATCTGCTCGCCGTCAGCGAGGACGGCCCCGGCGACGGCCCCGTCCCGCTGCCCGCGCTCGCCGCCTCCATGATCGTCCCCGGCGACATGGGCGAGCCCAGCAACGACATGCTGGAGCAGGTCTCCGACGCGATGATGCGGCTGGACGACCAGTTCCGGCTGCTGGAGCCGATCGGGCTCGTCGTCTACCAGCCGGTCGACGAGGCGCTGATGGCCGACCCAGACGAGGAGCCCGCCGCCCCGGCCGGCCCGGTGGACGAGACCGACGTCTCCCGCTACGGCATGGTCCGCCTCACCCCGCTCGGCCTCTACGGGCTGCGAGCCCGGCTGCTGGAGGCCGGCTTCGAGGCCCCCGCCGTCGGTGAACTCTCCGACAAGGGCGCCGACGTCCTCCTCGACGGCAGCGCCGGCTACGGCCCCCGCGCCGCCCGCGCCGAGACCGAGCAGTGGCTCGACCGCCGAGAACCCCTCGACGCCGCACGCGAGTTGCTCGCCGCAGCCCGTGGCTCGGACCCCGGGGCGCCGCTGCGCCGGCTCCGCTGCCAGGAGGCGCTCTCCCTGGTCGGCGCCGCCGCCGAACCCGCCGTGCGCGAGGTCCTCGACGATCCCGAACTCGGCGGACTCGCCCGGGTCTGGCTGACCGAGCTGGGCGCGCCGGACGTCCCCGCCCCCTCCGAGGACCTCGTCTTCTGGCTCACCATCGACACCCTCGCCGCGCAGCTCACCGCCGAGGGCAACTCCGAGGAACTCCAGGCGCTGGTCGAGGGGTTGGCCCGACAGCACGGCGGCTTCTTCGCGGCGGCCTGGCGGGTCGACCACCCGGCGACCCCGGAGGTCCTGGAGGCGATGGGCCGGCTGCACCCGGACAAGAAGGTCGCCAAGGAGGCCCGCAAGGCGGCCTTCAAGGCGCGCTCGCAGCAGGGCGGGTGAGCGCGGGCGGGTGAGTGGGGCGGCGTAGGGATCCATGGAACGCGGGTTCACGGAACCGGGTCCCCGTGGGCCGCCGCCCGTTCAACTCCCGACGGCCAGGTCTGGTTCTACGACCCCCGCCGCCGGACCCTCACCCTCAAGGTGCTGCTCGGCGTCAACCCCGACCCGTCCGCCGACGGCGCCTACGACGGCCCGGACAACATCACCGTCTCGCCCTACGGCGGACTCGTCATCGCCGAGGACGGCGAGGGCGTCCAGCATCTGTTCGGCGCCACCGACAGCGGCCGCACCTATCCCATAGCCCGCAACGACCTGAACATCGGCACCGCCGAGGAGCCGGAATTCAGCGAGTTCACCGGCGTCACCTTCTCCCAGGACGGCCGCACCCTCTACGCCAACATCCAGGAGCCCGGCATCATGGTGGCGATCACCGGCCCCTGGAAGCGCCAGAAGCGCCGCTGATCACCACCGATCGCCGCTGATCACCCCCGATTAATTCACTCGCCGCCCACTGCCGCGCCTTCTAGAGTTGAGATCTCGGGAGGCGCAGCAAAACGGCGGGGGCCCGGTGCATGGGCATATTCCCCTCCTCTCGCTGTGCCGCTCCTTTCAGCAGTGACAGTGAATTCGGGGGAATTCAAAATGGCGCTCTTCTTTTCGCCCTTCGCATCGTCATGTCCATTTTCCGACGACACCCGCTGGCCGGGCGCGGCCTGACGGAGACCGGCCGGCCCCTTGTGGCCGGCCGCACTGACATCTAACATTTCAGTTCATGGAAGCCGTGCCCCGCACCCTGCTCAGGGACCGTGCCCACGCCGCGATCCGGGACGCCATCGTCACCGGGGCCATCGAGCCCGGCGCCGTGGTGCGGGACGCCGATCTCGCCGAGCGGCTCGGGCTGTCCCGGGCGCCGGTGCGGGAGGCGTTCGCCCGGCTCGTGGACGAGGGGCTGCTGGAGAGCAAGCCGCAGAGCCACACCCGGGTGACCCCGGTCGTCGCCTCCGACGTACGGGACGCGGCGGCCGTGGTCGGCGCCCTGCACGAACTGGTCACCCGCGTCGCCGTGCCCCGGCTGTCCCCGGCGGACGTCGAGGCGATGCGCACCGCCAACGAGCGGTTCGCCGCCGCGGTCTCGGCCGGGGACGTGGACGCGGCCCTCGACGCCGACGACGCCCTCCACGACGTGCTCGTCCGGGCCGCCGCCAACCGCGCGGCGGCCGCCACCATCGCCCGCTACACCCCGCTGATCCGGCGCCTGGAGCGACGGCGCTTCGGCGAGGGCGGCACCTGCCGTTCGGCCGGACTGCACGGCCGGCTGATCGAGGCGTGCGCCGACGGCGACGGCGACGAGGCGGTCCGGATCACCGCGGAGATCTGGCACACGCTGGCGGACCTGGCCGACGAGACGGACGCGGCCGACGAGACAGACCCGGCCGACACCGACTGATCCAGGAGACAGCGCCATGGCCCCGAAGTCCCTCTCCTCGTACGAGCGTTACCCCCTGCTCTTCGGCCCCTCCCCGGTCCATCCGCTGGAACGGCTCACCGCGCACCTCGGCGGCGCCGCCCTCTGGGCCAAGCGGGAGGACTGCAACTCGGGGATCGCGTACGGCGGCAACAAGACCCGCAAGCTGGAGTACCTGGTCGCCGACGCGCTCGCCCAGGGCTGCGACACGCTCGTCTCGATCGGCGGCGTCCAGTCCAACCACACCCGCCAGGTCGCCGCCGTCGCCGCCCGCGCCGGGCTGAAGTGCGTGCTGGTGCAGGAGAGTTGGGTGGAGTGGCCGGACTCCGTGTACGACAAGGTCGGCAACATCCTGATCAGCCGGCTCGCCGGGGCCGACGTCCGGCTGGTGCGGGCCGGGTTCGGGATCGGGTTCAAGGAGAGCTGGGAGCAGGCGCTGCGCGAGGTCGAGGAGTCGGGCGGCCGCCCGTATCCGATCCCGGCCGGGGCCTCCGACCATCCGCTGGGCGGGCTCGGGTTCGCCGGCTGGGCCTACGAGGTCGCCGAGCAGGAACGGGAGCTGGGCGTCTTCTTCGACACGGTCGTCGTCTGCTCGGTGACCGGGTCGACGCAGGCCGGCATGGTCGCCGGGTTCGCGGCCCTGGAGGAGGCGGGCGGCCGGCCCCGGCGGGTCATCGGCATCGACGCCTCCGCCAAGCCCGCCGAGACACGCGAGCAGATCGCCCGTATCGCCCACCGCACCGGCCGGCTCATCGGCGTCCAGAGCGAACTCACCGTCGAAGACATCGAGTTGGACGAGCGGTACCACGCCGGGATCTACGGCGTCCCGGACGAGGCCACCCTGGAGGCGATGCGGCTCGCCGCCCGGACCGAGGGCATGGTCACCGACCCCGTCTACGAGGGGAAGTCGATGGCCGGGCTGGTCGATCTGGTGGCGCGCGGCGAGATCGACGCCGCGTCCACCGTGCTCTACGCCCATCTCGGCGGGCAGCCCGCGCTCAACGCCTACAGCGCGGTGATCTGACCGGGAGCCCGCATCCGGAGGCCGTGATCCCCGCCGGTGTCTGGCGTCCACGGGGTCGACTGGTGGACCATGCGGGCAGCACAGCCCGCTGGGACGAGCGTCCCCGGTCCGTTCGTCTGCAAGGAGTGTCCGGATGACGCAGCTCAGGCCCATGCGCGCGGACGCCCGCCGTAACTACGAGCGGCTGCTGACGGCCGCGGCGGAGGCGTTCGCCGAGCACGGGGAGAACGCCTCGCTCGACGACATCGCCAAACGGGCGGGCGTCGGTTCCGGCACCCTGTACCGGCACTTCCCGACCCGGCGCGCGCTGCTGGAGGCGGCCTACGTCGACCGGATCGAGGCGCTGGCCGCGCGGGCCGATGTGCTCGGCGCGCAACTGCCGCCGGGGGAGGCGCTGGTGGCCTGGCTCGACGAGCTGTGCGTCGGCACGATCGAGGTGCGGGGCATGAAGGCGCTGCTGGGCTCCGCCGTGACGGACGGCAGCGGGGCGCCGGCGACGACGTGCGGGACGCGGATGAAGGGCGCCGCTTCCCGGCTGGTGACGGCGGCACAGCGCGCCGGTGCGCTGCGGCACGACGTCGACGCCATGGACGTGCTGCGGCTGGCGCACGGCATCGCCACTGCGTCCGAACTGGGCCGCGGGGACGCCCGGGTGATCCGGCGCTATGTGGGGCTGCTGATGGAGGGACTGCGGGCGTGACTGCGGCCCGCGGCCACGGAGCCGGGATGCTCCGGGCCGCGAGGCCGTGACGCCGCGAGGCCGTGAGGCCGTGAGGCCGTGAGGCCGTGACGCCGTGACGCGAGAGCCGCAGGGCGCGGCCGTGCGGTCAGAGCGCCTGGGCCGCCGGCTTCACCATGTTGCGGACCGTCCGGGCCTTCACGAAGTCGCCCATCGCGGTCATCTCCCACTCGCCCGAGTACTGGCGGATGAGCTTGGCCATCATCACGCCGGTCTGGGGTTCGGCGCCGGTGAGGTCGAAGCGGACCAGCTCCTCGCCGCTGGTGGCGTCGACGAGCCGGCAGTACGCCTTGGCGACCTCGGTGAACTTCTGTCCCGAGAAGGAGTTCACGGTGAAGACCAGCCCGGAGACCTCCTGCGGGAGCCGGCCGAGGTCCACCACGATCACCTCGTCGTCCCCGCCGCCCTCTCCGGTGAGGTTGTCCCCGGAGTGCTTGATGGCGCCGCCCACGATCGACAGCTTGCCGAAGTAGCAACTGTCGATGTGGTTGCGCTGGGGGCCGTACGCGATGACCGACGCGTCCAGGTCGATGTCCTTGCCGCGGTAGGCGGGCTCCCAGCCGAGGCCCATCTTGACCTGGGAGAGCAGCGGGCGGCCGCCCTTCATCAGGGACACGGTCTGGTTCTTCTGGAGGCTGACGCGGCCCTTGTCGAGGTTGATCTTGCCGGCGCCCGGGGCGGGCGGTGCCGGCGGGGGCGGCGACTGCGGCATCGGCGGGGCGGTCGAGGCGGCGGCCCGGACCGGGGCGGGGGCCGGCGCCGGTGCCGCGGCAGGAGCGGCGGGCGCGGCAGGCTCCTCCACCGACACACCGAAGTCGGTCGCGATGCCGGCCAGCCCGTTGGCGTACCCCTGGCCGACCGCGCGGGCCTTCCAGGCGCCGTTGCGCAGATAGATCTCCACGACCACCAGGGCCGTCTCGGCGCCGAGACGCGGGGGTGTGAAGGTGGCCAGGACGCTGTTGTCGTCGGCGCCGCGGATCGTGGCCGTCGGTTCGATGCCCTGGAAGGACTGACCCGCGGCGTCCGGGCTGGCGGTGACCACGATCTTCTCGATGCCCGGGGGGAGGGCGGCCGTGTCGACGGTGATCGCGTCCGGCGCCGAACCGCCGCCGGAGCGGTAGACCACGCCGGGGCCGGTCGGCTGGTTGTAGAAGATGAAGTCGTCGTCGGAGCGCACCTTGCCGTCGGCGGTGAGCAGCAGGCCCGAAACGTCGAGCCGCACGGGAGCGGAGACGTCCACCGTCACGCGGGTGACGGGGAGAGGGATGTTCGAGCCGGGGGTCATAGCTGTCATGCCGGGTGAACGAACGAGACCACTTTGCCGTTCCCTTACCCACGGGCGGACCCCCGAACGGCTTACGGACGGCCCACGACCAGGCCACGGCCGGCCCGTCGCGGCACGCCGGACGGCTGTCAGACGCGGACCACCTGGGGCCCGAGCAGCGAGTAGCGGTGGGCCTCGGCGGAGGGCAGCAGGGTGCTGGTCACGATCGTCTCCAGCGCGCCGATCTCGGCGAACCGGCAGAAGCTGACCGCGCCGAACTTGGTGTGCACGCCCGCGAAGACCACCCGCCGGGCGGCCCGCACGGCCTGCGCCTTCACCTCGCCGACGGCCGGGTCCGGGGTGGTCAGCCCGTGTTCGCGGGAGATGCCGTTGGCGCCGAGATAGGCGAGGTCGACCACGAAACCGGCCAGCATCTTCGTCGTCCAGTGGTCGACGGTGGCCAGGGTGCCGGAGCGGACCCGGCCGCCGAGCAGCAGCACGGAGACGTTCTCGGCGCCGGCGAGCGCGCCCGCCACCGGCAGGGAGGCCGTCACCACGGTCAGCGCCCGGTCCCCGGGCAGCGCCTCGGCGATGAGCTGCGGCGTGAAGCCCTCGTCCACGAAGACCGTCTCGGCGTCCCCGAGCAGTCCGGCCGCGGCGGCGGCGATCCGGCGCTTCTCGGGCACATGGCTGGTGGCGCGGAAGGCGAGCGTGGTCTCGAACCCGGCGCTCTCCACCGGGTAGGCGCCGCCGTGTGTACGGCGGACCAGGCCATGGTCCTCCAGAGCGCGCAGATCCCGGCGTACGGTCTCGCGGGCCACGCCCAGTTCGGTGGCGAGCGCGGCGACGTCGACCGCGCCGGTGGCACGGGCCGCGCGCACGATCGCGCGCTGGCGTTCCTCCGCCGTCCTCGGCGTCATGTCCGCACCTCGCTCCCTCGCCCGTGCGGGCCCGGTGGGGCCCCTGGGGGCAGTATCGCAGCGGGTGCGGGGGCGATGACCAGGTCCGTTGCGGATCCGGTGGCGCGTGGGCTCAGTACGGCCAGATCGGCGGGTCGCTGACGAAGTGGCCGCCCAGGCACGCGTGCGCGGGGTTGTCCGGATCCAGCTCGCCCTGCTCGGCGATCAGCTTCCCGGCGTACGGCTCGGAGTCGTCCCGCGGTTCGTAGCCGAGCGCCCGCGCGGTCGACAGGTCCCACCACAGACGCGTGTTGGCGGAGGAGCCGTAGCAGACGGTGTGGCCGACGTCCTCGGCGGTCAGGGCCGCGTGGAGGAGACGGGCGCCGTCGGCGGGGCTCAGCCACACCGACAGCATCCGCACGCTGGTGGGCTCGGCGAAGCAGGAGCCGATGCGCACCGACACCGTCTCCAGGCCGTGCTTGTCCCAGTAGAGCTGGGCGAGGTCCTCGCCGAACGCCTTGGACAGGCCGTAGAAGGTGTCCGGGCGGTGCGGGGTGCCGACCGGGATCAGAGGATCGCCGGCGCCGGGGTGGGGGGTGAAGCCGACCGCGTGGTTGGAGGAGGCGAAGACGATCCGGGGGACGCCCTCCTCGCGCGCGGCCTCGTACAGGTGGTACGTGCCCTCGATGTTGGCCTTGAGGATCTTCTCGAACGGGGCTTCCAGGGAGATGCCCGCGAGGTGGATGATCGCGTCGACGCCCCGGACCGCCTCCCGGACGGCCCGCGGGTCGGCGAGGTCCGCGGTGATCGCGTCCGGCGCGCCCTCGACCGGGTGCAGATCGAGCAGACGCAGGTCGTAGCCGTACGCGGGGAGCAGCTCCCGCATCAGGGTGCCGACGCCACCGGCGGCTCCGGTGAGCAGGACGGTGCGGGGAGCGGGCATCCTCGGATCTCCAGAGTCATGAGCAGTCGTAACCATGGACGCTATTCACATGCATGGACAAGCTAAGGATTCCTCCGTGATCCCGTCAAGTGTAGGCTGAGGGTGTTCAGAAATGTGGACATCGGTCAGAAGAACGCACGCGTCGTCCTAGGGAGAGCCGTGACCCCAGCCCCCCTCGCCGCCCGCCTCCGCGACCCCGGCGGGCCGCTGTTCTTCCCCGTCACCGCCTTCGCGTCCGACGGCTCCCTCGACCTCGGCGTCTACCGCGCGCACGTCCGCCGCGGGGTCGAGGCCGGCGCGGCGGCGGTCTTCGCCTGCTGCGGCACCGGGGAGTTCCACGCGCTGACACCCGAGGAGTTCGAGGCGTGCGTGGGGGCCGCGGTGGCCGAGACCGCCGGCCGGGTCCCGGTCGTCGCGGGTGCCGGGTACGGGACCGCGCTCGCCGTGCGCTACGCGCGGCTCGCCGAGGCCGCCGGGGCGGACGGACTGCTCGCGATGCCGCCCTACCTCGTCGTCCCCGCCCAGGAGGGCCTGCTGCGGCACTACCGGGAGCTGGCCGCCGCCACCGCCCTGCCGGTGATCGTCTACCAGCGCGACAACGCCGTCCTCACCCCGGAGACGGCCGTCGGGCTCGCCCGCACCGAGGGGATCGCCGGCCTCAAGGACGGCCTCGGCGACCTCGACCTGATGCAGCGGATCATCAGCGCCGTACGCACCGAGGCACCCGGCGACTTCCTCTACTTCAACGGACTGCCCACCGCCGAACAGACCCAGCTCGCCTACCGCGCCCTCGGCGTCACCCTCTACTCCTCCGCCGTGTTCTGCTTCGCCCCCGCGATCGCCCTCGCCTTCCACCGGGCGCTCGCCGAGGGGGACGGCGACACCGTCCGGCGCCTCCTCGACGGGTTCTACCGGCCCTTCGTCGACCTGCGCGCCGAGGGCCGCGGATACGCCGTCGCCCTCGTCAAGGCCGGCGTCCGGCTGGGCGGCCTCGACGTCGGCGAGGTCCGCCCGCCGCTGCACGAACCGGCCGAGGACCACGTCAAACGGCTCGCCCGGCTGATCGAGCGCGGCCACGAACTCCTGGAGGAGACCCGGTGAAGGCGTCGGCGTTCGTCTACCCCTGGGACGTCGTCGGCGACCCCGCCGCCCCCGACCGCATCGCCGCCCTCGGCGTGGAACAGGTGACGCTCGCCGCCGCCTACCACTCCACCCGCGCCCTCACCCCCCGCCACCCCCGCCACCGCGTCGTCACCGCCGAACACGCCGCCGTGCTCTACCCGCCGGACGACCGCTGGCAAGGGCGCGCCCTGCGCCCCCACCCGGCCGGCGACTGGGCCCCGGGCGACGCCTACGGCACGGCCGCCGACGCCCTCGCCCGGGCCGGTCTGGAGGTGCACAGTTGGGTGGTCCTCGCGCACAACTCCCGCCTGGGCGCCGAGCATCCGGACACCTCCGTCGTCAACGCGTACGGCGACCGCTACCCCTGGGCCCCGTGCATCGCCCAGCCCGCCACGCGCGCGTACCTCGTCGACCTCGCCGCCGAGGCCGCCGTACGCCCCGGCGCGCACGGCACCGAACTGGAGTCCCTCGGCTGGTACGGCCTCCAGCACCTGCACGCCCACGACAAGACCGGCGGGATCGCCCTGGGCGAGGCCGGCACCTATCTGATGGCGCTCTGCTTCTGCCCGGCCTGCCGCACCGGCTACGGCGAACAGGGCGCCGACCCCGACGAGCTGGCCGCCGCCGTCCGTGACGCCCTGGAGCCGCTGTGGCGGGGGACCGCGCGCGACGAGGGCTGGGCCGGGGTCGAGAAGCTGCTCGGACCCGCCCGGGCGGCGGCCACGCGCGCGTGGCGCGACGGCACCGCCCGCACGCTCCAGGAGAGCGCGGTCCGCGCGGTGCGGGCCGCCGCCCCGGACGGCTTCCAGGTGCTGCTGCACGCCGACCCCGTCACCCACCACGTCGGCGCCAACCCCGGCGTCGACCCGGCGCACGTCCTGTCCGTCGCGGACGGTGTCGTGGTGCCCTGCGCGGGCGGCCCGGGGCCGCTCGCCCCCTTCGCCGCCCAGGGCCGCGAGGGCGTGGTCCTCGCCGCCAACCTGGGCGTGGTGTCGGGGATGGGCGGCAGCCCCGGGACCCTCGGCGTCGACATGGCCCGCGCGCGCGGGCTGGGGGCCACGGAGATCCGCCTCTACCACGCGGGACTGGCCTCCGACGACGACCTCGATGCCGTACGGGAGGCACTGGCCGCGCGCTGAGACGGGGCGGGCCGTGCGGCGGGCGATGAGTTTCGCGCCCGCCGGCGGTCCACCCCTCATGACTCCTACGACCGACACCACCAGCGGCACCACGACCGACACCGCCACCGGCACCCTCGACCTCGGCCCCCAGGCCCTGGTCGTGGCCCGTCTCGTGGCCGGTGTGCCGGACGAGCGGCTCAGCGGCCGCACGCCCTGCCCCGGCTACCCCGTCCGCCATCTGCTCGGCCATCTGGCCGGGCTCGCCGTCGCCTTCCGGGACGCCGGCCGCAAGAAGCTGGGCGCCACCACCGACACCAGCCCCGAGGCCGCCCTCCCGGACATCGGCCCCGGCTGGCGCGAGGACCTGCCCCGCGTCCTCGACGAACTCGCCGCCGCCTGGCGCGACCCGGCCGCCTGGACCGGAAAGACCCGGGCCGGCGGCATCGACCTGCCCGGAGCGGTCGCCGGTGCCGTCGTCGCCGACGAACTGGTGATCCACGGCTGGGACCTGGCCCGGGCCACCGGACAGCCGTACACACCCGACCCGGCCGCGCTGCACGCGTCGTACACCTTCCTGCGCGCCGCCGCCGAGTCCGACCGCGGCGACGGCATCTTCGGTCCCGTCGTGGCCGTGCCCGAGGGCGCCCCACTGCTCGACCGGGCGGTGGGCCTGAGCGGGCGCGATCCGGGCTGGACGCCGTAGCCGAACCGGGCGCGGGGGCGTAGACGGGTGCGAAACGGGGCGCGCCGGGGCGGGGCGAAACGTACGCTCGCCCCCATGCCCCTCAGCCTCACCGTCCTCGGAACCGCCTCCCCGCACCCCGGGCCCGGCCGGCCCTGCTCCGGCTACCTCCTGCGCGGGGCGGGGGCCGAGATATGGGTGGACGCGGGGCCCGGAACGTTCGCGGAGTTGCAGCGGCACACGGATCCCGAGCGGCTCACCGCCATCTGGATCTCCCATCTGCACGCCGACCACAGCGCCGATCTGCTGTCCGCCGCCTACGCGTTCGCCTACGGCGGGCTGGTCCCGCCGGTCCCGGTCCCGGTGTACGCGCCGCTGGACTGCGCCCGGCGTCTCGCGGGCTTCTTCGGACGCCCCGAGGTCCGCTTCCTGAGCGGTGTCTTCGACTTCCGTGCCCTGTACGACGGTCATACCGTCCGGCACTGGAACATCCGGCTCACCTCCCGCGCGGTGGCCCACGACACCGAGGCGTACGGGCTGCGCGCCGAGTGCCAGGGGAGCGTCCTCGCGTACTCCGGGGACAGCGGGCCCTGCGAGGCGCTCACCGAACTCGCCTCCGGGGCCGACCTGTTCCTCTGCGAGGCCGACATCGACCGGCATCGCGAGAGCGAAGGGTCGCCCCAGGTCCATCTGACCCCCGAGGACGCGGGGGACGCGGCCCGCAAGGCGGGGGTGCGCGAGCTGTACATCACCCATGTCGGACCCACCCTGACCCGGCAGACGGCGACCGCCCGCGCCGCGGCGGCCTTCGGCGGCCCGACCCGCACGGCACGCGAGGGCGAGACCATCCCGTTCTGACATCCGTTCTGGCATCCCGTTCTGACGTCCCGTCGCCCGACCTCTGTCAGAAGCATTGACGAAACACCATGGCGCTCCTACCTTCGACCGCGTCGTACTTCGTACGTCATATATGAGACGCGATACGCGAGATCCCATACGCGAGATCCGAGAGGCGCGCATGACCTCTGTGCCCACGCCGATCCCCTCCCGCACGCAGTACGTGCTGGAGGAGATCAAACGCCGCATCCTCACCGGGCAGTTGACGCCGGGTCAGGCCCTGGTCGAGACCGAGCTGGCCGCGCAGTTCGGGGTGTCCAAGACCCCCGTGCGCGAGGCGCTCAAGACCCTGGCCGGCACCGGACTGGTCGTCATGAGCCAGTACAAGGGCGTCACGGTGCGCATGGTGGACGCGGACATGGCGCGCGAGGTCTACGACGTCCGGCTGCTCCTCGAACCCGAGGCGCTGCGCCGGGCCGTGGTCCGGGGCGCCTCCCTGGACGCGGCCCGGGACGCGCTGACCCGCGCCGACGAGGCGGCCGACACCGCCGAACGGTCCCTGGCCAACCGGGAGTTCCACCGCGCCCTGTATCTGCCCTGCGGCAACCCGCTGCTCGGCCGGATGCTCGACGAGGTCCGGGACCAGGCCGCCCTGGTCTCCGCCGTCGCCTGGGCGGCCTCGCCGTCCTGGGAGCGCGAGGCCGGCGAGCACCGGGAGATCCTCCGGCTCGCCCTGGCCGGTGACGCGGACGGCGCGGGCCGTGCCCTGCACGCCCACATCGCGTCGTTCGTCGAGCGGGCGTTCCCCGAGGCCGCGAACCAGGAAGGCCAACGATGAGCGGCGTGGCGTTCGAGACCCAGCGTGCGGCCCTGGCCGACGTGGTGGCGATCCCGGTGACCCCGTTCGCCGCGGACGGCACCGTCGACGCGGCCGCCCACCGGGCCCTGCTGCGCCGGCTGCTGGACGGCGGGATCACCACGCTCACCCCGAACGGCAACACGGGCGAGTTCTACGCCCTCACGCCCGAGGAGCGGCGGCTCGTCACGGAACTGACGGTCGACGAGGCCGGGGGACGGGCGGCGATCCTCGTGGGCGTCGGCCACGACGTCCCCACCGCCGTCGCCTCCGCCCGGCACGCCCGCGAGCTGGGTGCCCAGATGGTGATGGTCCACCAGCCCGTCCACCCGTATGTCTCGCAGAGCGGCTGGGTCGACTACCACCGGGCGATCGCGGAGGCGGTCCCCGAGCTGGGCGTCGTCCCCTACATCCGCAACGCGCAGCTCCGGGGCGAACGGCTCGCCGAACTGGCCGACGTCTGCCCCAATGTCGTCGGGGTGAAGTACGCGGTGCCGGACGCGGCCCGCTTCGCCGCCTTCGCGCGGGACGCCGGTCCGGAGCGCTTCGTCTGGGTCGCGGGGCTCGCCGAGCCGTACGCCCCGTCCTACTTCTCGGCCGGCGCCACCGGCTTCACCTCGGGGCTGGTGAACGTCGCCCCCGCCGTTTCGCTGAACATGATCGAAGCGCTTCGAGCGGGAGACTATCCGGCCGCCATGAAGGTCTGGGAGCAGATCCGCCGCTTCGAGGAGCTGCGGGCCGCGAACGGCTCCGCCAACAATGTCACCGTGGTCAAGGAAGCCCTGTCGTCCCTGGGCCTGTGCCGACCCGAGGTCCGCCCGCCGAGCCGCCGGCTGCCCGCGGACGAGCGGGCCGAGGTCGCCGCGATAGCCGCCGGGTGGTCCCTGTGAAGCGCTTCGACGAGAACCCCGGAGAGCCCGGCCGGCCCCGCAAACGCCCCGAGGAACTGCGGAGCCACCAGTGGTACGGCACCGAGGGCCTGCGCTCCTTCAGCCACCGCGCCCGCACCCGGCAGCTCGGCTACCTCCCCGAGGAACACCTCGGCAAGCCGGTCGTCGCGATCCTCAACACCTGGTCGGACATCAACCCCTGTCATGTGCACCTCCGTGAGCGTGCGCAGGCGGTCAAGCGGGGCGTGTGGCAGGCGGGCGGTTTCCCGCTGGAGTTCCCGGTCTCCACGCTCAGCGAGACCTTCCAGAAGCCGACCCCCATGCTCTACCGCAACCTCCTCGCCATGGAGACCGAGGAGCTGCTGCGCTCCTACCCGGTCGACGGCGCCGTCCTGATGGGCGGCTGCGACAAGACCACCCCCGCGCTGCTCATGGGTGCGGCCAGCGTCGACCTGCCGACCGTCTTCGTGCCCGCCGGGCCCATGCTGCCGGGCCACTGGCGCAACGAGGTCCTCGGCTCCGGCACCGACATGTGGAAGTACTGGGACGACAAGCGGGCCGGCCTCATCGGCGACTGCGAGATGGCCGAACTGGAGAACGGCCTCGCCCGCTCGCCGGGCCACTGCATGACGATGGGCACGGCGTCCACGCTGACCGCCGCCGCCGAGGCGCTCGGCGTCACGGTCCCCGGCGCCTCCAGCATCCCGGCCGTGGACTCCGGGCACGACCGGATGGCGGCCGCCGCGGGCCTGCGTGTCGTGGAACTCGTCCACCGGGACCGCAGGCTCTCCGAGATCCTCACCCGCGACGCCTTCGAGGACGCGGTCACCACCGTGCTCGGCCTCGGCGGCTCGACCAACGCCGTGATCCATCTGATCGCCATGGCCGGCCGCGCGGGCGTCACGCTCACCCTGGACGACTTCGACCGCATCGCCCGCACGGTCCCGGTCCTCGCCAACGTCCGCCCCGGCGGCCGGACTTACCTCATGGAGGACTTCCACTTCGCCGGCGGACTGCCCGGCTTCCTCTCCCGGATCCCGGACCTGCTCCACCTGGACCGGCCGACCGTCTTCCACGACACCCTGCGCGAGCAGCTCGCGGGGGCCCGGGTGCACCACGACGACGTCATCCGGCCCCGGGACAACCCCGTCGCGAGCGAGGGCGGCGTCGCCGTCCTGCGCGGCAACCTCTGCCCGGACGGCGCGGTCATCAAGCACATCGCCGCCGAACCGCATCTGCTCAAGCACACCGGCCCCGCCGTCGTCTTCGACGACTACCGCACCATGCAGCGCACCATCGACGACCCGGAGCTGGACATCACCGCCGACAGCGTGCTGGTGCTGCGCGGCTCCGGCCCCAAGGGCGGCCCCGGCATGCCCGAGTACGGCATGCTCCCCCTCCCCGACCGGCTGCTGCGGCAGGGCGTGCGGGACATGGTCCGGATCTCCGACGCCCGGATGAGCGGCACGAGTTACGGCGCCTGCGTGCTGCACGTGGCACCGGAGTCGTACGTCGGCGGACCGCTCGCCCTGGTCCGCACCGGCGATCCGATCACCCTCGACGTCGAGGCGCGCACCCTTCATCTCCACGTGGACGACGAGGAGTTGGAGCGGCGCCGGGCCGATTGGACACCGCCGCCCGCCCGTTACGAGCGGGGCTACGGCGCGCTCTACACCGAACAGATCACCCAGGCCGACACCGGCTGCGACTTCGCGTTCCTCGCCCGCCCGGGAAAGGTGCAGGACCCCTACGCGGGCTGACCGCGGCGGTACGGCCGGGCACACGTCTGCCCGGGTAGAAAGCGCTTCCTGTCTCTTCGAGCAGCAGCACGCTCCACGCACGCACCACGCGACCCGGAGCTCCACGCACGACGCGACCCAGAACGGAGAACAGTCATGGCCCAAGCCGCAGCCGTGGCGAAACCGCCCGCGCCACCCCGGCGGCGCCGTGCCTCCGCCGCGCCCCACAGGCTCCCGTACCTGCTGATCGCGCCGGCGGCCCTGCTGATGCTGGGCTTCATCGCCTACCCGGTGATCAGCGTCTTCTACTACAGCCTCCAGGACTACAACCCCACCAAGCCGTGGCGGAACGGCTTCGCGGGCTTCGACAACTTCGTCCACGCCTTCACCGAGGACCCGCAGTTCTGGGACACGCTGACCTTCAGCGCCCAGTGGGTCGTCGTAGAAGTCGGATTGCAGCTCCTGTTCGGGCTCGCGCTGGCGCTGATCGTCAACCAGACCTTCGTGGGACGGGCGTTGGGCCGCGCCCTCGTCTTCTCCCCGTGGGCCGTCTCCGGCGTGCTCACCTCGGTGATCTGGGTGCTGCTCTACAACTCCCAGACCGGCATCACCCGTTACCTCGCGGACGTGGGCATCGGCTCCTACGGCACGAGCTGGCTGTCGGACCCCTCCACCGTCTTCCCGGCGGCGATCGTGGCCGACCTGTGGCGGGGCGTGCCGTTCTTCGCGATCCTCATCCTCGCCGACCTCCAGTCCGTGTCGAAGGACCTGTACGAGGCCGCCGAAGTCGACGGGGCGAGCAGGATCAAGCAGTTCTGGCACATCACCCTGCCCCATCTCAAGGACGCCATCGTCCTGTCCACGCTGCTGCGCGCGGTGTGGGAGTTCAACAACGTCGACCTGCTCTACACGCTGACCAACGGCGGCCCGGCGGGGGAGACCACCACCCTGCCGCTCTACATCGCCAACACCTCGGTCGACGCCCACAACTTCGGCTACGCGTCCGCCCTGACGACGGTCGCGTTCCTGATCCTGCTCGTCTGCTCGATGGTCTATCTGCGGCTCAGCAAGTTCGGAGGGGGAGGCAAGTGATCACCGAGGAGGCCACCCGGGCCGTGCCCGTCCCCGCGCCCCCGCACCCCGCCGACGACCGGCCGCGGCGCCGCGGGTCCCGCGCCTGGGACGAGGCACCCCGCTGGCAGATCTACGTCCCGCTGTCGCTGTACCTGCTCTTCACCCTGGTCCCGTTCTACTGGATCCTGCTCTTCGCGCTCCGCCGGCCGGGCTCGACCTCGCTCGTGCCGTGGCCGGTCACCTTCGAGCACTTCGAAAAGGTCTGGAACGAACGCGAGTTCGGCGTCTACTTCCAGAACAGCGTGCTCACCGGCGTCGCCACGCTGCTGCTCACCACCCTCGTCGCGCTGGCCGGCGGCTACGCCCTCGCCCGCTTCGAGTTCCGCATCAAGCGCGGCTTCATGATCGCCCTGCTGTGCACCCAGTTCGTGCCGGGCGCGCTGCTGCTGGTGCCGCTGTTCCAGATCTTCGCCGAACTGCGGATGATCAACTCGCTGGCGAGCGTCATCATCGCCGAGACGGTCTTCCAGCTCCCCCTGTCGATGATCCTGATCAGCGGCTTCATCCGGAACGTGCCCTACTCCCTGGAGGAGGCCGCCTGGGTCGACGGCTGCAACCGCTTCACGGGCTTCCGGATCGTGGTGCTGCCCCTGCTGCGGCCCGGACTGATCGCGGTCGGCTCCTTCGCCTTCGTGCACGCCTGGAACCACTTCCTGTTCGCCCTGATGTTCCTGTCCGACCAGAGCAAGCAGACCATCCCGGTCGGCCTCAACACCCTGATGAGCGCGGACAGCGTCGACCTGGGCGCCCTCGCCGCGGGCGGCATCATCGCCGCCGTCCCCGTGGTGATCGTCTTCGCCTTCATCCAGAAGTGGCTGATCACCGGCTTCAGCGCGGGGGCGGTGAAGGGATGACCGCACAGACGGAGCCGCGGGCGATCCCCGTCGTCCTCGCCGGCGCCCGCGGCCACGGCCGCTGGCATCTCGACAACATCCGCCGGCTCCAGGACCGGGGGACCGTACGGCTGGCGGGTGTCTGCGAACTGACTCCGCTGGCCCCCGACGAGATCCCCGACGGGCTCGGCACGCCCGCGCAGTCCGCCGACCTCGGCGCGCTCCTCGACACCACCGGCGCCCGGATCGCCGTGCTCTGCACCCCGATCCCCACCCACACCGACCTGGCCCTGACGGCCGCCGCACACGGTGCGCATCTGCTCCTGGAGAAGCCGCCCGCCCCGTCCTGGGCCGAGTTCCGCAGGATGGCCGACGGGGTCGCCGAGGCGGGTGTCGACTGCCAGATCGGCTTCCAGTCGCTGGGCTCGCACGCCCTCCCGGCGATCCGCGAACTGCTCGCCGACGGCGCGATCGGCGAGGTCACCGGGGTCGGCGGCGCCGGCGCCTGGTCCCGCCCGGAGTCCTACTACCGGCGGGCGCCCTGGGCGGGCCGACGGCGGCTGAACGGCGTCGACGTGATCGACGGCGCCCTCACCAACCCGCTCGCGCACGCCGTCGCCACCGCGCTCGCCCTGGCCGGCGCCACCCGCGCCGAGGACGTCACCGCCATCGAGACCGAACTCGCGCACGCCAACGCCATCGAGTCCGACGACACCTCCTGCGTCCGGATCACCACCGCCGACGGCCTCCCGGTCGTGGTCGCCGCGACCCTGTGCGCCGAGGACCCCGACGAGCCGTACGTCGTCGTGCACGGCAGCCGGGGCCGGATCACCCTCTGGTACAAGCGGGACCGCGTCCTGCTCCAGCGCGCCGGACACGGCCCCGAGGAGCGCGAGTACGGCCGCACCGACCTGCTGGAGAACCTGGCCGCCCGTCTCGCCGACGGCAGGGATCTGCTGGTCCCGCCCGCCGCGACCGAGGCGTTCATGCGGGTCGTCGAGGCGGTCCGGGTGGCCCCCGACCCGGTCCGGCTGCCCGGCACCGCCTGGCACCCGGCCGACGGCGGGGCCCGCAGGGTCGTCCCCGGTATCGACGGCCTGGTCGCGGCGGCCGCCGACGGCCTCGCCCTCTACTCCGAACTGGGCGCCCCCTGGGCGTCCACGACCGTGCACCCGGAAGAGGTGAGCACCCGATGACGGCATCCGGGGCACCGCTCGTCCTGCGCGTCGCGGGCCGCCCGGTCGGCCGGTACGTCGTCCGGCCCGAACTGCCCGCCCGGCTCTCCCCGCGCCCCCATCTGCACCCCGTCACCACGCTGTCCGGCACGGCGGTCACCGAGCTGGCCCCGGCCGACCATCCCCACCACCTCGGCGTCGGTGTCGCCGTTCCCGACGTCGAGGGGCACAACTTCTGGGGCGGGCGCACCTATGTCCGCGGCCGCGGCCCGACCGAGCTGGACAACCACGGCGTCCAGCGGCACGGGTCGTTCCCGCTGCGCGCCTCCGACGGCTTCGTGGAGGAGCTGCGCTGGGCGGCCGCGGGCGGCGGGCTGCTGGACGAGCGCCGAACCGTCGCGGCCGCCGCACTCACCGGCACGGCCTGGGCGCTGGACCTCACCTTCTCCCTCACCAACGTCACCCCGGGCCCGCTGTCGATCGGCAGCCCGGCGACGAACGGCCGCCCCGGCGCGGCCTACGGCGGCTTCTTCTGGCGGGCGCCCAAGGAGAGCGCGGCCCCGCGGGTGTTCACCGCCGACGCGGACGGCGAGGCCGAGGTCCACGGCCGCCGCGCCGACTGGCTGGCCCTCGTGGGCGCGGGCTGGACGCTCGTCTTCGCGGGCGCCACCGACACCACCCGCCGCGACCCCTGGTTCGTGCGCACCGCCGAGTACCCGGGCGTCGGCTCCTCGCTGGCCCCGGCCGAGCGGCTGCCGATCCCGCCCGGCGAGACGGTCGTACGCCGGATCGTCACCGTCGTCGCCGACGGCCGGCTCGGCCGCGACGAGGCGGCGGCGCTGGCCCGGAAGGCGGTCGGCCGATGACCCACCTCGATCCGATGACCCACCGCGATCCGGCGACCGACCGCAGTCCGACGACCGACCGTAATCCGACGCCCCACCGCGATTCGGAGACGTACCGCAATCCGGTGCTCGACGCCGACTGGTCCGATCCGGACGTGATCCGGGTGGGCGACGACTTCTACCTCACCGCCTCCAGCTTCTCCCGCGTCCCCGGCCTGCCGCTGCTGCACTCGCGCGACCTGGTCAACTGGACCCTGGTCGGCCATGCCCTCGAACGCCTGGAGCCGGAGGCCGAGTTCGCCGTCCCGCGCCACGACCGCGGCGTCTGGGCGCCCTCCCTGCGCCGCCACGACGACCGGTTCTGGATCTTCTGGGGCGACCCCGACCGGGGCATCTTCCAGGTCAACGCCCCCGAGATCAGGGGCCCTTGGACCCGGCCGACGCTCGTGAAGGAGGGCCGGGGGCTCATCGACCCGTGCCCGCTGTGGGACGAGGAGAGCGGCGAGGCGTATCTCGTGCACGCCTGGGCGAAGTCCCGCGCGGGCGTCAAGAACCGGATCACCGGCCACCGTATGCATCCTGACGGCACGTCACTTCTCGACGAGGGCAAGGTGATCGTCGACGGCGACCGGCTGCCCGGCTGGTTCACCCTCGAAGGCCCCAAGCTCTACCGGCACGACGGACGGTTCTGGATCCTCGCCCCCGCCGGCGGGGTGGCGACCGGCTGGCAGGGCGCCTTCCGCGCCCGGGACTTCTTCGGCCCCTACGAGGAGCGGATCGTCCTCGAACAGGGGGACACCGACGTCAACGGCCCGCACCAGGGCGGCTGGGTGCGCACCCCGTCCGGCGAGGACTGGTTCCTGCACTTCCAGCAGCGCGGCGCCCACGGCAGGGTCGTCCACCTCCAGCCGATGCGCTGGGGCGCCGACGGCTGGCCGGTGATCGGCGACGCGGGCACCCCGGTCCGCACCCACCGGCTGCCGGATCTGCCCGTCCAGCCGCCCGCCGCGCCCGCCACCGACGACGACTTCCCCGGCGGACGCTTCGGCCGCCAGTGGCAGTGGACGGCCAACCCCCGCGTCGGCTGGGCCACCCAGCACTCCGGCGACGGCCTGCGCCTGACCTGCGTGCGCACCGAGGACGCGACCGGGGCCGCGCACGATCTGCGCCGGGTGCCGAACGTCCTCACCCAGCGGCTCCCCGGTACCCCCTGCGCCGTCGAGACCGAACTGACCCTCCACGGCACCCGGCCGGGCGCCCGCGCCGGACTCGCGGTCCTCGGCGACGCGTACTGCTGGATCGGGCTGGAACGCGACGCCGACGGAGGCGTCCACGTCGTGCACCGGTTCGCCGAGACGGACGCCGGCCGCGAACGCGACGCCGCTCACCCCCGGCCCGCCCCCGGGGGCCGGGTCCGGCTGCGCGTCGAGATCGGCCCGTCCGCGCGCTGCCGTTTCAGCTACGACACCGGCGACGGCCCGCGCCCCTCGGGCCCCGTCTTCACCGCCACCCCCTGGCGCTGGGTCGGCGCCCTGCTCGGCCTGTTCGCCCTCGCCGGACAGCGGGACGCCGGCTCGGCCGTGTTCACCGCGTTCCGCGTCACACCGCTCTGAACTCCGAACTCCCCCCACAGCTCCAGATGTCCACGCATCTCCGCCGTATCCGGAAGAAGAAGAGAGCCGACACATGAAGAGCAGCAGCAACCGCAGAAACAGGCGGGCCGTCCTGGCCGTCGCCCTGGGCTCCGTGCTCGCGCTGACCGCCACCGCCTGCGGTGACGACGGCGGCGGCAGCGCGGGGGACAAGGGGGGCGAGGGCTCGGGGAAGGGCGAGATCACCTTCTGGGACAACAACGGAGGCGTGCGCACCGACATCTGGAAGGAGATCATCGCCGACTTCGAGAAGGCCCACCCCGACATCAAGGTCAAGTACGTCGGGATCCCCGCCGCGAGCGCCCAGTCCAAGTACGACACCGCCATCCAGGGCGGCGGCCTGCCCGACGTCGGCGGCGTGGGCACCGCCATGCTCGCCGAGGTCGCCGTCCAGGGCGCCCTGGAACCGCTGGACGACCGCCTGGAGAAGAGCGCGCTCGACGGCAGGCTGAGCGAGAACCTGCTGGCGGTCAGCCGTGCGGCGGGCGGCGGCGAGGAGCTGTACCAGATCCCGACCTCGTCCAACAACGGCACCCTGTGGTACCGCACGGACCTGTTCGAGAAGGCCGGTCTGGACGCCCCGACCACCTGGACCAAGTTCTACGAGGCCGCCGAGAAGCTCACCGACAAGGACAAGAACGCCTTCGGCTTCACCATCCGCGGCGGCGAGGGCTCCATCGCGCCGGCCCTGGACGCCGCGTACGGCCAGACCGGCATCGACACCTTCTGGAACGGCGACACGACCACCGTCAACGACCCGAAGATCGTCGCGGCGCTGGAGAAGTACGTCGGCCTCTACAAGAAGGCCACCCCGTCCGCCGACGTCAACAACGACTTCACCAAGATGGTCGCCCAGTGGGACAGCGGCACCATCGGCATGCTGAGCCACAACCTCGGCTCCTACCAGGACCACTTCAAGGCGCTGGGCCCGGACAAGTTCCGCGGTATCCCGAGCCCCACCCTGGACGACGGCAGCCGGGTGCAGATCTCCAACCCGGTCGACGGGCTGAGCGTCTTCAAGTCCAGCAAGAACAAGACGGCCGCCTGGACGTTCGTCGAATTCGCCGTCTCGCACGCGGAGAACTCCAAGTACAACGAGTCCGCGGGCCAGATCCCGGCGAACACCGAGGCCGCGAAGGACGCGTGGATCCAGGGGGCGGAGCCGACGAAGCTGGCCGCCGAGGCGCTGAACGGGACCGGCACGAAGATCGTGCAGCTTCCCTACTACCTGCCCGACTGGAACACCATCTCCAAGGCCGACAACGAGCCGAACTTCCAGAAGGTGCTGCTCGGAAAGATGAGCGCGAAGGACTTCCTGGACACCCTGGCCGAGCAGTTGAACGCGGCGCAGGCGGACTGGAAGAAGAACAACGGCTGACACCCGGGCATCGGAAGGAGACCCGCACCATGCGTACACCGAAGCGTCATGCACGTGCCGTCGCCGCCCTCGCGGGATGCACCGCCCTGGTGCTGTCCGCCACCGGCACCGCCTCGGCCGGCCCCCGCACCCCGGCCCACGCCCGCGACCTGGGCCGTCAGGTGCTGCCCGCGAACGACGGGTGGGCCGCGTACGGGACCGGGACGACGGGCGGGGCGGCGGCGGACGCCGCGCACGTCCACACCGTCACCACCTGGGCCCAGTTCAAGGCCGCCCTCGCCGCGGGCGGCTCCGCACCGAAGATCATCAAGGTGAAGGGCGTGATCGACGCCGTCGCCGAGGGCTGTGACTCCTTCGCCGCGCCCGGCTACGACTTCGACGCCTACCTCGCCGCCTACGCCCCCGAGACCTGGGGCCTGGACACCGATCTGACCGGCGAGCCCGACGACAGCCCCGAGGGGCTGCGGCGCGCCTCCGCCGCCGCCCAGGACCGGGCCATCAAGGCGGAGATCCCCGCCAACACCACCATCGTGGGCGTGGGCCGCGGCGCCGGCTTCAAGGGCGTCAGCCTCCAGATCAAGGGCGTCGACAATGTGATCGTCCGCAACCTCACTCTGGAGTCGCCGGTCGACTGCTTCCCGCAGTGGGACCCCACCGACGGCGCCACCGGCAACTGGAACTCCGAGTACGACACCGCCGTGGTGTACGGCTCCACCCATGTCTGGCTGGACCACAACACGTTCACCGACGGCTCCCACCCCGACAGCGCGGCCCCGACCCACTTCGGGATGCTCTACCAGCAGCACGACGGCCAACTCGACATCGTGCGCGGCGCGAACCATGTCACCGCCTCCTGGAACGTCTTCACCGAGCACGACAAGACGATCCTGATCGGCAACAGCGACAGCGAGTCGACGGCCGTCGGCGACCGGGGCCGGCTGAAGGCCACCTTCCACCACAACCTGTTCTCCGGACTGGTCGAGCGCGCGCCCCGGGTCCGCTTCGGCCAGGTCGACTCCTACAACAACCACTTCGTCGCGAACGACGACTACTCGTACAGCCTCGGCATCGGCAAGGAGTCCCAACTCGTCGCCGAGCACAACGCGTTCACCCTGCCCCCGGGGGTCAGCGCGGCCAAGGTGCTCAAGCGGTGGACCGTCGCCCCGGTCACCGCCGCGCACAATCTCGTCAACGGCCGGATCACCGACCTGATCGCCGTGCACAACGCGGAGATCCCCGCCGAGACCCTGGAGTCCGGCGCCGGCTGGACCCCGACCCTGCGCACCCGGGTCGACCCGGTGCGGTCCGTCGCCCGGATCGTCGACCGCGGCGCGGGCGCGGGACGCCTGGGCTGAACCGGCCCCCTCCACACGGCGGCCGGGCCGGTGTTCCCGCTCCGTCCCGGCCGCCCCTCCCAAGGAGCACCCGCATGCATCTGCCCTCCCGACGGCGGTTCCTCGCCACGGCCGTAGGCGCGGCCGCGGGCACCGCCGCCTTCGCCCTCCCCGCCGCCGCGTACGCGGGCCCCGGCGGACACCGCCGTCCGTTCGGCCGCTTCGGCTCTCCGGCCGCCCGCCGCACCCCGGGCACCCTGTACGTCGACCCGCTCGGCCGGGGCGACTTCACCACCGTCCAGGACGCGGTCACCGCCGCCACCGGCAGCGGCCGGACCCTCGTCCTGGCCCCGGGCGTCTACCGGGAGACGGTCCTCCTCGACCCCACCCGCACCGAGGCCACCTGGATCGGCGCCACCGAGAACGCCCGGGACACGGTCGTCGTGTACGACAACGCGGCCGGCACCCCCAAGCCGGGCGGCGGCACCCACGGCACCACCGGATCGGCCACCACGACCGTGCAGGCCGCCGGCTTCACCGCCCGCTGGATCACCTTCGCCAACGACTGGCTGCGCGCCGACCATCCCGAAACCACCGGCACCCAGGCCGTCGCCCTCAAGGTGCAGGGCGACCGCTCCGCCTTCCACCACTGCCGCTTCCTCGGCCACCAGGACACCCTGTACGCCGACTCGATCGCCGTGACCGCCGTCGCCCGGCAGTACTACGCCCACTGCTACACCGAGGGGGACGTCGACTTCGTCTTCGGGCGGGCCACCGCGGTCCATGAGCACGGCCACTTCCGCACCCTGCGCCGTACGGACCTGGCCGGGCCGCCGTACGGCTTCGTCTTCGCCCCCTCCACGGCCGGTGCCACCCCGTACGGCCATCTGGTCGTCCGGAGCCGGATCAGCAGCGCCGCCCCGGACGGGTACTTCAAGCTGGCCCGCCCCTGGGTGCCCAGCTCCGATCTCACCGCCCGCCCGAGCCTCGTCGTCCGCGACAGCCACCTCGGGCCCGGCATCGACGCGGTCGCGCCCTACGCCGACATGTCGGCCGCGTTCCCCTGGCAGGAGCAGCGGTTCGCCGAGTACCGCAACACCGGGCCGGGCGCGGCCATCACCGTCCCCGCCAACCGGCCCCAACTCACGCCCGAACAGGCCGAGTCCGCCACCCGTGCCGCGTACCTCGGCGACTGGGAGCCGTGGAAGAAGGTTGCTTGACCCGGTTTTTGCCCGTCGGGGCTCGCGCCGTTGGGGGTGACGCGCGTAGAAAGCTGTGTCATGCAAAAGTCACTGCGTTTCGCGGCCGCCACCGCCGCCGCTGTCGTCGCCGGTGCCGCCCTCTACGGTGCCGGCGCGGCCACCGCCGGGCAGTCCACGGCGAACTCGACCCACGAGCCGTACAACATCGGCGTGCTGGTCAAGGACATCGACACCTACTACGGCACCACGGCCGACGCGAACGGCGTCTACCAGGCGTCGCCGACGAGCCCGTACGCGAAGGACCTCGCGGCGATCGACAAGGCCGCGAAGAAGTACATCGACCAGGCGGCCCGCAAGGCCCTGCACCAGGGGAAGAAGCCCGCGGTCGTCTTCGACATCGACGACACGCTGCTGCTCAGCCTGGACTACGAGAAGCGCTACAACTACACGTACAACTCGGCCACTTGGGCCGCCTACGTCGACCGGGCGGACCGTCCCGAGGTCTTCGGCAGCCCCGGCCTCGTGCGGTACGCCGCGAAGCGGGGCGTCACGGTCTTCTACAACTCCGGGCTGAGCGAGGCACAGCGCTCGGCGGCCGTCGCCAACCTGACGAAGGTCGGCGCGGACGTGAACCTCGACGCCGGGCACATGTTCCTCAAGAACGCCGCCAACCCGCCGTCCTATCTGAGCGGTTGCGCCACGCCCGGCACCTGGACCTGCACGACCGTGCAGTACAAGGCGGGCACCCGCCGGCACATCGAGCGCGACCTCGGCTACGACATCGTCGCCAACTTCGGCGACCAGTACTCGGACCTCGACGGCGGCTACGCCGACCGCACGTACAAGCTGCCGAACCCGACGTACTTCGTCGGCTAGCCGTACCTCCCCGCGCGGCCCCACGGCCGCGCGGGGCGGCGGCGGGGCCCGATCCGTAACACGGCGAAAACCTGAACCGGGTTTGACGCGTACACAATCCAGCCAGCATCCGCACACGATCACCTGGCAGCGAGGAGCGACGCGTCATGTCCGAGACCAAGCAGGCGGCCGACCGGGGGAGCGCACCACCTCCGTCGGCGAACGGCGTCGACCGGTTCTTCAGGATCTCCGCACGGGGGTCCACCTTCGGCCGGGAGATACGCGGCGGCTTCGCCACGTTCTTCACCATGGCCTACATCCTCGTCCTGAACCCCCTCATCCTCGGCAGCGCGAAGGACAAGTACGGCCACTCGCTCGACTTCGTCCAGCTCACCACAGCCACCGCCCTGGTGGCAGCCGTGATGACGATCATCATGGGCGTCGCCGGCAATCTGCCGCTCGCGCTCGCCGCCGGACTCGGCCTGAACGCCGTGGTCGCCTTCCAGATCGCCCCGCTGATGAGCTGGGACGACGCGATGGGCCTCGTGGTCCTGGAGGGGCTGCTGATCTGCGCGCTGGTGCTGACCGGTCTGCGCGAGGCCGTCATGCACGCGATCCCGCAGCCCCTCAAGCAGGCGATCAGCGTCGGCATCGGCCTCTTCATCGCGTTCATCGGCCTGGTCGACGCCGGTTTCGTCAGCCGTGTCCCGGACGCCGGCGGCACCACCGTGCCCGTCCAGCTCGGCGGCGCGGGCACCCTGTCCGGCTGGCCCGTCCTGGTGTTCTGCCTCGGGGTGCTGCTGACCTTCGGACTGCTCGCCCGCAAGGTCAAGGGCGCCCTCCTGATCAGCATCGTGACCATGACCGTGCTCGCGATCGTCATCGACTCGCTCGCCGACATCGAGTCCTGGGGCCTCACCACCCCGTCCTGGCCCGACAAGATCGTTGACACCCCCGACTTCGGACTGCTCGGCGACTTCAGCCTGTTCGGCGCGTTCGGCGCCCCCGGCGTCGGGATCGTCACCGTCGTCCTGCTGATCTTCACCCTGATCCTGTCGGACTTCTTCGACACCATGGGCACGGTGGTCGGCATCAGCGCGGAGGCCGGGCTGCTCGACGAGGAGGGCAAGGTCCCGAACCTCGGCCGGGTGCTGTTCATCGACGGGGTGGCGGCGGCCGCGGGCGGCGCGGCCTCGTCGTCCTCCGCGACCTCCTACATCGAGTCCGCGGCCGGTGTCGGCGAGGGCGCGCGCACCGGTTTCTCCAACCTGGTCACCGGCTCCCTGTTCGCGCTGGCGCTGTTCCTGACGCCGGTCCTGACGATCGTCCCGCTCCAGGCGGCCGCGCCCGCCCTGGTCGCCGTCGGCTTCCTGATGATGACCCAGGTCAAGAACATCGAGTGGGACCGGTACGAGATCGCCGTCCCCGCCTTCCTCACCATCGCCGTGATGCCGTTCACCTACTCGATCACCAACGGCATCGGCGCCGGCTTCCTGGCCTACGTCGTGATCAAGACGGTGCTGGGCAGGGCCAAGGAGGTCCACTGGCTGCTGTGGCTGACCTCGGCGCTGTTCCTGGTGTACTTCGCGATCGACCCCGTCGAACAGTTGCTCGGTGTGAAGTGAGGCGCGCGGCGCGGCCGGCCCGAGTGGATCGCGCCGGCCGCGCCGCCTCTCGCGCCTATCCGTCCAGCGCGGCCTTCATCATGGCGCGGGCGACGGGGGCCGCCAGGCCGTTGCCGCTGACCTCCGAGCGGGCCGCGTCCGACTGCTCGACGACCACCGACACGGCGACGCTCCTGCCGCCGGCCGACCCGTACGAGGTGAACCAGGCGTACGGCGCCTTGCTGTTGTTCTCGCCGTTCTGCGCGGTGCCCGTCTTGCCGCCGACGGTGACGCCGTCGATCCGCGCGTTGGTGCCGGTGCCCTTCTCCACGACCGTTTCCATCGCCGACCGGAGCTGCTCGGCGGTGCCGGAGCTGATGACACGGGTGCTCGACGCGTCGTCGTCGTAGTCCTTGAGCACATCGCCGCCGCCGTCGGTGATCTGGGAGACCATGTGCGGCGAGACCAGCTCGCCGTCGTTCGCGATCACGGCCGACACCATGGCCATCTGGAGCGGGGTCGCCGTCACGTCGAACTGGCCGATGCCCGTCAGCGCGGTGGACGAGGCGTCCATCCCGGTCGGGTACACGCTCGCGTACGCCCGCACCGGCACGTCGAGCGTCTCGTCGTTGAAGCCGAACTTCTCGGCCATGGCCCGCAGCTTGTCCTGTCCGAGCTGGACGGCGAGATGCGCGAAGACGTTGTTGCAGGAGTACTGGAGCGCCACCCGGATCGTGGCGTCCTCGCAGGGCGCGGAGGCGTTCTCGTTGCGCAGGACCGTCCGGGTGCCCGGCAGGGTGTAGGGGTCCTCGCTGTCGGTCCTCTCGTCCACCGAGGAGTACAGCCCCTCCTCCAGCGCGGCGGCCGCCACCACCAGCTTGAACGTCGAGCCCGGCGCCAGCGGCTGGCGCAGCGCCCGGTTGGTGAGCGGCTTGTCGGCGTCCGCGGTCAGCTTCTTCCAGGCGGCCCCCGCGGTGTTGGCGTCGGTCAGCGCCGACGGGTCGTACGACGGGGTGGAGACGACCGCGAGGATCCTGCCGGTCGCCGGGTCGATCGCGACGGCCGCGCCCTTCTTGTCGCCCAGCGCCTCGTACGCCGCCTTCTGCACGTCCGGCTCGATGGTCGTGACCACGTCACCGGGGTCGGCCCGCTTGCCGGTGACCGTGTCCGTCACGGTCTTCAGCCGGGTGTCCGTGCCGTTGAGCAGGCTCTGGTAGATGCCTTCGAGCTGGGTGGGCGCGTAGCTCTGCGAGGCGTAGCCCGTCACCGCCGCGTACAGCTCGCCGTCGGTGTAGGTGCGCTTGTATCTGAGGTCGCCGCCCGAGGTGGGGGCCGAGCCGGTGACCGCCTTACCGGCCACGACGATGTTCCCGAGCGGTGCCGCGTACGTCGCGATCGCGGTGCGCCGGTTGTCCTTGTCGTCCGCGAGCGCCCGGCCTTCGTAGAACTGCACCCAGGTCGCCCGGACCAGCAGGGCGAGCACCAGCAGCAGCGCGAAGACCGAGGCGCGCCTGATCGTCTTGTTCATTGCGAACAGGAAGACGAGCGGAGAGCGGCGAATCGTTCCGTCCGCCCGCTTTTCTCATCTTTCTCATCGTGCCTTCGGCCGGGGGCACGCTGGGGCGCGCTCACCCCTCCAGCCGCAGCACGACCTCCTCGATCTCCGCGCCGCGCGCCTGCGCGAACCCGGAGGTCCGCTCCGTCGCGCGGAACCCGCACTTCTCCAGGACCCGCAGCGACCCGGCGTTGTCGGCGGCGGCCCGCGCGAACAGCGGCCGCTCCGTGACCTCGGCCAGCAGCGCCCGCAGCGCGGCCGTCGCGATGCCGCGGCCCCAGTACGCCCGGTCGATCCAGTACGTCACCTCGCGCTCGCCCGGCTCCCCGTACACCGCCGCGCTGCCGACCACGTCCCCGTCGGCCAGGACCGCGCGGTTCACGGCGGTCGAGGCGCGGATCCGCTCCCAGTGGGCGTCGAAGGCGTCCCGGTCCTGCGGGTCCTTCGGGGTGAACGCGGCCATCACGAGGGCCTCGGGGTCGTTCAACTGCCGGAAGAACACCGGCAGATCACTGTCGTGCACGGGGCGCAGGGCGATTTCCATGCCGAGAGCCTACGTCCGCCGGCTCAGAGCCGCCGGGTCGCCAGGGTCAGCCGGTCGCGGGCGTCGAACAGGGCGTCCTTGACCATCTGTTCGTGCGCGGGCGTCAGCCGGGCCACCGGCACCGAACAACTGATCGCGTCCCGGGCCGGCGTGCGGTACGGGATCGCCACGCCGAAGCAGCGCAGCCCGAGGGTGTTCTCCTCCCGGTCCACCGCGAACCCCTGCTCGCGCACCTGGTGCAGCTCCTCGATGAGCTTCTCCCGGTCGGTGATGGTGTGCT
This sequence comes from Streptomyces sp. CAI-85, assembly GCF_013363615.1. NCBI lineage: Bacteria > Bacillati > Actinomycetota > Actinomycetes > Kitasatosporales > Streptomycetaceae > Streptomyces > Streptomyces sp. CAI-85. Next base: position 31,533 of record NZ_JAANNX010000028.1, on the reverse strand, counting down.
CGGTGAGCGCCGGGAGGGTCTCCGGGAGCAGCTTGCGCACCTGCTCGTCGCTGTAGGTGCTCAGCAGCGCCTTGCCCAGCGAGGTGGAGTGCGCGGGCAGCCGGCGGCCGACCCGGGTGAAGGGGCGCAGATAGTGCTGCGACTGGCGGGTGGCGAGGTAGACGACGTTGGTGCCGTCGAGCCGGGCCAGGTGGATGGTCTCGGTGGTGTCGTCCGAGAGCCGGTCCAGGGTGGGGCGGGCGGCCGCGACCACCTCGTCGCCGTCGATGTAGGAGGTGCCGACCAGCAGGGCGCGCACCCCGATGCCGTACCGCGTGCCGGTGGCGTCCGTCTCCACCCAGCCCAGCTCCACCAGGGTGCGCAGCAGCATGTAGAGGCTGGACTTGGGGTAGCCGACGGCCTCCTGGACCGACGCGAGGGAGTGCATCCCGGGGCGGCCGGCGAAGTATTCGAGCAGCTCAACCGTCCGCACCGCGGACTTGACCTGCGCTCCGCCCCCCGTCTCGACAGCCGACATCGCCCTTGACCCCTTCGTTCGACGGGAAATAGTCTCCAGCGTATTCACCATCAGAGACAGCGTTCAGTATATCGAACGAGCTGGTGGGGAACGAGCCTGAGGGCGAACGATCCTGAACCCAGCACGTGGAGGGACCCGCGGTGGCAGCAGCACCAGTCTGGAGTGTCGACCCCCGAACCGGGAAGCAGCGGGAACAGGTTGCGGTGGAGGCGACGGCCCAGGAGGTGGACACCGTCGTCCGCGCGGCGCACGCCACCCGCGCCGCCCTCGCCGACCGCGGTGTCCGCGCCGCGTTCCTGCGGGCCGCGGCCGCCCGTCTGGAGGCGGCCAGGGACCTGCTCGTGGAGGTGGCCGACGCCGAGACCGCGCTCGGCCCGGTCCGGCTCAACGGCGAACTCGCCCGCACCTGCTACCAGCTCCGCGCCTTCGCCGGCCTCGTCGAGGAGGGCGCCTTCCTGGACGTCGTCATCGACCACCCCGACGACACCGCCACCCCGCCGGTTCCCGACCTGCGCCGCTACAAGGTGCCGCTCGGGGTCGTCGCCGTCTACGCGGCCTCCAACTTCCCCTTCGCCTTCTCCGTCGCCGGCGGCGACACCGCGAGCGCGCTGGCGGCCGGCAACCCGGTCGTCGTCAAGGCGCACCCCGACCACCCGGGCCTGTCCGAGCTGGTCGCCAAGGTGCTGCGCACCGCCGCCGCCGAGCAGGGTGTCCCCGAGGGGGTGCTCGGCCTGGTGCACGGCTTCGAGGCGGGCGTCGAGCTGATCGGGCACCCGCTGGTGGCCGCGGCCGGGTTCACCGGGTCCGTGCGGGGCGGCCGGGCGCTGTTCGACGCGGCGGCGGCCCGTCCGGTGCCGATCCCGTTCCACGGCGAGCTGGGCTCGCTCAACCCGGTCGTGGTGACCGAGGAGGCGGCCGCGGAGCGCGCGGAGGCCATCGGCGCCGGGCTCGCCGGGTCGATGACGCTGGGCGTCGGCCAGTTCTGTGTGAAGCCGGGCCTGGTCCTCGTGCCGTCCGGCGCGGCCGGCGACGGGCTGCTCAAGTCGCTCACGGACGCGGTCAGCGCCACCGAGGCGGGCGTCCTGCTCGACCACCGGATGCGGGACAACTTCGTCGCCGGGGTCGCCGAGCGGGCCGCGCTGCCCGACGTGGAGTCGCCGGTGACGCCCGGCGCGGGCGGCGAGCACACCGTCAGCGCGGGCTTCCTGACCGTGCCCGCGGCCCGGCTGGCCGACGGCGGCGACCACGATCTGCTCCTGGAGGAGTGCTTCGGCCCGGTCACCGTCGTGGCCCGCTACGAGGACGACGACGAGGTCAGGGCCGTCCTGTCGCGGCTGCCCGGCAACCTCACGGCGACCGTCCAGCTCTCCGAGGCGGAGGCCGCGGGCGCCGGACGGGGCGGCGAGATCCTCGCCGAACTGACCCCGCTCGCCGGACGCGTGCTGGTCAACGGCTGGCCGACCGGGGTCGCCGTCGCCCCGGCCCAGCACCACGGCGGCCCGTACCCGGCGACGACGTCCACCTCGACCTCGGTCGGCGGCACGGCGATCGAGCGGTGGCTGCGGCCGGTCGTCTACCAGAACACCCCGGCGGCGCTGCTGCCGCCGGAACTGCGCGACGAGAACGAGCTGGGACTGCCCCGGCGGTACGACGGACGGCTCGAACGCTGACCTCGCGGCCCGGGGTCCGGCCCCCGGCTGGATAATCGGGCCATGGACGTCGAGCTTCCCGAACTGCCTTTCCCCTTGCGGACCTACGGGCCCGACGGGCACTGGTCCTACGAGGACGGTGTGCTCACCGGATGGGCCGGGCCGCGGCAGGACCGTTTCGTGCCGCCCACCGGGGAGGCACTGGAGCCCGCCGGGGACGCGCCGCGCCTGCTGGGCGCGCCCGAGGGCGACTTCCAGCTCATCGCCCGCGTCACCGTCGGCTTCAACTTCGCCTTCGACGCGGGGGTGTTGTACGTCCATGTCGGGGAACGCGCCTGGGCCAAGCTGTGCCTGGAGTACTCCCCGGACGTGCCCACCGTCTGCACGGTCGTCACCCGGGGACACTCCGACGACGCCAACTCCTTCACCGTGGAAGGCAGTTCGGTCTGGCTGCGGGTCAGCCGCACCGGCCGGGCCTTCGCCTTCCACGCCTCCCGCGACGGCCTGCGCTGGACCTTCGTCCGGCTGTTCACGCTGGGCGACGAGAAGGAGACCGACGCCGCGCTGGTCGGCTTCATGACCCAGTCGCCGCTGGGCCAGGGCTGTGTGGTGACGTACGACCACCTCGCCTACCGCCCCGCCTGGCCGGACGACCTCCGCGACGGCGGCTGACCCCCTCGGCCGCGCCGGGCCGGGCCGGGCCGCCCGTACGGAACCGGACAGGCGGCCGGAACGTCCTCCGTTGCATGATCGGAGAACGCCCCGGCACGGGCACCGTCATCCGCACCGTGGTGCCCGCCGAGACGGGCACCGTCGTCGCGCTCCACGCCCGGGCCCGCGCCACCTACTACCCGGACGGCATCCCGCAGGACGGCACGGACTGGGCCGCCGTCTGGCACGCGGCGATCACCCGTCCCGACGGACAGGTGCTGTGCGCCGTCCGCGCGGGCCGGATCGCCGGCCTCGCCTCCTTCCGGGTGCCGGAGGGGGCGGACACGGACACGGTCAAGCTGTTCCAGTTCCACGTCGACCCCGACCACTGGCGCACCGGCGTCGGCACCGCCCTGCACGCCGCGTGCGTGGAGCAGTGGCGCGCGGACGGCCACCGGACGGCCGTGCTCGACGTCCACACCGACAACCACCGCGCCCAGGCGTTCTACGCCCGCCAGGGCTGGACCCCCGACCCGGCCCACCCGCCGGCCGAGGGCGACCACCATCTCTTCCTGCGGTTCCCGGTGCACGGGGAATGAAAGCGACCGGTTGAAGGTTCACACACCGGGCGGAGAACGTCTCCGCACCCCTGTGAACCGGAGAGAGCCGAGAATGCGCGTCGAGATCTGGAGCGACATCGCCTGCCCCTGGTGCTACGTGGGCAAGGCCCGCTTCGAGAAGGCGCTCGCGGCCTTCCCGCACCGTGACCGGGTCGAGGTGGTGCACCGCTCCTTCGAGCTGGACCCCGGCCGGGCCAAGGGCGACGTCCAGCCCGTGATCACGATGCTCACCAAGAAGTACGGCATGAGCGAGGCACAGGCCCGGGCCGGCGAGGAGAACCTCGGCACGCAGGCCGCAGCCGAGGGCCTCGACTACCGCACCGAGGGCCGCGACCACGGCAACACCTTCGACCTGCACCGCCTGCTGCACCTCGCCAAGGAGCACGGACGGCAGGACGAGCTGATCCAGATCCTCTACCGGGCCAACTTCGCCGAGGAGCGCTCCCTGTTCACCGAGGGCGACGAACGGCTCGTCGAGCTGGCCGTCGAGGCCGGACTGGACGCCGGCACCGTCCGCGCGGTGCTCGCCGACCCCACGGCCTACGCCGACGACGTCCGGGCCGACGCCCGCGAGGCCGCCCAGCTCGGCGCGAACGGCGTCCCCTTCTTCGTCCTCGACCGCACCTACGGCGTCTCCGGCGCCCAGCCCGCCGAGGTCTTCACCCAGGCGCTCACCCAGGCATGGGGCGACCGCTCCCCGCTGAAGATCGTCGACGACGGCGGCGCGGAAGCCTGCGGCCCGGACGGCTGCGCGGTCCCGCAGACCTGAGAAGCGGCAGGTCGGAGCGTACGTATAAGCGGCGCTTGGAGACATCGCGCAGAAATCGGCAATGGACGGGGACATCCATCGGCCCCACAGTGGAGCCATGGAGACCTTCGAGACCCTCGTCCGCGCCGAGTTCGCCCCGAAGAACACCTTCCTCAACACCGCGAGCAACGGACTGCTGCCGGCCCGCGCCGTCACGGCCCTGCACGAGGCCGTACGGCTGCGGGCCGAGGGCCGGCCGCTGACCCCGCTCTACGCCGACGTCGAGGCGGCCCGTGCCTGCTTCGCCCGGCTCGCCGGAGTCGCCGTGGACCGGGTGGCGGCCGGGGCCTCGGTCGCCGCGCACACCGGGGTGATCGCCGCCTCGCTGCCCGCGGGCGCCGAGGTCCTCACCGCCGAGGACGACTTCACCTCCGTCCTCAACCCGTTCCACGTCCGCGGCGACCTCAAGGTGCGCGCCGTGCCCCTGGAGCGGATCGCCGAGTCCGTGCGGCCCGGCACCGCGCTCGTCGCGGTCAGCGCCGCGCAGTCCGCCGACGGACGGCTCGCCGACCTGGCCGCGCTGCGCGAGGCGGCCCGCGAGCACGGCGCCCGGACCTACGTCGACTGCTCACAGTCCGCCGGCTGGCTGCCCACGGACGCCGCCGCCGACGACTACACCGCCACCGTCGGCTTCAAGTGGCTGCTCGGCCCGCACGGCGCGGCCTTCCTCGTCGTCCCCGAGGACCTCGGCGGGCTCTCCCCGGTCCTGGCCGGCTGGGTCGCCGGCGAGCGGCCCTGGGAGAGCTGCTACGGCCCCGTCACCGAACTCGCCCGCTCCGCCCGCCGGTTCGACATCAGCCACGCCCTCTTCAGCTACGCCGGACTGCGCCGCTCCCTCGAACTCGTCGAGGAACTCGGCGTGGACGCCGTGCACGCCCACGACGTACGGCTCGCCGACCGCTTCCGTGAGGGCCTCGCCTCCCTCGGACACGAGACCGTGCCCGCCCCCGGCTCCGCGATCGTGTCCGTCCCCGGACTGGGGCACCGCCAGGCGGAGTTGAGCGCGGCGGGCATCGAGGTCTCCGACCGCGCCGGCCATCTGCGCGCCTCGTTCCACCTCTACAACACGGACGCCGACGTCGACCGTCTGCTGGACGTGCTCGGCGGGCGGCGGCTCAGCGCACCGGAGTGAAGTCCCGGGCACCGATGTACTCCGGGCGGCGCACGGGCGCCGCGAACGGCTCCACCGCCGTGTTCTCCACGCTGTTGAACACGATGAAGACATTGCTGCGCGGGAACGGTGTGATGTTGTCCCCGGAGCCGTGCATGCAGTTGCAGTCGAACCAGGTCGCCGACCCGGCCGGGCCGGTGAACAGCCGGATGCCGTACTCACCGGCCAGTTCGGTCAGCGCCTCGTCCGACGGGGTGCCCGCGTCCTGCATCTGGAGCGACTTCTTGTAGTTGTCCTTCGGCGTCGCCCCGGCGCACCCGAGGAACGTCCGGTGCGAACCCGGCATGATCATCAGGCTGCCGTTGGTGTCGCGGTTCTCGGTCAGCGCGATCGACACGGACACGGTCCGCATGCTCGGCAGCCCGTCCTCCGCGTGCCAGGTCTCGAAGTCGGAGTGCCAGTAGAAGCCCCCGGCGCCGAAGCCCGGCTTGACGTTGATCCGCGACTGGTGGACGTACACGTCCGAGCCGAGGATCTGCCGGGCCCGCCCGACGAGCCGCTCGTCCCGCACCAGCGAGGCGAACACCGGACTCAGCCTGTGCACCTCGAACACGGACCGGATCTCCTGCGAGCGCGGCTCCACGATCGACCGCGGGTCCGCCCGCACCTGGGGGTCGGAGACCAGCCGCTCCAGCTCGCGCCGGCAGACGGTCACCTCGTCGTCGCTGATCAGCCGGTCGACGGTGAGGAAGCCGTCGCGTTCGTACGCCGCGAGACCGGCCGCGGGGACCGGGCCCGGGGTGCCGGGCGGGCCCCAGACGACCGGGTCCCGCCGGGGCACGGACACCTCGGTGGTGCCGCGGGTGGGGTAGAGATCGGTGACGGTGGTGGTGGTCATGACGGTCACACCTCCTCGGGTTCGGTGAGCAGCGGGTAGACGCCGTTCTCGTCGTGGTCCTCCCGCCCGGTCACCGGGGGGTTGAACACGCAGAGGCAGCGGAAGTCCTCCTGGACGCGCAGCGTGTGCCGCTCGTGTCCGTCGAGGAGGTACATGGTCCCGGGAGTGATCGTGTGGGTTCTCCCGGTCTCGTGGTCGGTGAGTTCGGCGGCTCCCTCGACGCAGACCACGGCCTCGACATGGTTGGCGTACCACATCGACGTCTCGGTGCCCGCGTACAGGACCGTCTCGTGCAGGGAGAATCCGACCCGCTCCCGGGCGAGCACGATCCGCTTGCTCTCCCAGGTGCCGGACGCGGACCGCACATGGCGGTCGGTGCCCTCGATGTCCTTGAACGAACGGACGATCACGGTCGCTCCTTTCGCTTCAGCTTTCGCTCTCGTGTCGGTCAGATGGCCAGACGGCCAGACGGTCAGGCGGTCTCGCGGACGGCGCGGGCCACGACGCTCAGCCCCTCGTCCAGCTCCTCCGGCGTGATGGTCAGGGCCGGCAGCAGCTTGACGACCTCGCTCTCCGGCCCCGACGTCTCGATCAGCAGCCCGAGTTCGAAGGCCCGGCTAGCCACCCGCCCGGCGCGTTCCTTGTCGTGGAACTCCAGACCCCACACCAGCCCCCGCCCGCGGTACTCCTTCACATCGGCGAGGTTCTCCTCGGTGATCGAGATGAGCCCCTCCTCGATCTGCTCGCCGCGCGCCCGGGTCTGCTTCTCCATGGCCGCCCCGTCGGTCCAGTACGCCTCCAGCGCGGCGGTGGCGGTCACGAACGCCGGGTTGTTGCCGCGGAAGGTGCCGTTGTGCTCGCCCGGCTCCCAGACGTCCAGCTCCGGCCGGAACAGGCAGAGGGACATGGGCAGTCCGTAGCCGCTGATGGACTTGGACACCGTGACGATGTCGGGGACGATCCCGGACTCCTCGAAGGAGAAGAACGCCCCGGTGCGCCCGCAGCCCATCTGGATGTCGTCGACGATCAGCAGCATGTCCTGCCGCTCGCACAACTCCTTGAGCGCGCGCAGCCATTCGGGCCGGGCCACATTGATGCCGCCCTCGCCCTGCACGGTCTCCACGATCACCGCGGCCGGCTTGTTGAGCCCCGACCCCTGGTCCTCCAGCAGCCGTTCGAACCACAGGAAGTCGGGGACCGTGCCCTCGAAGTAGTTGTCGAACGGCATCGGCGTCCCGTGCACCAGCGGTATCCCGGCGCCCGCCCGCTTGAAGGCGTTGCCGGTCACCGCGAGCGACCCGAGGGACATGCCGTGGAAGGCGTTGGTGAACGACACGATCGCCTCGCGCCCCTTCACCTTCCGGGCCAGCTTCAGCGCGGCCTCCACCGCGTTGGTCCCGGTCGGCCCCGGGAACATCACCTTGTACGGCAGATCGCGCGGCCGCAGCACCAGGTCCTGGAAGGTGTTCAGGAACGTCCGCTTGGCGACGGTCGACATGTCGAGCCCGTGCGTGACGCCGTCGCGCAGCAGATAGTCGATCAACGCCCGTTTCAGCACCGGGTTGTTGTGGCCGTAGTTGAGCGATCCGGCCCCGGCGAAGAAGTCCAGGTGACGGCGGCCGTCCTCGTCGTACATGACGCTGCCCTGCGCGCGGTCGAAGACGGCGGGCCAGCTCCGGCAGTAGCTGCGCACCTCGGATTCGAGGGTCTCGAAGACACTGAGGTCGGGCTGGGTGATGGTCATGGTGTCGCTCCTCAACTCGAGAACGGGCCGATGCGGTACAGGACTTCGGGGTCGTGCGGACCGTCCGGGAACAGCCCCGCGCCGAACAGGACCTCGCGGCGGACGGGCGCCCCGTGCCGGGCGGCGTACGAGGTGAACAGCCGCTCGGAGGCGGTGTTGCCCGGGGTGATCGTGGTCTCGACGGTGGTGAGCGGGGCGGTGTGCGCACGCTCGGCGGCGATCCGCGCGGTCAGCGCGTCGAGCAGCGCGGCGGCGAGACCGCGGCCCCGGTGCGCCCGGTCCACGGCCACCTGCCAGACCAGCAGGGTCCCCGGGGCGTCCGGCCGTACGTACCCGGTGACGAAACCGACCGCTTCGCCGTCCTCGTCGCGGGCCACCGCGGAGGTGGCGGCGAAGTCACGGCACCACAGCAGATAGCTGTAGGAGGAGTTCAGATCGAGCGTTCCGGACTCCTTGGCGATACGCCAGATGGCGGCCCCGTCCGCCACCGACGGGAGGTCGATTCGCAGGTCTGCTTGTGCGGCAGTCATGCGGAAGGAACTTACCCAGCGAAATTCGATATCGCATGGAGGGCCGGTGGGGATCGCGTGATGCGGGGGAGGCGGGAGGAAGTTATGGGGCGTTTTGCACCCCGCATAAGGTGCAAAAATGCGCACCTGTGGAATGGATCACGTACGCGGAATCGCCCGGAAAATCCCCGGGTTTACCTCCGGGAAATCAGGGCAGGAGCACTAGGGAAATCTATCCGAAGCGAATTCCGGTGAATTTGATATTCGGTCGCCTTGAATTCAGCGCTTCAGCGCTTCAGCGCTTCAGCGCTTCAGCGCTTCAGCGCTTCAGCGCTTCAACGCGTCAGCGCCAGGCCGCTTCCGCCGCCTTCAGCGCCGCCGGCAGATCGGTCGTCAGACCCCGTTCCGTCAGGGCCGCCGCGAGCGCCGTCAGGGCGGCGCGGACCGTGGCGAGGGTGGCGGCCGGGCCGTAGTGGTTGACGCGGATCATCTCCGCGGCCAGCGCGCCACCGCCCGCGGCCAGCGGAAGCGTGGTGTCGGCGGCCAGGGCGTGGGCCACCAGCTCCGCGGCCGGCGCCCCCGCCGGTGCCCGCAGGGTCGTGGCGACCGGCGCCGCGTCCCGCGCCTCGTACACGTACGGTTCGAGACCGCCGCCCAGCGCCGCCGCGCCCGCGCGGGTCGCCGCCGCGGCGGAGGCGTGGCGGGCCGTCACCGTCTCCAGGCCGTCCGCCTCGATCCGCTCGACGCACGCCTCCAGACCGAGCATCTCCAACTGCGCCGGGGCGTGCGGCAGGGCCTTGCGGCCGCCGTCCAGCCAGCGTTCCTTCCAGTCCAGCAGCGAGAGGTACGAGCGGCGCGGCGCCCGGGGGTTCGCGGCCATCCGCGCCCACGCCCGCTCGCTCACCGACACCGCCGACACCCCGGCGGGGCCGCCCATCGCCTTCTGCGCGCCGATCACGCACAGGTCCACGCCCCACGCGTCCGGCAGCACCGGCTCGGCCCCGACCGAGGCCACGGCGTCCAGATAGAACAGCGCGCCCTGCTCCCGCACCACCGCGCCGATCTCCGCGACCGGGTTGGTGTTGCCCGTGGCCGCCTCCGCGTGCACCAGCGAGACGAAGTCGATCTCCGGGTGCGCGGCGAACGCCTCCCGGATCTGCGCGGCCGTCACCGCCGTGTGGAAGGGCACCGCCAGATCGATCACCGTGGCGCCGCAGTCGCGCAGCCAGTCCCCGAAGGTCTGCCCGTAGGGGCCGGTGATCACGTTCAGGGCCGTGGTGCCGGGACCCGCGGCCGCCCGGATCGCCCCCTCCAGCGGCAGCAGCGCCTCGCCCTGCATGATCACGACGTCCTGTCCGGTGCCCAGCAGCCGGGCCACCCGGTCCTCGATCGACGCGAAGCGCGCGGCGCTGAGCGGGGCCAGGTCCAGGAACGGGTGTGTCACGACGGTGCTCTCTTCGACGTACGGGGTAGAGGTGACGAGAGTATCCGCCCCCACCCGCGCCCCCACGCACACCGCCGACCGATGACTTCGCAGGTCGACCGGCTGCATGACCATCGGATTGGTTTGAGACACTCAAACTTCTCCTTATAATCGGATCCTCAGGTCCCCAGGACCTCGCTCATCCCCCCACCTCCCCCACAGGAAGGCCCGCCGTGAAGACCCTCTCCGGGCGACGGACCCGCGTCCTGGCCGCCGGCACCGCCGCGGCCGCACTGATGCTCGTGGCCGCCTGCACCTCCAGCGACGACGGAGGCAGCGGCTCCAAGACCGCCGCCGGCGGGGTGGAGCTTGCCAAGGCCGGCCGGCTCACCACCTGCACCCACCTGCCCTACCCGCCCTTCCAGTCGGAGATCGACGGCAAGGTGCAGGGCTTCGACGTGGCCCTGATCGACCTGGTCGCCGAGGACCTCGGCGTGAAGCAGGTCGTCCTCGACACCCCGTTCGAGAACTTCAAGACGGGCGCCTTCCTCAACTCCGGCGAGTGCGACGTCGCCGCGGCCGGTATGACCATCACCGAGGAACGCAAGAAGAACGTCGACTTCTCCGACCCGTACTTCGAGGCCACCCAGGCCCTCCTGGTCGACAAGGGCAGCGGGATCACGTCCCTCGCCGACGCCAAGGCCAAGAAGGTCAAGCTGGGCGCCCAGGCGCAGACCACCGGCGAGGACTACGCCAAGCAGCAGGGCTTCGACCCGGTCTCCTTCGAGTCCTCCGACGCCGTCCTCAACGGCCTGCGCTCCGGCCAGGTCAAGGCCGTCGTCATCGACTTCCCGGTGGTCCAGGGCTGGCTGAAGGACAAGGCCAACGCCGACGCCTTCGAGGTCGCCGACAACATCAACACCGGTGAGCAGTACGGCTTCACGGTGAAGAAGGGCAACACCAAGCTGCTCGCCGCGATCGACAAGGCGCTGGCCGGGGCCAAGGCGGACGGCACGTACAAGGAGATCTACGAGAAGTGGATCGGCCCCTACGACGAGTCCGCGGCCTCCCCGGCCGCGACCGCCTCGGCCTCCTGACCCGATGGCCGGGACCGGCAAGGACACACCCCTGGAGCCGCTTCAGCCCAAGCGGAAGGGCCTGAGCCGACGGCAGCGGCGCAGCCTCTCGCGGGGCGTCCAGTACGTGCTCTTCGTCGCGGCCGTGATCGCCGTCGCGGTCTCGGCCGACTGGGGCCGGCTGAAGAACCAGTTCGCCCAGGGAAGCATCGCCAAGGAGATGTTCCCGGACGTCATCACGCTGGCGCTCAAGAACACCGTGCTCTACACGCTGTCCGGCTTCGCCGTCGGACTCGTGCTGGGCATGGTGATCGCGCTGATGCGGCTGTCGTCGGTGGGCCCCTACCGCTGGTTCGCCGGGGTCTACATCGAGATCTTCCGCGGACTGCCCGCCCTGCTGATCTTCATCTTCATCGGGGTGGCCGTCCCGCTCGCCTTCCCCGGCACGGAGATCGTCGGCGGCACCTACGGCAAGGTCGCCCTCGCGCTCGGCCTGGTGGCCGCCGCCTACATGGCGGAGACCATCCGCGCCGGCATCCAGGCCGTCCCCAAGGGGCAGATGGAGGCGGCCCGTTCCCTGGGCTTCTCACCGGCCAGGGCGATGGTCTCGATCATCATCCCGCAGGCGTTCCGGATCATCCTGCCGCCGCTCACCAACGAACTGGTCCTGCTGTTCAAGGACTCCTCGCTGGTGCTGTTCCTCGGCGTGACCCTGGAGGAACGCGAACTGTCCAAGTACGGGCGCGACCTGGCCAGCCAGACCGCCAACTCCACGCCGATCCTGGTCGCCGGCCTGTGCTATCTGCTGGTGACCGTCCCGCTCGGCTTCGTCGTGCGCCGTATGGAGGCCAAGGCCCAGGAGGCCGTGAAATGAGCCGACCGGAGATCCAGGTCAGGGACCTGCACAAGTCCTTCGGCGCCAACGAGGTGCTGCGCGGCATCGATCTGGAGATCGGCCAAGGCGAGGTCGTCTGTGTGATCGGCCCGTCCGGCTCGGGCAAGTCGACGCTGCTGCGGTGCGTGAACCTGCTGGAGGAGCCGACGAAGGGGCAGGTGTTCGTCGGCGGCACCGAGATCACCGACCCGGACGTCGACATCGACGCCGTACGCTGCCGGATCGGCATGGTCTTCCAGCAGTTCAACCTCTTCCCGCATCTGTCGGTGACCGAGAACCTCACGCTGCCGCAGCGCCGGGTGCTGCGCCGGGGCAGGGCGGAGGCCGCGCGGGTCGCCGCCGAGAACCTGGCCCGGGTGGGCCTGTCGGAGAAGGCGGACGCCTACCCGGCCTCCCTGTCCGGCGGCCAGCAGCAGCGCGTCGCCATCGCCCGCGCGCTCGCCATGGGCCCCGAGGTGATGCTCTTCGACGAGCCGACCTCGGCGCTCGACCCGGAGCTGGTCGGCGATGTCCTCGCCGTCATGCGCATGCTCGCGGACGAGGGCATGACGATGATGGTCGTCACCCACGAGATGACCTTCGCCCGCGAGGTCGCCGACCGGGTCGTCTTCATGGACGGCGGAGTGATCGTCGAGGACGGCACCCCGGAACAGGTCATCGGCGCCCCCTCCCACGAACGCACCCGCCACTTCCTCTCCCGCCTCCTCGACCCGGCGATGGCCCAGGTCGAGAAGGACAACCCGGCCGACCGGGTGGAGAAGAGCGGCCACTAGTTAGGGTGCATCGCATGAGCGATCACCCGGTGCTGCACGTGAAGGGGCGGGTCCTGGCCGGGCCCGACGACGTCCGCGACGAGCTGTGGGTCGTCGACGGCCGGATCAGCCACGACCGTCCCGGCGGCGCCCGCGACGTGCGGACCGTGACGGGCTGGGCGCTGCCCGGTCTCGTCGACGCCCACTGCCATGTGGGCCTCGGCGCGCACGGGCCGGTCGACGCCGACGAGGCGGAGAAGCAGGCGCTGGCCGACCGCGAGGCCGGCACCCTGCTGATCCGCGACGCGGGATCGCCGTCCGACACCCGCTGGGTGGACGACCGCGACGACCTCCCGAAGATCATCCGGGCCGGCCGGCACATCGCCCGCACCCGCCGCTACATCCGCGGCTACGCCCATGAGATCGAGCCCGACGACCTGGTCGCGTACGTCGCCCAAGAGGCCCGGCGCGGCGACGGCTGGGTCAAGCTGGTCGGCGATTGGATCGACCGCGAGGTGGGCGACCTGGCCCCGAGCTGGCCCCGGGAAGCGGCCGAGGCCGCCATCGCCGAGGCCCACCGGCTGGGCGCCCGGGTCACCGCGCACTGCTTCGCCGAGAACTCCCTGCGCGACCTCGTCGAGGCGGGCATCGACTGCATCGAGCACGCGACGGGCCTGACCGAGGACCTGATCCCGCTCTTCGCCGAGCGCGGCGTCGCGATCGTCCCGACCCTCGTCAACATCGCGACCTTCCCGCGGCTCGCGGACGGCGGCGAGAGCAAGTTCCCGCGCTGGTCGGCCCATATGCGCCGGCTCCACGAACGCCGCTACGACACCGTGCGGTCCGCCTACGACGCCGGCATCCCGGTCTTCGTCGGCACGGACGCCGGCGGCACCCTCCCGCACGGCCTGGTGGCCGCCGAGGTCGCCGAGCTGGTCACCGCCGGCATCCCGCCCCTGGACGCCCTCGCGGCCACCACCTGGACCGCCCGCGCCTGGCTCGGCCGCCCCGGCCTGGAGGAGGGCGCCCCCGCCGACCTCGTCGTCTACGACACGGACCCCCGCACCGACGTCCGTGTCCTCGCCGACCCCCGCCGGGTGGTCGTCAACGGGCGCGTCACGGCCTGACCTCCGGACCGGCGGCCCGCCGTGACGTGCGCCCCGCACGGGTCGTTGTGCACCCCCGTCCACGCGCCGGTGCGACGGGGCTCCGGTCGCCGCATCGGGTGACACGGAGGGGACGACGGGGAACACCCGTGCCGCGAGATTCGAACAGGTCCACGGAAACCCCCCTTTGGGGTGAAGTCCCGCGAGATCGCTGACTGTTCACCCGTCATGCGTAATTCTTTCCGGGTCCCAAGCATGTCTCTCTGGGGGTCCCATCACCTTGAACGGCCAGCACTTCCGCATGCCCGCACGCCGTCTCGCCTCCGTCGCGGCGGCCACCGCCCTGGCCGCCGGTCCCACGGCCCTGGCCTGCGCGGGCACCGCCCACGCGACCTCCGGCCACGGCCACGGCCGCGCGAGCGCCGTCGTCCTGCGCACCGCGCTCGACGTGAACCTGCTCAACAAGACCGTCGACGTCCCGCTCGCCGTCACCCTCAACGAGGTGACCGCGCCGCAGAGCGCCGAGAAGACCGCGCTCACCGCCGAGCTGGACGGCGTCGCCGGCGGACGGCCCTTCACCGTCCTGCGGGCCAAGGTCGCCGAGGCCAGGGCGACCGTCGACGACACCAGGGCCGAGGCGTCCACCCGCCTCGCCCACGCCCGGCTGCACGTCCCCGGCCTGCCGCTGCTCTCCGTCATCGAGGTCGGTGCCGTCAGCTCACGGGCCACCTGCGAGGCCAGCAAGGCGCCGGTCGCCGAGTCCAGCATGCCCGGCTCGGTGACGGTCCTCGGCAAGAAGGTCTCGGTGAGCGCCGGCGGCACCACCGACGTCAAGGTCCCCGGCGTCGGCGAGGTCCGCCTCGATCTGTCCCAGCGCGAGACGACCTCCCGCACGGCCGCCGCCACCGCCCTCGAACTCACCGTCTCCGTCAACCCGTTGAAGCTCAACGTCGCCGAGGTCACCGGCAAGCTCACCCTCGCCCAGGCCACCTGCAAGACCCCGAAGGCACCCGAGCGGGAGCCCGAGGAGGAGGCCGAGGAGGAGACCGGCACCGGCACCGGCACCGGCACCGAGGAGGAGACCGGCACCGGGGACGACAGCGGTACCGAGGAGAACGGCGGCACGGAGGACAACAGCGGCACCGAGGCGAGCGAGGCGCCGGCCGCCGACGACAGCGGCGCCGAACCCGCCACCGACGTCAAGGCGCAGGGCGCCCCCGCCGGGTCCGGGCTCGCCGAGACCGGCGGCAGCTCCACGACGCCGTACATCGCGGGCGGCGCCGTGGCCCTGCTGGCCGCCGGCGGGGGAGCCGTGGCCCTGGCCCGGCGCAACCGCGGCTGATCCACCGGTCCGACACGGCCCCGCCGTACGGGAGTTCACGCGTCCCGTACGGCGGGGCCGCGCCGTTTCAGCGGCTCGCCAGCACCATCGCCCGGTCCAGCGCCTGGAGGAACGCGTTGACCGTCGGCCGGTCCCGCACCGCCAGCCGCAGCCACTCCTCGTTCAGCCCCGGGAAGGTGTCCCCGCGCCGCACCGCGAACCCCAGGTCCCGCAGATGCCGGCGCACCGCGGCCGCGCGCTCCACCCGCACCAGCACGAAGGGTCCCTCCGCCGGTTCCGCGACCCGCAGCCCGTCCGGGGCGAACTCCCGCAGCCCCGCCACCAGATGGGCCCGGTCCACGGCGATCCGGTATGCCGCGTGCGCCGCTTCCGCCAGCGCGCGCGGCGACACACACGCCTCCGCCGCGGCGAGCGCCGGCGTGGACACCGGCCACAGCGGCTGCGCCCGTTCCAGCTCCGCGACCGTCTCCGGCGCGGCCAGCACGTACCCGATCCGCAGCCCCGCCAGACCCCAGGTCTTCGTCAGACTGCGCAGCACCACCAGCCCCGGTACGTCGGTCCGCCCGGCGAGGGCCTCGCGCTCGCCCGGCACCGCGTCCATGAACGCCTCGTCCACCACCAGCGTCCGCCCCGGCCGGGCGAGAGCGGCGAGAGCCACCGCCGGATGCAGCACCGAGGTGGGGTTCGTGGGATTGCCGATCACCACCAGGTCGGCGTCCTCGGGGACGGCCGCCGGATCCAGCCGGAACCCGTCCTCGGCGCGCAGCAGCACCCGCTCCACCCGGTGCCCGGCGTCCCGCAGCGCCGCCTCCGGCTCGGTGAACTGGGGGTGCACCACGACCGGCCGGCGTACGGCCAGAGCCCGCGCCAGCAGGACGAACGCCTCCGCCGCGCCCGCCGTCAGCAGCACCCGCTCCACCGGCAGCCCGTGCCGCGCCGCCACCGCCGCCCGCGCGGCCCGCCCGTCCGGATAGGCCGCGAGTCCGGTCAGCGACGCCGCGATGTGCTCGCGCAGCCAGCGCGGGGGAGTGCCGGCGCGGACGTTCACCGCGAGGTCGACGAGCGCGGCGCCGTCGTCGCGCACCTCGGCGTCGCCGTGGTGGCGCAGGTCGTGCCGGTCAGTCGTGGGCATGGGAATCCGCCAACCCGTCGATGGTCATGTCGGTACCGCCGGCCGCGAGCCGCTCGAGCCCGGGGAGCCGCCGTACGACCGCGCAGGTCGCTCGGGCCGGCACCCCGGCCGACCGGCGCTTGGGGACGAGGAGTTCGCCGCCGCGGGCCAGGGCGGCCGC
The DNA here is from genome assembly GCF_013363615.1 of Streptomyces sp. CAI-85. Lineage (NCBI taxonomy): Bacteria > Bacillati > Actinomycetota > Actinomycetes > Kitasatosporales > Streptomycetaceae > Streptomyces > Streptomyces sp. CAI-85. The sequence continues at coordinate 15,140 of NZ_JAANNX010000028.1, read as the reverse complement.
CTCCGCGACCGAGGGGGCGCCGACGGCGGCGAGCGGCGCGGCGGAGGGGTTCGGCACCTCGACGGCCGCCAGCTCCGCCGCGGAGTAGGTCACCAGCGGCACCCCGAGGCGGGCCGCGGCCGCCACGATCCCGGGCTCCGCCGCCTTGCCGTCGACGGTGGCCAGCTCGGCGACGCACCGGGCGGACAGGCCCGCGTCCCGCAGGGCGTCCTCGATCATGCCGAGCACCTCCCCGGCCGGGACGCCCCGGGACGCCCCCACGCCGACGACCAGGATGTGCGCGACCGGGGCCGGATCGGATACCAAGGGGCCATGGCCGTCCTCGTCGCGCTCGGCGCGTTCCTCATGACGCTCGCCGGCGGCTGGACCGCCCAGCGTGTCACCGACCGCCGCCATCTGGTCCTCGGCCTGGCCGGCGGCCTGATGCTCGGCGTCGTCGGCCTGGACCTGCTGCCGGAGGCCCTGGCGGCGGCCGGCACCGAGGTGTTCGGCGTCCCGGCCGCGCTGCTGCTGTTCGTGGCCGGCTTCCTGCTGGCCCATCTGGTGGAACGCCTCCTCGCGGTCCGCCAGGCCGCGCACGGCGCCGAGGAGGTCACGGGCCGCGCCCCCGAGGTGGGTCTCACGGCGGCCGCCGCGATGGTCGGCCACAGCGCCATGGACGGTGTGGCCATCGGCGCCGCCTTCCAGATCGACGACGGCATGGGCGTGGCCGTGGCCCTCGCGGTGATCGCCCACGACTTCGCGGACGGCTTCAACACGTACACGATCGCCAGCGTCTACGGCAACGCCCGCCGCAAGGCCCTCGCGATGCTGTTCGCGGACGCGGCCGCACCGGTCCTGGGCGCGGCCTCGACGACGTTCGTCACCATCCCGGAGCCACTGCTCGGCGGCTATCTCGGCTTCTTCGCGGGCGCGTTGCTCTACCTCGCCGCCGCCGAGATCCTCCCCGAGGCCCACCACCAACACCCGGCCCGTTCGACCGTCCTGTGCACGATCGCGGGCGCGGCCTTCATCTGGCTGGTGGTGGGCCTGGCGAGCTGACGTGCCGCCCCCCACCGCCCGCCCGCCCGTCATGACGTCCCGCACCTCTCCACGAACCGTCGGGCCACGCCCGGGGCGGCCGCCCAGTGGGTGTGCAGATAGCTCGCGTGGACGCCGCCGGTCACGAAGCCCTCGACGCGCGGCTGCGGGGTCCGCAGTCCCCAGGCGGGGGTGCCGCCCGCGCCTGGCTCCACCACCGTCCGGTGGAACTCGTGGCCGCGCAGCCGGGTCCCGGCGGCGGCCAGCACACTGTCGGTGACGGCGACGGCGTCCCGGTAGCCGAGCGTCAGCCGGTCCGTCATCCGGGCGCTCGCGTCCAGCACCCCGCACATCGGCCGGCCGTCCAGCTCCCGGCACAGATACAGCAGCCCGGCGCACTCAGCGGCGACCGGCGCGCCGGACTCCGCGAGCGCGGCGACGGCCTTGCGCAGCGGCTCGTTGGCGGACAGTTCGGCGGCGTACATCTCGGGGAAGCCGCCGCCCACGACCAGCCCCCCGGTCCCCTCGGGCAGCGCCTCGTCGCGCAGCGGATCGAAGGTGACGACCTCGGCCCCGGCGGCGGTGAGCAGCTCGGTGTGCTCGGCGTAGGAGAAGGTGAACGCGGGCCCGCCGGCGACCGCGACCACCGGACGCCGCCCCGGTACCGGCGGCCCGGCCGGCGGCGCCCAGGCCGCGTCCGGCAGCGGCCCCGCCGTCCGGGCCAGCGCCATCAGCCCCTCCAGATCGCAGCCCCGCTCGACCTGCGCCGCCATCGCCGCGACCGCGTCCAGCGCCGCCGCCCGCCGCTCGGCGACCGGCACCAGCCCCAGATGCCGGGACGGCGTGTCCACCTGAGGGGCCCGCCGCAGCACTCCGAACACCGGTACCCCGGCCTCGTCCAGCGCGTCCCGCAGCAACTCCTCGTGCCGGTCCGAGGCGACCTTGTTCAGGATCACGCCCGCGAGCCGCGCCTGCGGATCCCAGGCCGCGAACCCGTGCACCAGCGCCGCCACCGACCGCGACTGCGACGAGGCGTCCACGACCAGCACCACCGGCGCCCGCAGCAGCTTCGCCACATGCGCGGTGGACGCCAGCTCCCCCTGGCCCGACGCCCCGTCGAACATCCCCATCACGCCCTCGACCACGGCGAGTTCGCACCCGGCCGCGCCGTGCGCGAAGAGCGGGCCGATCAGCTCGGGCCCGCACAGATACGCGTCGAGATTGCGCCCCACCCGCCCGGTGGCGAGCGCGTGGTACCCGGGGTCGATGTAGTCGGGCCCGACCTTGTGCGGGGACACGGCGAGCCCCCGCGCGGTGAACGCGGCCATCAGCCCGGTGGCGACGGTGGTCTTGCCGCTGCCGGAGGACGGCGCGGCGACGACCAGCCGGGGCACGGAGGTCGAGGAGGACGGAGAAGACGGGGTGGTCAGCACGGCGTCACCACTCGATGCCTCGCTGGCCCTTCTGCCCGGCGTCCATCGGGTGCTTGACCTTGGACATGTCGGTGACGAGGTCGGCGAGGTCGACGATCTGTGCGGGGGCGTTCCGCCCGGTGATCACCACGTGCTGGGTGCCGGGCCGGTCCCGCAGCACCGACACCACCTCGTCCGGATCCACCCACCCCCAGTGCATCGGGTACGCGAACTCGTCGAGCACGTACAGCTTGTACGTCTCGGCCGCCAGGTCGCGCTTGACCTGCTCCCAGCCCTCGCGGGCCTTCTCCTCGTTGTCCATCTGGCCGTCGCGCTGCACCCACGACCAGCCCTCGCCCATCTTGTGCCAGTCGACGGTGCCGCCCTCGCCGCTGGCGCCCAGCACCCGCAGCGCGTTCTCCTCGCCGACCTTCCACTTGGCCGACTTGACGAACTGGAACACCCCGATCGGCCAGCCCTGGTTCCAGGCCCGCAGCGCGAGCCCGAACGCGGCGGTCGACTTGCCCTTGCCGATCCCGGTGTGCACCAACACCAGTGCCCGGTTACGGCGCTGACGGGTCGTCAGTCCGTCGTCCGGTACGACACTCGGCTGTCCCTGCGGCACTACGCGGCCCTCCTCGAAGTCGAAACAGTCGAAACAGTCGAAACAGACGGAGCCACGGAGGCTCCCTGTACGTCCCTGACCAGCCCGGCGATCGACTCCGCCCGCAGCTCGTCCAGGGTCACCGCCGTCCCGCCCAGCTCACCCGCGAGCCGCCCCGCGAGCCCGAGCCGCACCGGCCCCGACTCGCAGTCCACGACGACGGAGGCGACGCCCTCGGCGGCGAACAGCCGGGCCGCCCGCCCGGCCAGCGCCACCGGATCCGGACCGCCGGTGGCCCGGCCGTCCGTCACGACCACCACCAGCGCCCGGCGCGCCGGGTCCCGCAGCCGCTCCACCCGCAGCACGTCGTGCGCCCGCAGCAGCCCGGCGGCCAGCGGGGTGCGCCCCCCGGTGGGCAGCGACTCCAGCCGTACGGCGGCGGCGTCCACCGAGGACGTGGGCGGCAGCGCCACCTCGGCCGCCGACCCTCGGAAGGTCACCAGGCCCACCTTGTCGCGCCGTTGGTAGGCGTCCAGCAGCAGGGAGAGGACGGCGCCCTTCACCGCGCTCATCCGCTGCCGGGCCGCCATCGACCCGGAGGCGTCCACGACGAACAGCACGAGGTTGCCCTCGCGCCCCTCCCGGGTCGCCTGCCGCAGATCGTCCCGGCGCACCACCAGGCCCCGCCCGGACCGTCCCCGCGCCCGCTGGTGCGGCGCGGCGGCCAGCACGGTCGCCGCCAGATGCAGCTTGGTCAGCGCGCCCCGCGGCCGGCGCGCGCCGGTGGTGCGCCCGTGCTCGGTGCGTGCCCGCGAGCGCCGCCCGGCGGCACCCTCACCGATCCCGGGCACGCTGAGCACCTTCGTACGGAACGGTTCGGCGGCCCGTACGGCGGACCGCTCGCCCGCGCCGGCACCGGCTCCGGCTGCGGGGGAGTCCTCGGGCTGCCCGTCCGCACCGGCCTCGGGCGGCGCCCCGGCGTCGGCCCCGGCCGCATCGTCGGGCCCTCCGGCGTCCGGGGCCGGACCCCCGCCCCCGCCCCCGTCGTCGGGCCCACCGGGATCCGTGTCCGGGTCGGGCTCGGGATCCTCGTCGTCGCCCGCGAACTCCTCCAGCGTCTGATCCAGCCGGTCCTCGTCGAGCCCCGGCGCGTCGAACGGATTGCGCCGGCGCCGGTGCGGCAGCGCGAGCAGCGCCGCCTGCCGCACGTCCTCGGCGAGCACGTCCGTGCGCCCGGCCCAGGCGGCCAGCGCCGTCGCCGTACGGGCCATCACGATGTCGGCGCGCATGCCGTCCACCTCGAACGCGGCACAGGTCGCCGCGATCTGCCGCAGCGCCCCGTCGCCCAGCCGCACCGACGGCAGCAGCTCCCGCGCGGCCGTGATCCGCTCCCGTACGGCGGCCTCCTCGTCCGCCCACCGGGCGGTGAACCCGGCCGGGTCGTCGTCGTAGGCCAGCCGGCGCCGGACGACCTCCACCCGCTGGTCGGGCTCGCGCGAGGCGGCCACCTCCACCGTCAGCCCGAACCGGTCGAGCAACTGCGGCCGCAGCTCGCCCTCTTCGGGGTTCATCGTCCCGACGAGCAGGAAACGGGCGGCGTGCCGTACGGAGACGCCCTCGCGCTCCACGTACGAGGCGCCCATCGCGGCCGCGTCCAGCAGCAGGTCGACCAGATGGTCGTGGAGCAGGTTGACCTCGTCGACGTAGAGGATCCCGCGGTGCGCGTCGGCCAGCAGGCCCGGCTCGAACGCCTTCACGCCCTCGGCCAGGGCCCGTTCGATGTCCAGGGCGCCCACCAGCCGGTCCTCCGAGGCGCCGACGGGCAGCTCCACCATCCGCGCCGGCCGGGTCTCGGACACCCCCGGCTCGTGCGGACCGTCCGGGCAGCCGGGGTCGGGGGCGGCGGGGTCGCAGGAGAAGCGGCAGCCGGAGACCACGTCGAGGGCGGGCATCAGCGCCGAGAGCGCGCGCACGGCGGTGCTCTTCGCGGTGCCCTTCTCCCCGCGCACCAGCACCCCGCCGACCGCCGGTGACACGGCGTTCAGCAGCAGCGCGAGCCGCAGATCGTCCTGGCCGACGACGGCCGTGAATGGGAAGGGGGTGGTCACTGGTTCTCCTCCAGGTCGCCGGCCGGCTCCGGACGCGGGACGGGCGGACGGGACGGCACGGTGGTCACGCGGGACGGCGCAGTGTTCACGCAGGACGGCACGGTGTTCACGCGGGCGCCCCCGGTGGCACGAAGGGAAGTCCCGGCGGCGCGCCCGACTCCACGAGCCGCCACAGCGCGTCCGTGTCCGCGTGCTGTTCGATCAGATCGCCGAGCCGGTCGAGCTGTTCCTCGCGCAGCGCGGCGAAGGAGGTGTCGGGGGCCGGCACGAACCGGCGGCCCGCCGCGGCGGCGACCTCGCGCAGGAAGGCCCGCCGGAAGCCGTCCGACTCCAGCGAACCGTGCCAGTGCGTGCCCCACACCGAGCCCGCCCGGCAGCCGTCGAGGAAGGGCTCCCCGCCGGTCACCGTCGCGACCCCGTGATGGATCTCGTACCCCTCGACCCGCTCGCCGAGGGCCTCGCCGGCCGGCCGGGTGAGGGTCTTCTCCGGGGCGAACCGCACCCGGACCGGCAGCAGTCCGAGCCCGTCGACCCGCCCGCGGCGGCTCTCGACGTCGTCCTCGATGTGCTCGCCGAGGATCTGAAAACCGCCGCAGATCCCGAGCACGGGCCGCCCCTCGGCCGCCCGCCGGGCGAGCGCGTCGGCGAGCCCCCGCTCGCGCAGCCACTCCAGCGCCCGCACGGTCCCCCGGGTGCCGGGTACGACGACGAGATCGGCGTCCGCCAGCTCCTCGGGCCGGTCCACGAACCGCACGACGACACCGGGCTCGGCGGCCAGCGCGTCCACGTCCGTGAAGTTGGACATCAGCGGGATCGCGCACACGGCGACCCGCAGCACGTCCTCGCCCACCGGCGGCGACACGTTCGACTCGCGCACGGTGCCGCGCAGCGACACCCGCAGACCGTCCTCCTCGTCGATCCCGAGCCCGTGCCGGAACGGCAGCACCCCGTAGGTGCGGCGGCCGGTGAGCCCGTGCAGCATGTCGAGCCCGGGTTCCAGCAGGCTGACGTCCCCGCGGAACTTGTTGACGAGGAACCCGGCGACCAGCTCCTGGTCCTCCGGCGACAGCAGCGCGACGGTGCCGAAGAAGGAGGCGAAGACGCCCCCGCGGTCGATGTCGCCGACCACCAGCACCGGCAGCCGCGCGCTGCGCGCGAGGCCCATGTTCACGATGTCGGTGCGCCGCAGGTTGATCTCGGCGGGACTGCCCGCCCCCTCGCAGATCACCGCGTCGTACGTGCCGCGCAGCTCGGCCAGACAGTCGACGACCGTCCCGAGGAGCCGCTGCTGACGGCCCCCGTGGTAGCCGCGCGCGCTCATCTCGCCGACCGGCCTGCCGAGCAGCACGACCTGGCTGCTGCGCTCCCCGCCGGGCTTGAGCAGCACCGGGTTCATCAGCGCGCTCGGCTCGATCCGGCACGCCTGCGCCTGCATGGCCTGGGCGCGCCCGATCTCGGCGCCCTCCTTCGTCACGAAGGAGTTCAGGGACATGTTCTGCGCCTTGAACGGCGCGACCTTCACCCCCTGCCGCACCAGCCACCGGCAGATCCCGGCGGTGACGACGCTCTTGCCCGCGTCGGACGTGGTGCCGGCGACGAGCAGCCCCCCGCCCGTCATGACGCCCGCCCCCGCACCCGCGCGGCGGCGGCCCGCCCGGCGACGGTGACGCCGAGCGCGAGCAGCGCGACCCGGCGGGACAGCCGTACCGCCCGCTCGATGTCCTTGACCTCCACGGAACGCCCCTCCTGGTTCAGCACCGGCCGGTGTTCGACCCGGCCCCCGTACGACAGCGTCCCGCCGAGCCGCACCCCGAGCGCCCCCGCGAAGGACGCCTCCACGGGCCCGGCGTTGGGACTGGGATGCCGGTGGGCGTCGTCCCGCCAGGCCCGTACGGCGCCCCGCGGATCGTCCCCCGCGAGGGCGGCGAGGACGGCGGTGAGCCGTGCCCCCGGCCAGCCGGCGAGGTCGTCCAGGCGCGCGGACGCCCACCCGAAGCGCAGATGGCGCGGCGAGCGGTGTCCGACCATGGCGTCCAGCGTGTTGACGGCCCGGAACCCGAGCAGCCCGGGCACTCCGGCGGCCGCTCCCCACACCAGGGCCCCGGTGACGGCGTCGGAGGTGTTCTCGGCGACGGACTCGACCACGGCGCGGGCGATCCCGTCGGCGTCCAGGGCCTGCGGGTCGCGCCCGCACAGATGCGGCAGTCGGGCCCGCGCCGCGTCGACGTCCCCGCTCTCCAGGGCCTGCCCGACGGCCCGTGCCTCGCGCGCGAGGGAGGTGCCGCCGACGACGGCCCAGGTGGCGGCGGCGGTGAGGGCGACGGACCCGGCGGGGGAGGAGCGCACGGCGCGCGAGGCGGCGGCCCCGAGCGCTACGGCGCCCCCGGCGCACACCAGGGTGTGCAGGGCGCCCCGGCCCCGGTGGTCGCGCCACAGCACGCGCTCCACGGCACCGGCGGCCCGCCCGAATCCGGCGACCGGATGACCCCGGCGGGGATCGCCGAGGAGCAGGTCGCCGAGGAGGCCGAGCGCGGCGCCGTACGCGTGGACGCGGTCGGCACGCACCGGCTCAGCCGGCCGTGCGGCCGGGCAGTGGCCTGGTGCGGTACCTCAACGACCGAGCGCGCATGGCGATATGTCCTCACTCAGGGTGTCCGCGCCCTGGTTCGACGAGACCGGCGGTGAGAGTTCCTGGCTCCCGGGGGTTCCTACCCCGGTGACAGTGGCGGGACCGCGCCGGATTCGCACCGGCTTCCTCTTCTGCCGCCGTAGCTGGCCCCGGCAGTCCACCACGGGCCCCGAAGGGCCGTCAACTTGCCGTTGACCTGCGGGGGGAGAGTGTGCAGAACCCCACACCGCCCGTCCGCGGACCGGGCCGCACACGAAGGCGCGCCCGGTCCGGGACCCCGGGAAGGGGCCGGACCGGGCGCGCCCGGGGACGGTCGTCGTGGCCTCAGGCCACGATCAGCGAGATCCCGTAGGCCACCGCGGCCGTGCACGCCGCGAAGCAGGCGTACGCGCCGGTGAGGGCGAGGGTGGCGGAGCCGCCCCGCGCGGTGGCCCGTTCGCGGTGGGAGAGGGCCATGATGCCGAGGGTGAAGAGGCCCACGAGGGCCACGGTGACCACGAGGCTGACGCCGAAGACGGAGCCCAGGGCTGCCCAGTCGATCTTCATAGGGATGCTGTTCCTTCGCGTTCCTGCGTATCCGGGCGGGGCTTGGCCCTAGACCGTGGGGGCGGGTGAGGCCGCCGGCTCGGTCGCCGGGGAGGCGATCGTGGCGGTCAGGGTCTCGGAGACCGGCTCGTGAGCCGACTCGGTCATGGCTGCGGTGGGCGGCGGGGTCACCGCGGCGATGGCGGTGGTGACGACACCGGCCGGCTCGTCCGGATGGTCGTTGACGTTGGTGTGGTCGACGTGCTCACGGCGGGAGATCTTCCAGATGGCGGCGCTGGAGGCGATCAGGAAGACCGCGACCACCGCGGTGCCCCAGGAGCCGAAGCCGGTCACGTACTCGGCGAGCGCGCCCACCAGGGCGGCGGCCGGGAGCGTGAGGCCCCAGGCGACGAACATCCGGGTCGCGGTGGACCAGCGGACCACCCCGCCCTTGCGGCCGAGGCCCGCGCCCATCACGGAACCGGAGACCGAGTGCGTGGTGGAGAGGGAGAAGCCCAGGTGGGAGGAGGCCAGGATGACCGTCGCGGCGCTGGTCTGGGCGGCGAAGCCCTGCTGCGGCTGGAGGTCGGTGAGGCCCTTGCCCATGGTGCGGATGATGCGCCAGCCGCCGAGGTAGGTGCCGAGCGCGATGGCCAGGCCGGCGGTGAGGATGACCCACAGCGGCGGGTCGGAGTCGGGGGCGACGGCACCGCCGGCCACCAGGGCCAGGGTGATGATGCCCATCGTCTTCTGGGCGTCGTTGGTGCCGTGGGCGAGGGAGACCAGGCCCGCGGAGGCGATCTGGCCGGCCCGGTAGCCCTTCTCGGCCGCCTTGCCGTCGGCCTTCCTGCCCAGGCGGTAGGAGAGCCGGGTGGCGAGCATCGCGGCGACGCCCGCGACCAGCGGGGCCGCGATCGCCGGGATCAGGACCTTGGTGACCAGGACGTCACCGTGGACCGCGCCCATGCCCGCGGAGGCGATGGTGGCGCCGATCAGACCGCCCATGAGGGCGTGGGAGGAGCTGGAGGGCAGGCCCACCAGCCAGGTCAGCAGGTTCCAGAGGATCGCGCCGACCAGGGCGGCGAAGATGACCTCGGGACGGATGCCGGTCTCGTCGACGAGACCCTTGGAGATCGTGTTGGCGACCTCCACGGAGAGGAAAGCGCCCACAAGGTTCAGCACGGCGGACATGGCCACCGCGACCTTGGGCTTGAGCGCACCGGTCGAGATGGTGGTGGCCATCGCGTTGGCGGTGTCGTGAAAACCATTCGTGAAATCGAACGCGAGTGCGGTGACCACCACAATCGCGAGGATCAGCGAGAAGTTTTCCATTTACCCAGGCAATCTTTCGAAGTCATTGGTCGGCTGACCGTAGGCAACCTGGGTGAACGGAAGGTGAACTGAGGCGGTCTCTGCGGTGTCCACATCCGGGGGTCGTCACCCCATATCGCGGCGGCCCGTAGCGGGTGCTCCACGATGCGTGATCCGGCCGGTGTTGTATGCGATGAAAGGCCGTGCGCTGGCAGGATCGGGGCATGGCTGAACAGCGGTACGGACAGCGTCGGCGGGACCCGCTCCCCGAGGAGACGGACGCCTGGGAGGCCCTGGTGACGGCGGCCCGCCGCACGGTCGCGGACGGCCTCGTCGTCGGCACCTCGGGCAACGTCTCGGTGCGCGTCGGCGACACCGTGCTGGTGACCCCGTCGGGGGTGCCCTACGACCGGCTCACCCCGGACGACGTCACCGGCGTCGACCTCACCGGGCGGCAGGTGCTCGGCACCCTCGTCCCGACCAGCGAACTGCCCATGCACCTCGCCGTGTACGCCACGACCGACGCCCGCGCCGTGGTCCACACGCACGCCGTCCACGCCACCGCCGTCTCCACGCTCGTCCTCGAACTCCCGTCCGTCCACTACATGACGGGCGCCCTCGGCGGCCCGGTCCGCGTCGCCCTCTACGCGCCCTACGGCACCCCGGAACTGGCCGAGCACGTCCTGCGCGCCCTCGAAGGACGCACCGGCTGCCTCCTCCGCAACCACGGCACGCTCACTTACGGCACCACCCTCGACCTGGCCTACGACCGCACGGCCCAGCTCGAATGGATGTGCAGCGTCTGGCTCAAGGCGTCCTCGGTCCCCCACCACACCCCGTCCCTCCTGACGGAGGCCCAGATCACGGACGCGACCACCCGCCTGCGCACCTACGGCCAGCCGAGCTGACCCCACCCCTACGGCTGCCGGGGCACCTGCCGGCTGCCGGGGCACCTGCCGTGCCTCGCCCGCCCCGGCGCCGGCCGCCCGCCGTGCCGGCAGGCGGCCCCCGCCCGGAAATCCGCGCCGCCTCGCTTGTGCGTCGGGGTGCCTGCCATGCCCTGTGCTCCGCGTGCCTGCCGAGCCTTTCGCGCCCCCGCCCAAGAGCTGCCGCGCCTTCTCAGTCCCGCGCCCCGGCTGCCCGCCACGCGCAAGCCCCCCGCGCTGGGGTCTGCCGTGCCCTGCGGATGCCCCGTGTTGGGAGCCGCGCCTGGCTCGGGTTTCGCGCCCGGGTGCCCGGCACCGGTGGGCCCTCCGTGCGGGAGTCCGCCGCGCCTTGCTCGCGTCTTGTGTCCGGGTGTCCGGGTGTCCGCCGAGCCTTGGCCGCCCCCTCGTCCGGGAGCCGCTGTGCCTTGCTCGGGCCCCGCCAGGGTGCCCGCCACCCGCATGCCCCCGCCAGGGTGCCCGCCGTGCCCTGTGCCCCTCGCGCCCGGGAGTCTGCCGCGCCTTGCATGCCCTCCGCCTGGGCGCCGCCATGCCCCGCTCGCCCCCTGCCCAGTACGGACCCCGCAACCGGGGTGCCTTCTGTGCCCCCTGTATCCACGCCGCCCCCCGGGACACCCGCTCAGCCGCACGCCCCCCGGCCCCTGAGACCCGCCGCACCACCCCGCACGCCCCCCCGGCCCCGCCCTCCACTGGCCGCCAAGAGGATTGGCCAGGACACTGGACGGGTGCGCACTGTCACCGCGACGGCCGCCGCCGTCACCGCAGCCCTGGCCGCCGGCGCCGCGAGTGTCGCCGCCGGGCGGCTCGCCAGCGACGCCGCGCTGAAGGCGCCGCCCGGGCGGCCCCTGCCCACCGAACCCCGGCTCACCGTGCACGGCACCGCCGCGGGCCAGATCGCCCTCACCCGCCATCTGGCCAGCCTGCGCCCCGGCACCTACGGGCTCGCGGGTGACGGCTCCCACGCGGTCGTCGGGCCCGTGCTGCCCGAGGCCGCCGGCTCCGCCGACACCGTCGTACGCCGTCTGGAACGCGTCACGCACGGCAGCCTGAGCCCCGGCGACGCGGTGTGGCTCACCCCCAACCTCTACGTCGGCAACCCGAGCGCCGCCCTCGGCCTCGACCACGCCGACGTCGACGTGCCCGGCGAACTGGGCCCGCTGCCCGCCTGGTTCGTGCCGGGCGCCCGGAGCACCTGGGTGATCGCCGTGCACGGCCTCGCCGCCACCCGCGAACACGCCCTGAACCTCCTGGACTTCCTGCACGGCCGCCGCTTCCCGGTCCTCGCCCTCTCCTACCGCGGCGACCTCGGCGCGCCCCGCCCGCCGGACGGACTGAACCACCTCGGCCAGACCGAGTGGCGCGACCTGGACGCCGCGATGCGCTACGCCGTCCGCTACGGCGCCGAACGCGTCGTCCTGCTCGGCTGGTCCACCGGCGCCACCATGGCCCTGCGCGCGGCCGCCCACTCCGGACTGCGCGACCGGGTCTCCGGGCTCGTCCTGGACTCCCCGGTGCTCGACTGGCAGGCCACCCTGCGCGCCCTGGCCGCCGCCAGGCACACCCCCGGTGTCCTGCTGCCGCTCGCCGTCCGCGCCGCCCAGGGCCGCACCGGACTGCACGACGGCCCCGGCGGCTCCGGCGACCCGGGCGACGGCGCCGACCCGGCCGCCGGACTGCGGGTGCCGACCCTCGTCTTCCACGGCCCCGACGACACCGTGGCCCCCTGGGAGGCGTCCCGCCGGCTCGCCGCCCGCCGCCCCGGCCTGGTCTCCCTGCACACCGTCGCCCGGGCCCCGCACGCCGCGATGTGGAACGCCGGCCCGAAGGACTACGAGGAGACCCTGCGCCGCTTCCTCATCCCCCTGAGCTGAGCGGCCGCGAGGACCGTCCCCGAAGGTTCCGTTTAAGGCCGTACCACTGGCCTGAACCGGCCCCGGCGGGCCCCCGCGCACGCCGTGCGTTGGCCAGTCCCGTCGCCCGCCGTGACATTCCGTTTGGGTTTTCGGACCGTCAACCGGAAGACTGCACCCGTGACGTCCCGTATCCCGCGCGACTCCAGGCTTCGACTCGTCCGCCCGCGACCCCTGGCCGCCGCCCCCACCGCTGTGAACGAGCGGCGCCCGCGCCGCCCCGCGCCCCGCCCCCCGGAAGGCACTCCGGCCCCGGCGGAGCTGGCCAGAATGGCACGCTCAGGTCTGGCCGCCGCGGCCCGTGTCGCCCGCTGGGCCGACAGCGCCCTCGGCCCCGGCCGTGACGCCGCGACCGCCGACGGCAAGGCCACCCTGTCCGACCCGTCCGCCGAACGCGCGGCCCGCGATCTGGGCCTGACCCGGGACCAGGTCCGCCACGACTGGGACATCGCCCGCCTCGCCGGACTCATCGAGGTGCACGGCGACAGCGCCCGCCCCGGCTGGCGGCTGCGCGCCTGGAACCGCGACGACGGCGCCGTGCTCCGCGGCTGGGTCGCCCTCTTCGACGCCTGGTCGCTCGCCACCCCCGAACCCGCGGGGGAGGAGCCCGCCGCCGTCGCCGAGGTCGTCTCGGCCATGCCGCAGGTGCTCTCCTTCCTCCAGCTCTCCGCCGGCCCCGTGCCCGTGGAGCAGCTCCTCGACCTGCTGCGCCAGCGCGTCACCGAACTGCGCACCGAGCGCTGCGAGGTCCCCTACGCCGCCGACGCCGTCAGCCCCGCGGCCGCCGCGCCCGCCGCCGACACCGACCCGGCGGAGCCCGCCCGGGACGCCGAACTCGCCCCCCTCCTCGACTGGGCCCTGCACGCCCTCGCCTCGGTGGGCGCGCTGACCTGCGGCGCCGGCCAGGCCACCCTCACCCCGCTCGGCAACTGGGCGGTCTGGGTCAAGCTGGAGCAGATCTGCGTCGCCGCGCAGAGCCCCGCCGGCAACATCGAGCAGGCGGCCGAGGACATGCTGCGCGGCTGCGCCCAGCTCCGCCCCAACGCGGCCCGCGCCGAGTACCGCGCCTGGCTCGCCGCCCGGACCGTCGGCGGCGCCGTCACCGAACTCCTGGCCGCCGCCCGCGGCGAGGACGCCCTGCTGCGCGGCCTCGCCTTCGAGGCGCTGCGCGTCGTCGGCGCCCCCGCCGAGGCCGAGGTCCGCGCCGCCGTCGACGAGCCCGCCCTGCGGCCCTACGCCCTGCTGTGGCTGGCCGAGCACGACGGCGTGGACGCCGAGGACGCGCACGAGGTGCTCACGCGCCAGGAGGCCACCTGGCTGTGGGTGGACACCGCCGCGGCCGTCGCCGACCACGGCGAGGCCCCGATGCTGGTACGGCATCTGGAGTCCGCGCTCCAGCCGACCGTGCCCGCGCTCCTGGACGAGGTGCGGGCCGTGGGACACCCGCGCACCGTGCAGGTCCTGGTCGCGCTCGCCGCCGCGCACCCCGACCCGGCGCTGGCCAAGGCCGTCCGCCGGGCCGCCTTCCAGGTGCACACCGGCGGAAGCTGAGCCGGGCCGCCCGGCCCCGCCCGGCGGCTCAGCCCTGGAGATCCGGCGCGTACGTGCCGAAGCTCCAGATGTTGCCCTCGGCGTCCCGCGCCATGTAGTCGCGGGAGCCGTAGTCCTGGTCCGTCGGGGGCATCAGGATCTCCGCGCCCTGCTCCACGGCCCGGCGGTGGTGCGCGTCCACGTCGTCCACCACCACGTACACCCCGGCGGGGCCCGCGTCCTTCATCGCCGCGTCGAAGACCCCGCCGCGGCCCTTCGAGCCCAGCATCACCACGCCGTTGCCCTGGGCCAGCTCGGCGTGCAGCACCGCGCCGTCCTCGCCCTCGTACACCGACAGCTCGGTGAAGCCGAACGCCTCCGTGAGCTGCCGGACCGCCGCCTTCGCGTCGGCGTACAGCAGTGTCGGACAGATGCCCGGTCGGGCGCCCTGCGTCCCTGTCATGCCGATCACTCCTCATGTGTGGCCACCGGGGCCACCGCCGGAAATGTCATCCGCCGCCCAGTGTGACAGCCGCCACTGACAACGCCCCGGCGTGACGGGACCACCGCCCGGACCGGCCCTTGATCGAACACGCGAACGCAGAAAACTGCTTGCACGGTCCCGTTAGACTGGCCCCATGGCCATTCTCCTCGCGCATTAGACGGCGGGAACGTCCTCAGCCGCCCATCCCGCCACCGACCCCGCACAGGAGTCTGACCGTGATCTCCGCCTCCGGCATCGAGCTGCGCGCCGGTGCCCGCATCCTCATCGAAAGCGCCTCCTTCCGTGTCGCCAAGGGCGACCGCATCGGCCTGGTCGGCCGCAACGGCGCGGGCAAGACGACCCTGACCAAGGTCCTGGCCGGCGAGGGCATGCCCGCCGCGGGCCAGGTCACCCGCTCCGGCGAGGTCGGCTACCTCCCGCAGGACCCCCGCACCGGCGACCTCGACGTCCTCGCCCGCGACCGCATCCTGTCCGCGCGCGGCCTCGACCTCCTCATCCGCAAGATGCGCGAGAACGAACAGCGGATCGCCGTCGGCCAGGGCGCCACCCGCGAGAAGGCCCTGCGGCAGTACGAGCGCCAGGAGACCGAGTTCCTCACCAAGGGCGGGTACGCCGCCGAGGCCGAGGCCGCCACCATCGCCG
>NZ_JAANNX010000274.1:0-530 GCF_013363615.1 Streptomyces sp. CAI-85 | reverse complement strand
GCCCCGGTCTCCGTGCAGTCCATGACCACGACCCGTACGTCCGACATCGGCTCGACGCTCCAGCAGATCGCCGAGCTGACCGCGTCCGGCTGCCAGATCGTCCGCGTCGCCTGCCCCACCCAGGACGACGCGGACGCCCTGTCCACGATCGCCCGCAAGTCGCAGATCCCGGTGATCGCGGACATCCACTTCCAGCCGAAGTACGTGTTCGCGGCGATCGAGGCGGGCTGTGCGGCGGTGCGGGTGAACCCGGGCAACATCAAGCAGTTCGACGACAAGGTCAAGGAGATCGCCAAGGCCGCGCGCGACCACGGCACTCCCATCCGCATCGGTGTGAACGCCGGTTCGCTGGACCGGCGTCTGCTCCAGAAGTACGGCAAGGCGACGCCCGAGGCGCTGGTGGAGTCGGCGTTGTGGGAGGCGTCCCTCTTCGAGGAGCACGACTTCCGTGACATCAAGATCTCGGTCAAGCACAACGACCCGGTCGTGATGATCGAGGCGTACCGCCAGCTCGCCGCCCAGTGCGACTA
>NZ_JAANNX010000273.1:0-533 GCF_013363615.1 Streptomyces sp. CAI-85 | reverse complement strand
TCGGTCCTGGCCTTCCGGCCGTACGACCTCCGGCACGCGGGCGTCTCCCAGTGGCTCAACTCGGGAGTGCCCGCCCCTGAGGTCGCCGCCCGCGCCGGCCACTCGGTGGACGTCCTCCTGAAGATCTATGCCAAGTGCATCGACGGCCAGGAGCAAGAGATGAACGACCGGATCATGCAGGGGCTCGGGGAGGACGACACCGCGAGCTGAAGTCGAGCGCGACCAACGGAGCCCCGGAAAGATCCGGGGCTTCCGTCCGTCCACGAATAGTCCACAGAGCCGCGCTGAGGGCCTTCGAAACCCCCGCTGAACTGCCGCGGAGCCCTCCAAGATCAACACGCCATTACAACGTGATCAGTGGCAAACGGCTGCTTTCTGCGGCACTTGCCTGCACATACGCGAAGACCCCGGCTCCAGCGTTTCCGCTGGTGACGGGGTCTTGGACACACTTACACAGTGTGCCCCCGGCAGGATTCGAACCTGCGCACACGGCTCCGGAGGCCGTTGCTCTATCCCCTGAGCTACGGGGGCGT
>NZ_JAANNX010000272.1:0-535 GCF_013363615.1 Streptomyces sp. CAI-85 | reverse complement strand
GGTTTCGCGCTGCGCGAACCTGCGGATCTGGGGAACTCACCAGGTGTCTCCAGCGGTTGTCTTGGCATACGGGCGCGACGGACGCGTACGTACCAGGTGGCATCCATCCTGCCGCAGGCCAGGAGTCGGCGAAGCACCGAGGCCCGATCGGGCCCCGGGGTGTCTACGCTGGGTGTTGCAGGGCAGCCGCGCTGCCGGACCAGAACCGGCGGCCTTACCAGCCGAGGAACCCCGTGAGTGACACCCCATTCGGATTCGGCCTTCCGCCGGAGGAGCCGGAGGACGGCGACGAGGGCAAGAAGAAGGACCAGCAGAGCGGTGGTGGTCAGGGACCGGCCAACCCGTTCGGTTTCGGCGGGATGCCCGGAGCCGGAGGCTTCGGCGCCCCGGGTGCCGACAATCCGCTCGCCGCCATGTTCGGTTCGCTGAACCCCACCGACCTGGGCGCCGCGTTCCAGCAGCTCGGCCAGATGCTCTCCTACGAGGGCGGCCCGGTGAACTGGGACATGGCCAAGCAGATCGCCCGCCAGACGGT
>NZ_JAANNX010000271.1:0-537 GCF_013363615.1 Streptomyces sp. CAI-85 | reverse complement strand
GCCGTCGCCGCGGGACTCCTCCTGGCCGGTGCAGATGGTGAAGGTCAGGGTGTCGATGAGGATGTCCTCCTCGCGGATGCCCCAGTTCCCGGTGAGGTCGTCGATCAGCCGTTCGGCGATCTCGACCTTCTTCTCGGGGGTGCGGGCCTGGCCCTCCTCGTCGATGGTGAGGGCGATCAGCGCGGCGCCGTGCTCCTGGGCGAGGCGGGTGACCTTGGCGAAGCGGGAGTCGGGGCCGTCGCCGTCCTCGTAGTTCACGGAGTTGATCACGGCGCGGCCGCCGAGCTTCTCCAGGCCGGCGCGGATGACGTCGACCTCGGTGGAGTCCAGGACGATCGGCAGGGTGGAGGCGGTGGCGAAGCGGCCGGCGAGTTCCTCCATGTCGGCGACGCCGTCGCGGCCGACGTAGTCGACGCACAGGTCGAGCAGGTGCGCGCCCTCGCGGATCTGGTCGCGGGCCATCTCGACGCAGTCGTCCCAGCGGCCCTCCAGCATGGCCTCGCGGAACTTCTTGGAGCCGTTGGCGTTGGTGCGCTC
>NZ_JAANNX010000270.1:0-540 GCF_013363615.1 Streptomyces sp. CAI-85 | reverse complement strand
GGGTCCGATGACCGTCGTGTGCAGCGACTGGTACATGTTGAACTTGGGCATCGCGATGTAGTCCTTGAACCGCCCCGGAACCGGGTTCCAGCGGGCGTGGACGGTGCCCAGGGCCGCGTAGCAGTCGCGGACGGTGTCCACCAGGACGCGGATGCCGACCAGGTCGTAGATCTCCGCGAAGTCCCGGCCGCGGACGATCATCTTCTGGTAGACGCTGTAGTAGTGCTTGGGCCGGCCGGTGACGGTCGCCTTGATGCGGGCGGCGCGCAGATCGGACTGGACCTCGTCGGTCACTATGGCCAGGTACTCGTCACGCTTGGGAGCCCTCTCGGCCACCAGCCGTACGATCTCGTCGTACATCTTGGGGTAGAGGATCGCGAAGGCGAGGTCCTCCAGCTCCCACTTGATGGTGTTCATGCCGAGGCGGTGGGCGAGCGGCGCGTAGATCTCCAGGGTCTCGCGCGCCTTCTTCTCCTGCTTCTCGCGCTTGAGGTAGCGCATGGTGCGCATGTTGTGCAGGCGGTCGGCGAGCTTGATGAC
>NZ_JAANNX010000094.1:0-13781 GCF_013363615.1 Streptomyces sp. CAI-85 | reverse complement strand
ACCGTCGACGTCAAGATCCCCATGCTCGGCATGATCAAGCGCAAGGCCGAGAAGGTCATCATCGACCGGGCGCTGGCCGGACTGAAGAAGCGCGTGGAGTCGAAGGACCTGTAGTCCGCGGCCCTTCGCGAGACCCCGCCGACGGTACGGTTCACCCCCATGCGCACCCTCCTGATCACCGGCCCCGGCGGCAGCGGACGGACGACCGTCGCCGCCGCCACCGCACAGCGCGCCGCGGCGGCCGGCACCCGGACCCTCGTCCTCAGTGCCGACCGCACCGACAGCCTCGGCGCCGCGCTGGGCGTACCGACCGGCCGCGAGCCGGTCCGGGCCGCCCCGGGGCTCACCGCCTGGCGGCCCGACGCGGGCGCCGGATTCCGCGACGACCTCGCCTCGTTCCAGGAGCGCGCCACCGGCGTCCTCGACCTGCTCGGCGCCTCCCGGCTCGACCCCGAGGAGGTCACCCCGCTGCCCGGCGCGGAGGAGCTGACCCTGCTGCGCGCGCTGCGCGACGCCGCCCTCGCCGAGACCCACGACCTCCTCGTCGTCGACCTGCCGCCGCTCCCGCAGGCCCTCGCCCTGCTCGCCCTGCCCGAGGAACTGCGCCGCTATCTGCGCCGGCTGCTCCCGCCCGAACGCCAGGCCGCCCGCGCCCTGCGCCCCGTCCTCGGCCGCCTGGCCGGCGTCCCCATGCCCGCCGAGTGGCTGTACGAGACCACCGCCCGCTGGGACCTGGAGCTGGCCGCCGTCCAGGCCGTCCTCGCCGACCGGCACACCGCCGTACGGCTGGTCGCCGAACCGGGTCCGGCCGGCGCCGACGCCGTCCGCGACGCCCGGCTCGCCCTCGCCCTGCGCGCGCTGCCCGTCGAGTCCCTGGTCGCCAACCGGGTGCTGCCGGACACCGCCGACGACGACCCCGGGCATCCGCTCGGCCGGCTCGCCGCCCAGCAGCGCAAGACCCTGACGGAGTGGGCCGGGGCCCGCGCCGTCGCCCACCTCGGCCACGACCCGCGCGGCGCCGACGACCTCACGGCGCTCGCCGTGCCCGCCGTCGACACCGGGGCGCACCCGGTCGAGTGGCCCGTCGCCGACCGGCTCGCGGCGGACGGGGTCCTCGTCTGGCACCTGCCGCTGCCCGGCGCCATACGCGAGGAACTCGACCTCGTCCGGCGCGGCGACGAACTCGTCGTCACCGCCGGGCCCTTCCGCCGGATCGTCCCGCTGCCCTCCGCGCTGCGCCGGTGCGCCGTGGACGGCGCGGCCCTGCGCGACGGGGAGCTGCGCATCCGCTTCGCGCCGGATCCCGGACTGTGGCCCCGCGGCGGGTGAACCGCGTACCGCCGTTCGGGTAACGTCGTAGGGGCGGGCCGCCGTCGGCGGCGGCCGCACACGCGTCGACCGCCGTGGCAGTCGCCGCGCACGCGTCGCAGGAGCAGGGTCACCGGGAGGCCGTCATGAGCGAAGAGCGTCCGACGCCCGACGCCGCCGGGGAAGAGGCCGTCCCGGAGGACACCGTCGCACCGGAGCCCCGGGCCACCGACGACGACGCCTGGGCCACCGCCTGCGCCGAGGACCTCGCGCGCGAGAAGGAGCGCCGCCGCTCCGGACAGGACCGGCCGCAGGGCTCGGCCGCCGAGGAGCTGCGCAAGCTCGTCGACGCCGTCACCGACAAGCTCTCCACCCTCCAGTCCCCGCTGCTCGGCGCGGTCGCGGGACCGGCCGCCCAGCAGATGGTGCGCCAGGTCGTCCAGCAGGCCAGGGCCGCGGTCGAGCCGGTCGTGGAGCGCAACCCGGACGTCTTCGACCACCTCGCGGCGGCCGGCAACGAACTCCTCGCCGCCTACCGCTCCGCGGTCCAGCAGCAGGAGCACCGCTGGACCACCGGCGAGCGCCGCCCGCGTGACGCCCGCGACCTGGACGACGAGCGCGGCGACGGCCGGCACGACGACCGGGGCGACGAGTCCGGTCCCGGCCAGCGCATCGATCTGGACTGACCGGAGCGTGTCGTTCCCCGGCTCTCCCAGGGCCGGGGCACCGCCCGCTGGGCGGACGACGGGAATCCCACGGCAGGGCCTCGGGTACGGTTGGCCGTAGCGGGGCTCGACCGAAACTGAGGGATTCATGGGACTCACCATCGGCGTCGACATCGGCGGCACGAAGATCGCGGCCGGCGTGGTCGACGAGGAAGGCAACATCCTCTCGACCTTCAAGGTGCCGACCCCCAGCACGCCCGAGGCCATCGTGGACGCCATCGCCTCCGCGGTGGAGGGGGCGCGAGCGGGTCACGACATCGTCGGTGTGGGCATCGGCGCGGCCGGTTACGTCAACCGGCAGCGCTCCACCGTCTACTTCGCACCCAACATCGACTGGCGCAACGAACCGCTCAAGGCGGAGGTCGAGGCCCGCGTCGGCCTCCCGGTCGTCGTGGAGAACGACGCCAACGCCGCCGCCTGGGGCGAGTACAAGTTCGGCGCGGGCAAGGGCCACCGCAACGTCATCTGCATCACGCTCGGCACCGGCCTCGGCGGCGGCATCATCATCGGCAACAAGCTGCGCCGCGGCCACTTCGGCGTCGCCGCCGAGTTCGGCCACATCCGCATGGTGCCGGACGGTCTGCTGTGCGGCTGCGGCTCGCAGGGCTGCTGGGAGCAGTACGCCTCCGGCCGCGCCCTCGTGCGCTACGCCAAGCAGCGCGCCAACGCCACCCCCGAGCGTGCCGAGGCCCTGCTGGGCCTGGGCGACGGCACGCCGGACGGCATCGAGGGCAAGCACATCTCGATGGCCGCCCGCCAGGGCGACCCGGTCGCCGTCGACTCCTACCGCGAGCTGGCCCGCTGGGCCGGTGCCGGTCTCGCCGACCTCGCCTCGCTGTTCGACCCGTCCGCGTTCATCGTCGGCGGCGGTCTCTCGGACGAGGGCGACCTGGTCCTGGACCCGATCCGCAAGTCCTACAAGCGCTGGCTGGTGGGCGGCAACTGGCGGCCGGTGGCCGATGTGATCGCCGCCCAGCTCGGCAACAAGGCGGGCCTGGTGGGCGCGGCGGACCTGGCCCGCGAACCCGACCCGATCATGTAGTCGTACCGTAGGAAGTCGTACCGCCCTGGGGGTGGAGCGGGGGCCGCGTGCGGCCCCCGTCGGCTTTTCCGGAAGCGTCTCCGGAAGCCTCTCCGGAGGTGTCTCCGGAGGTGTCTGCGGACGTATTTCCGGACGTACGGGATCAAGCGGCGTATCTTGATCGGCATGCCGACGACCTCGCCGCTGCCCAACTCCCGCACCGAGCCCGACGGTTCAGCCGTCGTCCGGGTCCTCAGCTACAACGTCCGCTCGCTGCGCGACGATCCGGACGCCGTCGCCCGGGTCGTCACCGCCTGCGCCCCCGATCTGGTCCTCGTCCAGGAGTCCCCGATCTTCTTCCGCTGGCGCAAAAAACTCGCCCGGCTCGCCGCCGCCTCCGATCTGGTGATCCTCACCGGCGGCGGCACCGCGGCCGGCCCCGCGATCCTGTGCTCCCTGCGCGCCCGAGTGATCCGCACCGAGGACGTGCTGCTGCCCCGCACCCCCGGACAGCACCGGCGCGGATTCGCCACCGCCGTCGTCCGGATCGCGGGCACCCGGCTCGGCGTCCTGAGCTGCCATCTGAGCCTGGAGCGCCGGGAGCGTCCGGAACAGGGCGGCATGCTGCTCGACCGGCTGGCCGGGATGGGCGTGGAGCACGCCGTCGCGGGCGGCGACCTCAACGAGCGGCCCGACGGGGCCACCTTCACCCGGCTCGCCGCCGGACTCCAGGACTGCCGCACGGTCGCGCCCTGGGGCGCCGAGCACACGTTCCCCGCCGGCGCACCGGACCGCAGGATCGACGCCGTCTTCGCGACCAAGGGGGTGGAGGTGCTGGGCTGCGGGGTGCCGCTCGGACTGCCCGGAGTCACCGAGGACGACCTGAGGGCGGCCACGGACCATCTCCCGGTCCTGGCCGCCCTCAGGGTTCCCGCCGCGTAAGCCGCGCGCTATACGACCGCTCCCCGCCCGGGATCGTCGTCGTCCTCGTCGTCCGGCCCCATCCGGGCCACCAGGGTGGCGAAGCCGCCGAGGAAGCCGCCGATGCAGATCGTGGTCAGCCACCACGTCATGTCCCAGCCGAGCAGGATCGCGAGCAGCAGCAGGACCGGACCGCCGATCACCCCGAGCCAGGCGAACTTGGCGGTGGTGTCGGCCTCGGGCAGCGGCGGCGGCTCCGGCGGTACGAAGTGGCCCTCGTCGTCCGCGTCGAAGTCGTCGTCGGACGGGTCGGGGGCGGTGTAGTCGCGCGGGCCGACACCGGGCGCGAAGGAGATGGAGCCGCCCAGCGGCTTGGCCGGTTTCCGCTCCTCGACAGGCTCCGAGGCGGGCTCGTCGGCAGGCTCCGCGACGGGCTTCTCCACGGACCCCTTCGGCTCCTTGCCCGGCTCCGCGCCCTCACCCGGGCCCCGGTCGGGCTCCCCGGCGGGATCCGGACCGGCCCCGCCGACGGTGTCCGCGGCCGGACCGGCCGAGTCGTCGCCCGCCGGGACCTCCAGCAGGGCGAGATCCTCGACCGACCGGAAGGGCTTGGCGCCCGGCGGGTCCGGCGGCTCCTCGCCGTAGCCCTCGACGATCGCCGCCCAGGCGGCCGCCTCGTCGAAGGGGACGTGCTGCTCCTGCGGCCCGTGGCCCTCCCGGGCGTCCGGACCGTCCCGCCCGTCCCGCCCGTCCCGGTTCTCCCGGTCCTCGCGGTCGGAGTCGTGCTCAGCCACCTACGGCCGTCCCTTCCTTGCCGACACTGGGCGCGATCCGGGCGATGAACGCGTAGCTCTCCTCGAAGATCCGGTCCGCATCGTGGTCCAACGTTGCCACGTGGTAGCTCTGTTCCAGCAGGATCTCGGTCACGTCCGTGGACGACACCCGGCTCAGGATCCGCGCCGAGTCCGCCCCCGGCACCACATGGTCCTCGGCACTGCGCAACAGCAGCAGCGGCTGGGTGACCTGCGGCAGCTCGCCGTCCACCTGACGGAAGAAGATCCGCAGCGAGTGCGCCGCGTGCAGCGGCACCCGCTCGTACCCCGTCTCCACCCGCCCCGGCGCGGCGATGTCGCTGACGATCCCCTCGGTGGACCGGACGAGATGCCGGGCCACCGGAAGGGCGTACGCCGACAGTCCGTGCACCTTGTTCGCCGGGTTGACGACGATCACGCCCTCCACCCCCTCGCCGTGCTTCGCGGCCAGCCGCAGGGCCAGGGCGCCGCCCATCGACAGCCCGGCCACGAAGACCCGCGAGCAGCGGGCGCGCAGGGCGCGCAGCTCACGGTCCACCTCCGCGTACCAGTCGGGCCAGCCGGTGAGGGCCATGTCCTCCCAGCGGGTGCCGTGCCCCGGCAGCAGCGGCAGCGAGACGGTCAGACCGCGCCCGGCCAGATACCGGGCCCAGGGGCGCAGCGACTGGGGGGAACCGGTGAATCCGTGGCAGAGGAGGACCCCGACCTCCCCGCCCTCGTGGCGGTACGGCTCGGCTCCAGGAAGGACCGGCACTTCGGTCTCCCGTCCGTGAGAAGTGGGTGCGGTGAGATTCACCGTACGCGACCGCACTGACACCGACCAGGCCCGTCGGGCTCATCGGCGCCGCTCCGGGTTAAGGTCTGATCTACACACACAGGAGGCACTCGGTTGTTGTACGGCGCGATGAAGGTCGCTATCGGAGGACCGCTGAAGGTCACCTTCAGACCCTGGGTGGAGGGGGCGGAGAACATCCCCGCCGAGGGCCCCGCGATCCTGGCGAGCAACCACCTGTCCTTCTCCGACTCGTTCTTCCTGCCCGCGGTCCTCGACCGCAAGGTCACCTTCATCGCGAAGGCCGAGTACTTCACCACGCCCGGGGTGAAGGGCCGGCTCACGGCGGCCTTCTTCAAGGGCGTCGGCCAGCTCCCCGTGGACCGCTCCGGCGCGCGCGGCGCGGGCGAGGCCGCCATCAAGAGCGGCATCGACGTCCTGGAGCGCGGTGAGCTGTTCGGCATCTACCCGGAGGGCACCCGCTCCCCGGACGGCCGGCTCTACCGCGGCAAGCCCGGCGGTCTGGCCCGCGTGGCGCTGGCCACCGGCGCGCCCGTGATCCCGGTCGCCATGATCGACACCGAGAAGATCCAGCCGCCCGGCAAGGTGCTGCCGAAGGTGATGCGGCCCGGCATCCGCATCGGCCGGCCGCTGGACTTCAGCCGCTACCAGGGCATGGACCACGACCGCTTCGTGCTGCGCGCGCTGACCGACGAGGTCATGTACGAGATCATGAAGCTCTCCGGCCAGGAGTACGTCGACATGTACGCGACCGCCGCCAAGCGGCAGATCGCGGAGGCGGCGAAGGCCGGCAAGGAGGCCGAGAAGGCCGCGAAGGCGGCGCTCGCGCAGGCCGAGAAGGACCAGGCGAAGAAGGAACAAGAGCAGTAGCCCGGGGCGGGCGGTCACACGGGCGGGGGGACGGATGGCCAGGCGCGAGAGAGTCATGAGGATGTCGGTCGAGGTGCCGCTGTGGCGCGCCCTGGCCGGCTACCGGGTGCTCACCATGCTGTACGCGGTCGGCCTGTTCGCCTTCTCCTACGACGACTACGACCGGGCCGGCATCGCCATCGGCTACTTCGCCGTCCTGTTCGTCTGGACGCTCGCCACCCTGCCCCGGGTGCAGAGCGCGGCGGCCTGCACCAAACGCTTCCTCGCCCTCGACCTGGTGGTCGCGGTGACCGGCATCGTCCTGACCCCGCTGGTCGTGACCGACCAGCACATCCAGGACAGCGGCCCCACCCTGCCGTCGATATGGACGGCCGGGTCGGTGCTGGCGTTCGCCATCAAGGGCGGCTGGCGCTGGGCCGCGTTCGCCTCCACCCCGGTCGCCGCCGCCAATCTGATCGAGCGCGGCCACCCGGCCCGCGACACCGTGCACAACGTCATCCTGGTCTGGGTCGCCTCCATCGCCATCGGATACGTCGTCGAGGTCGCCCGCGCCTCCGAACGCACCCTGGCCCGCGCCCTGGAGATCGAGGCCGCCACCCGGGAACGGGAGCGGCTCGCCCGGGACATCCACGACGGGGTGCTCCAGGTGCTGGCCATGGTGCAGCGGCGCGGCGCGGTCCTCGGCGGCGAGGCGGCCGAGCTGGGCCGGCTCGCGGGGGAGCAGGAGGTCGCGCTGCGCACCCTGGTCTCGGGCGGTCTGGTGCCGGTCTCCCGGGTCTCGCGGGACGCCGCCGAGGGCGCGGTCGTCATCGCCGTCGACGAACCGGACGACGACATCGACGACGGCCCCGTGGACCTGCGCACCCTGCTCGCCCCGTACGCCGCCGCCCGGGTCAGCCTCGCCGAACCGGGCGCCCCGGTGCCGCTGGAACCGGCCGCCGCGCGGGAGCTGGCCGCGGCCGTCGGTGCCGCGCTGGACAATGTGCGCCGGCACGCGGGCGACGACGCCCGGGCCTGGATCCTGGTCGAGGACGAACCCGACGCGGTGATCGTCACCGTCCGGGACGACGGCCCCGGCATCCCCGAGGGCCGGCTCGCCCAGGCCGAGGGCGAGGGGCGGATGGGCGTGGCCCTCTCCATCCGGGGACGGCTGCGCGATCTCGGCGGCAGCGCCGAGCTGATCTCGGTCCCGGGGCAGGGCACGGAGGTCGAGCTGACGGTACCGAAGGTCTCCCGGGGGAAGGCGGAACGACGATGAGTGAGCTGCGGGACCCGATCAGGGTCATGGTGGTCGACGACCACCCCATGTGGCGCGACGCGGTCGCCCGCGACCTGGCGGCGGCCGGCTTCGAGGTGGTCGCGACCGCCGGCGACGGCGAACAGGCCGTGCGCCGGGCCCGGGCCACCACGCCCGACGTCCTCGTGCTGGACCTGAACCTGCCCGCGAAGCCGGGCGTCCAGGTCTGCAAGGAGGTCGTCGCCGCGAACCCCGCGCTGCGCGTCCTGGTGCTCTCCGCCAGCGGCGAGCACGCCGACGTGCTGGAGGCGGTGAAGTCCGGCGCGACCGGCTATCTGCTGAAGTCGGCGTCCACCGAGGAACTCCTCGACGCGGTGCGCCGTACGGCCGTCGGCGACCCGGTGTTCACCCCGGGCCTGGCCGGACTCGTCCTCGGCGAGTACCGCAGGCTGGCCTCGGACCCCGGCCCGGCGGCCGGCCCCGACGAGCCGGACGCGCCCCGGCTGACCGACCGGGAGACCGAGGTGCTGCGGCTGGTCGCCAAGGGCCTGAGCTACAAGCAGATCGCCGAGCGGCTGGTCATCTCCCACCGCACCGTGCAGAACCACGTCCAGAACACCCTGGGCAAGCTCCAGTTGCACAACCGGGTCGAGCTGGTCCGCTACGCCATCGAGCGAGGTCTCGACGACGAGTGAGACGCACGTCACACTGACCCTTCGTCAGGCAACCGCGGCGAAGGGACAGTTCCATGCGCGTCGGAGTACTGACCGGGGGCGGCGACTGCCCCGGCCTCAACGCCGTCATCCGGGCCGTCGTCCGCAAGGGCGTCCAGAGCTACGGCCATGAGTTCATCGGCTTCCGGGACGGCTGGCGGGGACCCCTCGAAGGACGCTCGGTCCGCCTGGACATCCCGGCGGTGCGCGGCATCCTGCCGCGCGGCGGCACCGTCCTCGGCTCCTCCCGGGCCAACCCCCTCAAGGAGGAGGACGGCATCCGCCGGATCCAGGAGTCCCTCGCCCGCCGGGGCATAGAGGCGCTCGTCACGATCGGCGGCGAGGACACCCTCGGCGTCGCCGCCCGGCTCTCCGGCGAGTACGGCGTGCCCTGCGTCGGCGTCCCCAAGACCATCGACAACGACCTGTCCGCCACCGACTACACCTTCGGCTTCGACACCGCCGTCGGCATCGCCACCGAGGCCATCGACCGGCTGCACACCACCGCCGAGTCCCATATGCGGGTCCTGGTGGTCGAGGTGATGGGCCGTCACGCCGGCTGGATCGCCCTGCACTCCGGCCTGGCCGGCGGCGCCAACGTCATCCTCATCCCCGAACAGCGCTTCGACGTCGACCAGGTGTGCGCCTGGGTGACCTCCCGCTTCCGCTCCTCGTACGCGCCCATCGTGGTCGTCGCCGAGGGCGCCATGCCCAAGGACGGCGACCTGGTGCTCAAGGACGGCTCCCTCGACCCCTTCGGACACGTCCGGCTCTCCGGCGTCGGCGAGTGGCTGGCCAAGGAGATCGAACGGCGCACCGGCAAGGAGGCCCGCACGACCGTCCTCGGACACGTCCAGCGCGGCGGCACCCCCAGCGCCTTCGACCGCTGGCTGGCCACCCGCTTCGGCCTGCACGCCGTCGACGCCGTCCACGAACGCGACTTCGGCGTCATGGTCGCCCTGCGCGGCACCGACATCGTCCGGGTGCCGATCGCCGACGCGACCGCCCGGCTGAAGACGGTGGACCCGAAGCTCTACGCCGAGGCGGGGGTGTTCTTCGGCTGACCCCCGACACCGCGCCGTATATTCGGCGAACGACCTCATGAAAAGGGAGCGGTGATGGAGATCCTCGCCTTCGGCGTCCAGGCCGACGAGAAGCCCCTGATCGAGCGGGCCTTCGCCGGCCACCACGGCATCCGCTGCCTGGACGTCCTCCTCAACGAGGACACCGCCCCCATCGCCGCCGGCTACGAGGCCGTCTCCAGCAGTGTCAACGCCGTCCTCGACGGCCCCGTCCTGGAGATCCTCGCGGCCGGCGGGACCCGGCTGATCGCCCAGCGCTCCACCGGCTTCAACAACATCGACCTGGCCGCCGCCGAGCGCCTCGGCCTCACCGTCGCCCGGGTCTCGTACTACTCGCCGTACTCCGTCGCCGAGTTCGCCTGGACCCTGGCCATGGCCGTCAACCGCCGGGTCGTCCGCGCCTCCACCCGCACCCGCGACTTCGACTTCCGCCTCGACGGACTGATGGGGCGCGACATGCACGGCCGCACCGCCGGAGTGCTCGGCACCGGCAAGATCGGCGAGGCGTTCGCCCGCATCGCCCACGGCTTCGGCATGCGGCTCCTCGGCTGGGACGTCGCCGAGAACCCCGCCTGCATGGAACTCGGCATGAAGTACGTCGGCAAGGACCAGCTCCTCGCCGAGTCCGACCTGATCAGCCTGCACGTCCCCCTGATGCCCGAGACCCAGCACCTCATCGACGCGGACGCCCTCAAGGCCATGAAGGACGACGCGATCCTCGTCAACTCCAGCCGCGGCGGCCTGATCGACACCGCGGCCCTCGTCTCCGAACTGCGCGAGGGCCGCTTCGCCGGCGTCGGACTCGACGTCTACGAGGCCGAGGCGGGCCTGTTCTACGTCGACCGGTCCCTGGAGACCGTCGAGGACGACACCCTGGCCCGCCTCGTCACCTTCCCCAACGTCCTGGTCACCTCCCACCAGGCGTACTACACCGAGGACGCCGTCGGCCAGATCGTCGACGCCACCGTGAAGAACGTCCTGGACTACAGCGCCGGCCGCCGCTCCGAGAACGTGCTCGTCCCGCGCACCTGAGCCACCAGCTCCCGCACGATCGCCGCCCCGTCCAGCGTCAGCACCGACTCCGGATGGAACTGCACCCCGGCGAACGCGTTCCGGGGCGCGTTGCGGGGCGCGTCGAGGGGTGCGGTCCGGGAGGTGCCGCCGCTCCGGCCCGCACCCCGCAGCGCGTGCACCTCCCCGTTCGCCGCCCGGCTCACCTCCACCCCGAGCCCGGCCAGCCGCGCCGCCGCCCCGTCGTCGCACCGCGCCACGAAGCTGTTGTAGAACCCCACGGTCTCCGCCCGCCCGAACAGATCCACCACGGTCTGCGCCCCCTGGTACGGCACCTGCTTGCGGACCAGGTCCAGCCCCAGCTCCGCCGCGATCAGCTCGTGCCCCAGGCACACACCGAGCACCCCGTACCGGTGCTCCCGCAGCACCCGGCCGGTCAGCTCCCGCAGGAACCGCATCTTCGGATCGGCGGGATCCGAGGGGTCACCGGGCCCGGGACCCAGCACCACGGGCCCCTCGTGCCCGAGCACCGCCTCCCGCAGCCCCGGCTCGTCGTACCGCCGGACCGTCACCTCCAGCCCGCCCGAGCGCAGCAGGTGCGCGAGCATCGCCGTGAACGTGTCCTCCGCGTCCACCACCAGCGCGTGCCCCTCCACCGCGCCGGACCGCTCCTGCATCCGCAGCCAGAACGGCGCCAGCGAGGCCCGCCGCCCGTCCAGCGCCGCCCGCACCCGCGGATCGTCCGCCAGCCGGGCACCGGTGTGCTCCGCCCGCGGCCGCCCCGGCCGCACCCCCAGCGCCGCCAGCACACCCGCCGCCTTCGCGTGCGTCTCCGCGACCTCGCCCGCCGGATCCGAACCCCGCACCAGCGTCGCGCCCACCGGCACCCGCAGCCGCCCGCCCGCGTCGATGTCGGCGGTCCTGATCAGAATGGGGGAGTCCAGGGTCTGCGCCCCGCCCGAGTCCCGCCCGAGCAGCGCCAGCGCCCCCGCGTAGTAGCCGCGCCCGCCCACCTCGTGCCGCTCGATCACCCGGCAGGCGTTCTGCACCGGCGAACCGGTCACCGTCGCCGCGAACAGCGTCTCCCGCAGCACCTCCCGCACATCCAGCGAGGACTTCCCGCGCAGCTCGTACTCGGTGTGCGCGAGATGCGCCATCTCCTTCAGCCGGGGCCCGATCACCACCCCGCCCATGTCGCCGACCGTGCACATCATCTTCAGCTCCTCGTCGACGACCATCGACAGCTCCTCGATCTCCTTGCCGTCGGCGAGGAAGCCGAGCAGATGCTCCGGGGCCGGGCCCTCGGCCGGATAGCGGTACGTCCCGCTGATCGGGTTCATCACGACCGTCCCGCCGGACATCCGCACATGCACCTCCGGGCTCGCCCCCACCAGCGTCCGCTCCCCGGTGTGCACCACGAACGTCCAGTACGCGCCCCGCTCGCCCTCCAGCAGCCGCCGGAACAGCGCGAGCGCGTCGCGCCGCCCGAACCCGGCGATCTCCCCCTCGTACGTCCGCCGGATCACGAAGTTCGCGCCCTCGCCCCCGCCGATCTCCTCCCGCAGCACCCGGCCGACGATCTCCCCGTACTCCTCGTCGTCCACGTCGAACCCGCCGCCCCCGACGCGCACCTCGTGCGCGGGGAGCTGCTCCAGCGCGTCGGCGAGCGGGATCCCGTACCGCTCCTCGGGGACCAGGACGGTCAGCGGGGTGCCGTCGTCGCGGACGTCGAAACCGCGCTCGCGGATCTGCCGGAACGGCACCAGCGCGAGGCACTCGTCGGGCAGCTCGGCGAGACGCTCACGCTCGTCGACCGGGCCGAGGAGCAGCTCCACGGTGTGCTCGTCATGGCCCGGCGTGCGGCGGCGCAGCAGGGCGAAGGGGCGGGGGTCGTCGAGCAGGTCCAGCAGACGCATGGGCGTCGTGTGCATGGGGTCGTCTCCTTCTCGCTGGTGGAGCGTGAGATGAGGAACGGACCCGGAAAACACCGAAGGCCGCCCCTCGGGCGGCCTTCGCGAAGTCGTACGTACGCGCAGTCAGTGGGCCGCCGGATGAGCGGTCCACCACCAGTTCTGAACGGAGTTCCGGTTCGAAAGCGCGAACATGCGTCGCACCCTACCCCACGCGCACCTGAGCGGGAGGGCGTCTCACCTGTCGGGCCGTGGGAAAACGACTCGACACGACCCCGTAATGTGGGGGTGTGACCGTGAACGCTGATTCCCAAGCCGTCGCCGCTCAGGCGACCTGGCGAGACCTGCCCGCGGCGCAGCAGCCCGAGTACCCCGACCCCGAGGCTCTGCGCTCAGTCGTTGCGGAGCTGGAGTCGTATCCGCCGCTCGTTTTCGCGGGCGAGTGCGACCAGCTTCGCGTCCGTATGGCGGCCGTTGCCAAGGGGGAGGCGTTTCTCCTTCAGGGCGGCGACTGCGCGGAAGCCTTCGACGCCGTCGGTGCCGAACACATCCGAGCCAAGCTCAAGACGCTTCTCCAGATGGGCGCCGTGCTGACGTACGCCGCCTCCGTGCCGGTCGTGAAGGTCGGGCGGATCGCCGGGCAGTACTCCAAGCCGCGCTCCAAGCCCACCGAGACCCGGGACGGCGTGACGCTGCCGACCTACCGGGGCGACTCGGTCAACGGCTTCGACTTCACCGAGGCCGCCCGGATCCCGGACCCCGAGCGGCTGAAGCGGATGTACCACGCCTCCGCGTCCACGCTGAACCTGGTGCGCGCCTTCACCACCGGCGGTTACGCCGACCTGCGCCAGGTGCACGCCTGGAACCAGGACTTCGTGAAGTCGTCCCCGTCCGGCCAGCGCTACGAGCAGCTCGCCCGCGAGATCGACAACGCGCTGCACTTCATGCGGGCCTGCGGAACCGACCCGGAGGAGTTCAAGACGGTCGAGTTCTACGCCTCGCACGAGGCGCTGCTCCTGGACTACGAGTCCGCGCTGACCAGGGTCGACTCCCGCACCGGCGAGCTGTACGACGTCTCGGGCCACATGGTGTGGATCGGTGAGCGCACCCGGCAGCTCGACCACGCGCACATCGAGTTCGCCTCGCGGATCCGCAACCCCATCGGGATCAAGCTCGGCCCGACCACCACCGCCGAGGACGCGCTCCAGTACATCGAGCGTCTCGACCCGGACCGGGAGCCGGGCCGGCTGACCTTCATCGTCCGGATGGGCGCCGACAAGGTCCGCGACAAGCTGCCGGAGCTGGTGGAGAAGGTCACCGCCTCGGGCGCGACCGTCGCCTGGGTCACCGACCCGATGCACGGCAACACCTTCGAGGC
>NZ_JAANNX010000269.1:0-549 GCF_013363615.1 Streptomyces sp. CAI-85 | reverse complement strand
GCCGCGTTCGTCCCGGCGCCGTTCCTGTTCTGCGTGCACTGCCAGGTCTCCTACGAGCAGACCCGCGGCCGGGACTTCGCCAAGCTGGCGACCCTGGACCAGGAGGGGCGTTCCTCGGCCACCTCGCTGATCTCCGCGTCGATCGTGAAGTCCCTGCGGGCGGTGCCGGAGGAGAGCCTGGGCAAGGAGGCGCGCAAGCTCCTGACCTTCGTCGACAACCGGCAGGACGCCTCGCTCCAGGCCGGGCACTTCAACGACTTCGCCCAGGTGACCCAGTTGCGCGGCGCCCTGTACCAGGCGGCGGTGCGCGCCGGTGAGGAAGGGCTGAGCCACGACGATCTCGCCGAGGCCGTCACGGAGGTGATGGGCCTGTCGCCGCGCGAGTTCGCCGCCGGCGCCAACCTCGCTCCGTCCATGGAGCGCCGGGCCGTGAAGGCCTTCCGCGATGTCGTGGGCTATCGCCTCTACCGCGACCTGGAGCGCGGCTGGCGCATCACGATGCCGAACCTGGAGCAGACGGGTCTGCTGCGGATCGACTACGAGGACCTG
>NZ_JAANNX010000093.1:0-14071 GCF_013363615.1 Streptomyces sp. CAI-85 | reverse complement strand
AGCGGGAGAGCGCTTCCCTGACACGGAAGAGGTCACTGGTTCAATCCCAGTATCGTCCACACACCGGAGCCCCCGGCCGCCTTCGCGGTCGGGGGCTTCCTCGTGGGCGCCGTCGGCCCGGCCGCCGTCAGCTCGAGAACAGCATGCGGCCGAAGCCCTTCTGACGGTGGTGACCGTAGTGCCCGCCGTGGTGGCCGCCGTGCGGGGCGCCCCAGGCGGGGGCCGCCGGCGCGGCGGGCGCGGCCGGGTAGGCCTGCGGGGCGGGCGGCGCCGGGGGCGCGGGCTGCGACCACTGGGACTCCAGGCGGGTCAGCGCCTCCAGCTCGCCGTAGTCGAGGAAGATCCCCCGGCAGTTGCTGCACTGCTCTATCTGGACGCCGTTGCGGTTGTAGGTGTGCATCGGGGCGTGACACTTCGGGCACTGCATGGTTCGGGTCAACTCCTCGCAGGTCGGTCCTGTTTCGCGTACCGCCAGGACAGACTCTGCCCGGCCGCGGTCGGTTGCACCCTACGTCGTGGAGGTTCGTGCCAACTGCGGTGGGACCGAACCGATTCGGGCGCAGGCGTCCACCAGTGCCCGTTCGACCTCGTCCAGGGGGCGGTCCTCGGCGACGGCCCTGGCCGTCCAGCGGGCGGCGGTCTGCGCGGTGAGGGCGCGGGCCGGGACGTCGAGGGCGGGCCAGGGGTCGCCGTCGGCGGGGACGGCCGGGCCGCCGGCGGCGCGGTAGGCGTCCAGGAAGCGGGTCCACTCCTCGGGCGGGAGCAGCCCGCAGGCGTACCAGGCGGCCGGGCGGGCGAGGTCCCAGGCCGGGACGCCCACCCCCAGGTCGTCGACGTCGATCAGCCGCCAGGGGCCCTCGGGGGCCGGGTGGCGGACGAGCTGGCCGAGGTGGAGGTCGCCGTGGCAGAGCGTGGTGGTGTCGGGCATGGGGGCCTCGGCGCGGGCCCAGGCGGGCAGGGTGTGCCAGGCGCGGACGACGGGGGCGGTCGCGGGGTGGTGCGGGGCGGCCGCGCGGAGGCGGGCCACGGCCCGGGCCGCCTTGGCGGGGCCGCGCATCGGCGGCAGCAGCGGTCCGGCCGGTGCGGTCAGGTGCAGCCGGGCGAGCAGGGCGGCCGCCTCCTCCCAGGGGGCGGCGTCCGGGTCGTCCGGGTCGACCGGGGTGCCGTACGGCCAGAACGTGACCGGGCGGCCGTGCAGCGGCACCGGCGCCGGGCTCAGCGGGGGCAGGAGGACGTCGGGCAGCCGGACGGCGACGGCGAGACGGCGGGTGAGGTCGTCGGGGGCCGTGTCCGGGGCGTGGGCCTTGGCGACGGTGTCCGCGTGGCGTACGACGGTGGCGTCGGGGCGGTCGGCGAGCGTGGCCGCGCCGCAGGGGCAGGGCCGGGGACGGGTGCCGGGGGCCTCGCCGGGGTGCGCGCGGGCGCGGGCCCGGGCGGCCAGCTCGGTGAGCAGGGGGACGGCGGTCACGGGGCTCCCTGGGCGGCGGGTCGTCTGCGGTGAGGGTACGCGCAGGGGGGCGGCGGGGGGCCTGGAAGTGGCTGCGGGACTGGTCCCAGGGTTGGTGTTTCGGGGCCTCCGGAGCTGTGTCCGGACACGGCAATGCCGGCGTGGCTCCCCAGCCACGCCGGCATTTTTGCCGTCCGCCGCACCCCCGTCCCCACGGGGTTTCATGGGTGGATGTCCCCGCCCGGACCGCTCTTCCGGGCCTGGGGTCGCCGCTCAGCGCCCCAGCATCTCGCCCACGGACGACGCCTGAGTGGTCACTGTCTCCCAGCCGTCGAAGACGACGAGGAGCAGGACCGCCAGGGGAAGGGCCATCAGCGTCGCCACCAAGGGGTGGCGGCGGCCCGTGCGGCGGCGGGGCGTGGTGCGCTCCTGGGTGCGGAGGTACGTCCGCGGTGCCGGGTGGGCCATGGTCCCTCTCCTGACCGTTCAGTTGTCGTTGGCAGCGGCGAGTGCCTGACCTCGGGGGACGAGTGCTGCACCCGCCGCTTGACCTCAAATCTAGGGGCGGGGCGGGCGGCGGGCGTCATGCCGTCGTACCGAATGACGGGCCTCCCGGAGGATGAGCCATGACCTGCGGTGTACTCCCCTGGGTGGAGACCGGGTGCGCGGTCTCAGGGTCTTCCCGGAGGGGGTGCGGGCGAGGGGGTGTCCGGCAGGGGGTGCGGCGTGACTTCGCTCACTTCCAGTGCCCTCGGTGGGGCCGTCGGGGCCGCCCCGGGGGCCGCTCGGGCGGGTGCCGGCGGGGCGGTCCGTGTGCCGTCGGGCGCGGCCGCGGCCGGTTCGGTGCGGTCGTCCTACGGTGTTTCAATCTCCCTTCTGCGAAAGCGGGTTGAGGTTGCCGCTTCACCAAGGGGCGTCTGTTCCCAAGGGCTCTGACCACCCTTCACATCCGCCGCCCGGAGCCGACAATCGATCAGGTCGAGAGGGCGCGGCCTCTGCGCGCGGACGGCCGTGGAAACGTAAGCTGTGCCACGTCACACGGACCGGGCAGCGGGGATGAACATGGCGATGATGCGCCTGAGGCGCGAGGACCCGCGCGTCGTCGGCTCGTTCAGGCTTCACCGACGGCTCGGCGCGGGCGGGATGGGCGTCGTCTACCTGGGCTCCGACAAGAAGGGGCAGCGGGTCGCGCTGAAGGTGATCCGGCCCGATCTGGCCGAGGACCAGGAGTTCCGGTCGCGGTTCGCGCGTGAGGTGTCGGCCGCCCGGCGGATCCGGGGCGGCTGTACGGCGCGGCTGGTGGCGGCGGATCTGGACGCCGACCGGCCGTGGTTCGCCACGCAGTACGTGCCCGGTCCGTCCCTGCACGACAAGGTCAACGACGAGGGTCCGCTCGGGGCCGCCGAGCTGGCGGCGATCGGGGCCGCGCTGTCGGAGGGGCTCGTCGCGGTGCACGAGGCGGGGGTCGTGCACCGGGACCTCAAGCCGTCCAACATCCTGCTGTCCCCCAAGGGGCCGCGGATCATCGACTTCGGCATCGCCTGGGCGACGGGGGCGTCGACGCTGACGCATGTCGGTACGGCGGTGGGCTCCCCCGGGTTCCTCGCGCCCGAGCAGGTGCGGGGGGCGCTGGTCACGCCGGCCACGGACGTGTTCTCGCTCGGTGCCACGCTGGCGTACGCCTCGACGGCCGACTCGCCCTTCGGGCACGGCAGTTCGGAGGTGATGCTGTACCGCGTGGTGCACGAGGAGCCCCATCTGCACGGTGTGCCCGACGCCCTCGCACCGCTCATCCGGGCGTGCCTGGCGAAGGACCCCGAGGAGCGGCCGAGCACGCTCGACCTGTCGCTGCGGCTGAAGGAGATCGCCGCCCGCGAGGCCCAGGGCATGACCGATCCGCGGCCGCCCGCGCCCCGGGCGAGCGAGGCGGACCGGCCCACCGGGCGGCTCAGCGAGACCGGCTATCCGGAACGCACCCTGCGCCAGCCGGGCGGACCCGGCACTCCCCCGCCGCGCGGCGGCGTCCCGTCCTCACGCGGCACGGCTCCCGCCTCCCGGGGCGGGGTCCCCTCCCGCGGAAGCGCCTCGCGGGGCGGCGGCGCGGCACGCGGCAATCCCGCCTCGCGCGGGGGCGGTCCGGTGTCGCGGTCCGGCGGCCGTCCGTCGACCGGCGGCCGCGTGAGCCGACCGGGCAACCGCCCCGGCCCGCGCAGCGGCACGGGACGGCCGGGTCCGCGCTCCACGGGAACGGGACGGCGCCCCGCCAACCCGCGCCTGCTGCGCCAACGCCTGTTCGTCTTCGTGGTCGTGACCCTGCTCGTGGCCCTCGGCATCGCCGTCGTCCAGGGCTGCCAGGGCCCGGCACGCGGCCTCGGCGACGACCACGGGCAGCATGCCTCGGCACAGGCGTATGAGCGGCTGGAAACGGGGCCACTGACGGAGGGGCGGGGCTCGGCCGGGCGGTGACGCGGCGGTGGGCAGCAGCTCCCCACTGCCCCAGCCGGGGAGCGTGTCGGCGCAGGCATGGGCGCGGCCAGCGGCACGGCGGCGAGCGAGAGGTCAGGGACCCGCCGCGCATCTACGCCCCGACGACCCGGGGCGCGAAGATCCGCAGCGTTCCGCGCGGGCGGAGGCAGAGTGGGCTCGGCAGGGACGCGGTGGTGGGTCGTCGTCGGCCGGGGACTGGGCTCCGCAGGGGCGTACGCGCTGCCGGGCATCGGGCGGTCTGTGGTCGGCCGGGACGCGTTCGGGTGGTGTGCTACTCGGGGCGGGTGGGTGTCGTGACCGCGTAGAACGCCACCGCCGCTGCCGCGCCCACGTTGAGGGAGTCGACTCCGTGGGACATGGGGATGCGGACCCATTCGTCGGCTGCCATCAGGGCCTGGGTGGAGAGGCCGTCGCCCTCGGCGCCAAGCATCAGGGCGAGGCGGTCCATGGTGTGCGGGGCGGCCTCGTCGAGGGAGCGGGCCTTCTCGTCGGGGGTGAGGGCGAGCAGGGTGAAGCCGGCCTCGCGGACCGAGTCCAGGCCCTTGGGCCAGGAGTCGAGCCGGGCGTACGGCACCGAGAACACCGCGCCCATCGAGACCTTCACGCTGCGCCGGTACAGGGGGTCGGCGCAGTCCGGGGAGAGCAGGACCGCGTCCATGCCGAGGGCCGCCGCCGAGCGGAAGATCGCGCCGATGTTCGTGTGGTCGTTGACCGACTCCATGACGACGACGCGGCGCGCGGTCTGGAGGAGTTCCTCGGCCGTCGGCAGCGGCTTGCGCTGCATCGAGGCGAGCGCGCCGCGGTGGACGTGGTAGCCGGTGACCTGTTCGGCCAGCTCGGGGCCGACCGCGTACACCGGGGCGGGGAGTTCGTCGATGACGTCCCGCATGACGTCGACCCACTTGGCGGACAGCAGCATGGAACGCATCTCGTATCCGGCGTCCTTGGCCCGCCGGATGACCTTCTCGCCCTCCGCGATGAACAGGCCCTCGGCCGGTTCGCGCCTGCGGCGTAGTTCTACGTCGGTCAGGCCCGTGTAGTCGCTCAGGCGGGGGTCGTCGGGGTTCTCGACACTGATGAGATCGGCCACAGGGTGATACTGCCTTGTCCTGGGTGTGGTGCCAACGGCTCGGTACGGGTGGGTTACCGTCGGTTACTCGGCGGGGCGCGGGCCCACGCCCACGACCGGCCCGACGATGATGACCGCGGGCGGCCGGACGTCCTCGGAACGGACCCGCTCCCCGACGGTCGCGAGCGTCGCGTCCACCCGGCGCTGGGTGGCCGTCGTGCCCTCCTGGACCAGGGCCACCGGGGTGTCGGCCGGCTTGCCGTGTGCGATGAGCGCCTCGGCGATCTTCCCGATCTTGTCGACGCCCATCAGGATCACCAGCGTCCCGGTGAGCTTGGCGAGGGAGGCCCAGTCGACCAGCGAACGCTCGTCGTCGGGTGCCACATGGCCGCTGACCACGGTGAACTCATGGGCGACCCCGCGGTGGGTGACCGGGATGCCCGCCGCGCCGGGGACCGAGATGGAGCTGGAGATGCCGGGGACGACCGTACAGGGGATCCCGGCCTCGGCGAGCGCCTGGAGCTCCTCCATGCCGCGGCCGAAGACGTACGGGTCGCCGCCCTTGAGGCGGACCACCGACCTGCCCTGCTTGGCGTGCTCGATCAGCGCGTTGTTGATGGCCTCCTGGGCCATGTACCGGCCGTACGGGATCTTCGCCGCGTCGATCACCTCGACGTGCGGCGGGAGTTCGGCGAGCAGGTCGCGCGGGCCGAGCCGGTCGGCGATGACGACGTCCGCGCCGGCGAGCAGCCGGCGGCCGCGGACCGTGATCAGGTCCGGGTCGCCGGGACCGCCGCCGACGAGCGCAACGCCGGGGGTCCGGGTGCGGAACTGCGGGGCGACGAGCGTGCCGTCGCGCAGGCCCTCGATCACCGCGTCCCGGACGGCGGCGGTGTGGCGGGGGTCGCGGCCCTTGGCGTCCGTGGTCAGCACGGCGACGGTGACGCCCTCGCTGTGACCGGTGGCCGGGGTCCAGGCGGTGGCCCGGTCGGCGTCGTCGGAGCGGACGCACCAGACGCGGCGGCGCTCCCCCTCGGCCGAGGCCAGGTTGTTCGCCTCCGGGTCGCTGGTGGAGATCAGCGCGTACCAGGCGCCCTCCAGGTCGCCCTCGGTGTAGCGGCGCCGCGACCAGGTGATCTCGCCCGCGTCCGCCATGGCCTCCACGGACGGCGTCGCCTCGGGGGACACGAGGTGGACGTCCGCGCCCGCCGCGATCAGGGCGGGCAGACGGCGCTGGGCGACCTGGCCCCCGCCGAGGACGACGACCCGGCGGCCGGTGAGGCGGAGACCTACGGGGTAGGCGGGGTGTTCGGCCATGAGGGTGCGACTCCCTAGTGCGGCGGCGGTGCGATGCCGTGACGTGCGGATTTTATGCTGCGGCGGACGGCGGCGGAGAGGGTGTCCGGTGGCTGGGCGGCGGGGGGCCGGGCGCGGGGCGGCGTCCGCACCGGCGCAGGGTGGCGTGCCACGGCCGCCCGGCGCGGGGTGCGCGTCGGGCGGCCGTACCGTGGTGCCGCCTATGGGCTTCGGGGCCGTCGGGGCCTACTTCTCGGTCACGCCCGCCGAGTCGAACGTCGCCACCTCGTGCATGGCCCGCGCCGTGCTCTGGACCAGCGGCAGGGCCAGCAGCGCACCCGTGCCCTCGCCGAGGCGCAGGTCGAGGTCGACCAGGGGGCGCAGGCCGAGCTTGTTCAGGGCGGCGACATGGCCGGGCTCGGCGCTGCGGTGGCCCGCGATGCAGGCCGCGAGGACCTCGGGGGCGATCGCACGGGCCACCAGGGCGGCGGCACCGGCGCTGACGCCGTCCAGGATCACCGGTGTCCGCAGGGACGCCCCGCCGAGCAGCAGGCCGACCATCGCCGCGTGCTCGAAGCCGCCGATGGCGGCCAGGACGCCCAGCGGGTCGGCCGGGTCCGGCTGGTGGAGTTCCAGGGCACGGCGGACGACCTCGGTCTTGCGGGCGAGGGTCTCGTCGTTGATGCCGGTGCCGCGGCCGGTGACCTCGGCCGGGTCGGCGCCGGTGAAGACGGAGATCAGCGCGGCGGACGCGGTCGTGTTGGCGATACCCATCTCACCGGTGAGCAGCGCCTTGTTGCCGGCCGCCACCAGGTCGCGGGCCGTCTCGATGCCGACCTCGACGGCCTGCTTGGCCTCCTCGCGGGTCATCGCGGGACCGGTCGTCATGTCGGAGGTGCCCGCGCGGACCTTGCGGGGCAGCAGGCCCGGGGTGGCCGGGAGGTCGGCGGCGACACCGACGTCCACGATGCAGACCTCGGCGCCCACCTGGGTGGCGAAGGCGTTGCAGACCGCTCCCCCGCCGAGGAAGTTGGCGACCATCTGGGCCGTCACCTCCTGCGGCCACGGCGTGACGCCCTGCGCGTGCACCCCGTGGTCCCCGGCGAAGATCGCGACGGCCGCGGGCTCCGGGATCGGCGGCGGGCACTGGCGGGACAGTCCGGAGAGCTGCGCGGAGATGATCTCCAGCATGCCGAGCGCGCCGGCCGGCTTGGTCATGCGCTTCTGCCGCTCCCACGCCTCGCCAAGCGCCTTGGCGTCCAGCGGGCGGATCCCGGCGACGGTCTCGGCGAGCAGGTCGTGCGGGTCCTCGCCGGGCAGCGCGCGACGGCCGTACGTCTCCTCGTGGACGACCCACGACAGGGGGCGCCGCTTGGCCCAGCCGGCCTGCATCAGCTCGGGCTCGGCCGGGAACTCGTCGACGTAGCCGACGCACAGGTAGGCGATGACCTCCAGGTGCTCGGGCAGGCCGAGGGCGCGGACCATCTCGCGCTCGTCGAAGAAGCTGACCCAGCCGACGCCGAGGCCCTCGGCGCGGGCGGCGAGCCACAGGTTCTCCACGGCGAGCGCGGCGGAGTAGGGCGCCATCTGGGGCTGGGTGTGACGGCCCAGGGTGTGGCGGCCGCCGCGGGTCGGGTCGGCGGTGACCACGATGTTCACCGGGGTTTCGAGGATGGCCTCGATCTTCAGTTCCTTGAACTGTTTCGCCCGGCCCTTGGGGAGCGACTTCGCGTACGCGTCGCGCTGGCGCATGGCCAGTTCGTGCATCGCGTTGCGGGTCTCGGCGGAGCGGATGACGACGAAGTCCCAGGGCTGCGAGTGGCCGACGGAGGGCGCGGTGTGGGCGGCCTCCAGGACGCGGAGCAGCACCTCGTGCGGGATGGGGTCGCCGCGGAAGCCGTTGCGGATGTCGCGGCGCTCGCGCATGACCTTCAGGACGGCCTCGCGCTCGGCGTCGTCGTAGGCGGGCGCGGCGGGTCCTGCGGGCTCGCGTGCTTCCTCCATGGCGGCCCTGCTCTCTTCCTGGCTCTCTTCCTGGTCGGCCGCCCTGGTCTCCAGGTCCTCCGGGTTCTGCGCGACCTCCGGGTCGGCCTCGCTCCCGGGCTCGGCAACCGGGGCCGCCGGGACGGGAACGGGGTCCGCGGCGCGGGGCGCGGGGACGGTGACGGCGGGGGCCGGGGGTGCCGGGGTCTCCGGGGCGGCCGGGGTGACGGTGACCGTCGGCTCCGGGGACTGCGACGGGGCCGGCTGCTCCGGTGCGGGGGTCTCCGTCGCGGGCGTCTCGGCCGAGGGCGCCTGCGGGGCTTCGTCGGCGGGGGCGGCCGGGGGCTGGAGGGCGTCCGTGGGGAGCACCAGCGGGTGCGGCGGGGTGGGGGCCAGGTGCGGGGTGGTGGGCACCGTGCCCTCGACCGGCACGAACTGGCCGAGGAACTGCTCGGGGACCGGGGCGGGTGCGGGAGCGGGCTCTACGGCCTCGGCGGCCGCCGCGGGCTGCGGGGCCTGCTCCACGACGGGCTCTACAGCGGACTCTACGGCGGGCTGCGGGGCGGGCTCGGGAGCCGTGGGTACGGGCGCGGGCGCCTCCTCGGAGGCGGTGACCTCCTGGGGCCGGGCCTCCTGCTGCTGAGCCACGGCGGGCTCGGCGACCGGCGCCTCCGCGACCGGCGCCTCCGCGACGGGTTCGGCGGCGACCTGCTCCGGGATCACGGCCTGCGGCTGGGCCTCGGGCTCCGCCTGCTCGGGCGCTACGGCCGCCTCGGGGGCCTGGGGCGCATGGTCCACGGCGGAGGCAGCCTGCTCGGGTGCCGGCTGCTCTTCGGGCACCGGCTCGACGGCAACCGTCAGGACGGGCTCGGCGGGGACGACCACGACCGGCTCGACGGGCGCGGCCGGGAAGACCTCGGCGGCGAGGGTCTGGGCGGGCTCGGCGGCCGGCTCCTCTGCGGGGGCCTCCGGGGCGGCCGCTTCCTCGGCGGGGGCCGGGATCACCGGTTCGGCGACCTCGGCGACCGGCGCCTCCTCGGGCGCGGGCGCGGCCGTTTCTGCGGGCTCCTCGACCGGCTCGGGCGCGGGCTCGGACTCCGGTTCCGGCTTCGCCTCCGCCTGCGGCACCTCTTCCGCGGCCGGAGTGACAGCGGCCTCGGCCACGACGGCCTGCTCGGCGAGCATGGCGGCGCCGAGCACCTCACCGACGTCGAGGGTCACGGGCGCCGCCTGGGCGGGAACGGCCGCCTGCGCCTCCTCCGGGCCGGGGGTGGCCGTGGCCGCGATCGCCTCCGTGGCGACACGTGCCACGACGGCCTGCGCCACGCCGACCGGCTCGGCCTGCTGCGGCGCGTCCGGCACCGGTGCCGGCTCGGCCGCCGGGGCCGCGACGGGAGCCTCCGCCGGAACAGCCGTTTCCGCAGCCGTCTCGGTCACCTCGGCCGTCTCCTGGACCGGCGCGACAGCCGGAGCGGCGGCCTGATCGACAGCCGACGCGGGGGCCGGAGCGACGGCCTGGGCGGCGGCCGCGGGCGCGGCGGGGTGAGCCGCGGGATGGGCCGTGGTGTGGGCAGCGGCCTGGGCCGCCCCCGGCGCACCCCAGGGCGCGGCGCCCTGGGCCGGCGTCTCGCGCAACTGGGGGATGTCAAGGTACTCGGGGCCGGGTGCCGCCGCGCCGGGGTGGCGTACGGGCGCGCCCGCGGGGCCGCGGTCGGCCAGGGAGCGGACGGGGCTGGCCGAGGCGTCCGGGATCGGCGGGCCGAGGTGGAGCGGGCGGCGCGGGGCCGGCGGGGGCGTGGCGGGGCCGGGCAGGCGCACCCCGCTGAGGTCGACGGAGCCGCTGTCCCGGCCCGCCGTCTCGTGCGGACCGGGCTCGTGCGACGCGGCCGCGACCGCAGCCGCGTCGGGGGCTCCCGCCGCGTCCGGGACGGCTCCCGCGTCGAGGGGACCGGGCGTGTGCACCGTCTCGACGACCGGTTCGGGCGCGGGCGGCGCCACCTCGTTGCCCCAGGCGCTCTGGGCGCCCGGCAGCAGCAACAGGTCTTCGTCCTCGGCGGTGGTCTCGGAGAGGTAGGTGTACGCACCGTGCCCGGAGGCGCCCGGCTGCTCCACCATGCCTGCGTTCTCCGGCGACCCCTCGCCCGGGATCTGGCCGGTGTCGGTCATGCGTACCCCTCGCCCATCGGTTAGTGCTCCTACGACCAGCTCGCGCGGAACGGCGCACCGACCGCCCCGTAGTGAGAACGAGCGTCCGTGCCCAGCGGCACGTGCGACCCGCCCGAAATAGCGACAAAGCCATTCAGTGGCATTGTCGCGGCCGTCGCCGCGTCGCGACAGCTTGATCCGCGACGCTCCGCTGTGGACTGCGCCACGTTGCGCGTCCACCGGTTCTGCCGTACCACGCCCATCCCAAAACGGATGTGTTTTCCGGACATTGAACGACGAAGTGCCGGGTGAACGGAAGCGGTACAACAATCGGCCAGCCTACCGCGCGCGGTACGACAACCGGATCACGGGGAGGGATCTCGCGACTACGGGCGGCGGTCGGGCAGAACCCCGCTGAGCAGGAACGCGACACTCCGTTCGGTCTCCGTCCATGCCTTCGTGTCGAGGGCGACGGACTGGAGGAGGGCGCACTCGACGCGGTAGCCGTGCTCGGTCAGGTCGCGGCCGATGCGTTCGGCGTCGTCGCGGGTCGCCGCGTGGGTGACGATGCCCTGCGGGCGGCGGTCGGCGACCGCGGAGACCACGGCCGCTCCCCCGCCGCCGACCCGGACGACGTCCGGTTCGGGCAGGTCCTCCAGGACGTGCGGGGCGGTGCCGCGGACGATCTGGAGCTGGACGCCGTGGCGGCGCGCGGCGGCGTCGGTGCGGGCGCACGCCTCCAGCGCGTGGTCGACGGCGAGGACGGCGGCCCCGGCGCGCGCGGCGTCGACCGCGAACGCGCCGCTGCCGCAGCCGATGTCCCAGACGAGGTCGCCGACGCGCGGTCCGAGCCGGGCGAGCTGAGCGGCCCGCAGCAGTTCGGTCTCCCCTTCGCCGAGTCTGTCGCCGTACGCCTCGGCGGGCAGGGCCCAGCCGCGCTGGCCGGCGGCCGGGTCGCGCCCGGCGATCCAGTCGCCCTCGCCCGCGGGGCCCGCCGGGCCGCCGATGACGATGACGACGTTGGGGTCGCGCCAGGCGTGGTCGACGGCCTTGTCGGAGCTGAGGACGCTGACCCGCTCGCGTTCGGTGCCGAGTTCCTCGCAGACCACGAAGGTGCGGTGCACGCCTTCGAGGAGCAGGCCCAGTTCGGCGGGGCCGGCGCCGGGCGAGGTCAGCACCGCCACCTTGGCGTGGGCACGGCAGACGTTGACGGCGCGGCGCAGGGTGCGCCGGTGGGCGACGACCACCTCGGCGTCGTCCCAGGGCATCCCGGCCCGGGCGAAGGCGGTGGCGACGGCGGACACGGCCGGGACGACCTCGACCTCCAGGCCGAACTCGGGTGCGCGCAGGGTCCGTACGACGCCGAAGAAGCCGGGGTCGCCGTCGGCGAGGACGACGGCGGTGCCGCGGTGGCCGGCGATCCGGCGGGCGGCGAGGGCGACGCTGCCGAGGCGGATGCGTTCGGCCCCGGGCGGCACCTCGGGCAGCGCCAGATGGTGGGCGGCGCCGGCCACGAGGGTGGCGGCGCCCAGCGCGGCGCGGGCCGCGGCGGTCAGCGGCGAGCCGTCCCAGCCGATCACCGTGACGCGGTCGGCCATCGTCGTCAGTCCCCCCGGGGTTCACGCAGGCAGCAGGCTCCGTGAGGGTACCTGGTCGGCCGGGGCGGAGCGGGGAGCGGCCGCCCGGGCGGGGGTCAGTTCCAGTCGGTGTACGACGTGTATCCGCCGCTCTCGGCGAGCTGCTCGCCGGCGCCCTCCAGGTCCTCCGGGAGGAGGCTCCAGACGATGAAGTCGGTGCGCGCCTCGCTCCAGCCGCCGTCGTCGGTGCGCACGCGCGCTAT
The DNA here is from genome assembly GCF_013363615.1 of Streptomyces sp. CAI-85. Classification (NCBI taxonomy): domain Bacteria; kingdom Bacillati; phylum Actinomycetota; class Actinomycetes; order Kitasatosporales; family Streptomycetaceae; genus Streptomyces; species Streptomyces sp. CAI-85. Next base: position 1,804 of record NZ_JAANNX010000093.1, on the reverse strand, counting down.
GCAGGCGCCGCGCAGCACGCCCTCGCTGATACAGCCGATCTTCTGGGCGACCTGCTGGGAGGCGGTGTTGTCGGCGGCCGTGCGCAGCTCGATGCGCTCGAACTTCTGGTCGGTGAACAGCCATTGGGCGGTGGCGAGGGCCGCCTCGGAGGCATAGCCCTCGCCGCGCGCCCAGGGGGCGACGATGTACGACAACTCGGTGGACCGGACGTGCCAGTCGGTCCTGCCGAGCTGGATGACGCCGACGAGCCGCTGGGTGAGGAACTCGGTGACGGCGAGGTCGAGTCCGTGTCCGGCGGTGCGTTCGGCGGGCGCGTACTCGGTGATCCAGCGGCGGGCGTCCTCCTCGCCGAAGGGCTGCGGGACGGACGTCCAGGCCGTGATCTGCTCGTCGTTCATCATCGCGGCCAGGGCGGGCACGTCGTCCTCGTCGAGGGGACGCAGCACCAACCGCTCCGTGCTGATGGAGATGGTGGGGAAGGTGCTCGTCATGAAGCCGCTCCGTAGCCTTCGAAACCGTCCGGGCCCGATCTGCTGGACCGTCAGGCCCGTTGAACTGCCCAGCATGCAGTATGAAAGCACCGGAACGCACCACGGGGTCCACCCCGGAAGTGGAGTGGACCCCGTGTGGGTGCGGGTGTGCGACGCGTCTCGATCAGAACGCGGCGATCACCGCGCCGTCGTACTTGTCCTCGATGAACTTCTTGACCTCGGGCGAGGTGAGCAGCTTCGCGAGCTTCTCGACGCGCGGGTCGTCCTCGTTGCCCTTCTTCACGGCGAGGAAGTTGGCGTACGGGTTGTCCTGGGCGGACTCGGCGACCAGGGCGTCCTTGGCGGGGCTGAGGTCGGCCTCCAGGGCGTAGTTGCCGTTGATCACCGCGGCGTCGACGTCGGCGAGGGAGCGCGGGAGCTGGGCCGCCTCCAGCTCCTTGAACTTCAGGTTCTTCGGGTTGCCGGTGACGTCCTTGGGGGTGGCGTCGTAACCGGCGCCCTCCTTCAGCTCGATGAGGCCGTTGGCCTCCAGCAGCTTCAGCGCGCGGGCCTCGTTGGTGGTGTCGTTCGGCAGGGCTATGGTGGCGCCCTTCTTCAGGTCGTCGAGCTTCTTGACGCCCTGGGAGTACAGGCCGAGCGGCTCCAGGTGAACCGTGCCACCGGGAACGGCGACGATGTCGGTGCCGTTCTTCTTGTTGAAGTCGGTGAGGTACGGCTGGTGCTGGAAGTAGTTGGCGTCGACCTCGCCCTGCTGGACGGCCGTGTTGGGGGTCACGTAGTCGGTGAACTCCTTGACCTCCAGCTTGAGGCCGGCCTTCTCCGCGAGGTTGTCCTTGATGTAGGTGAGGATCTCGCCCTGCGGGGTGGGGGTGGCGGCGACGGTCAGCGTGGCGTTCGCGTCGGTGCTGCCGGAGTCCTTGTCCGAACCGCAGGCGCTGAGTCCGAGGGTGAGGGCTCCGGCGGCGAGGACGGCGGTGGTGATCTTGGCGGTGTTACGCACGAAAAGTGCCTTTCCTAGGGGTGGTGCGGCCCCGCGGTGGGTGTGCGGGGAGTCCTTGGGGTGGGACGGGAGGTCCCGGGGGGGGTGGCTCAGACGGTCTTGCTCGTGGCGGTGGCCGCCTTGAGCAGCCGCAACTTGGGCGCGGCGCCGCTCTGTCCGCCGCGGCGGTGCATCGAGCGGGCCGCGTAGTCGCCGGCGAACTGGATGAGCGAGATGACGACGGCGAGGATCGCGACGGTGATCCACATCAGTTCGCTCTCGAAGCGCTGGTAGCCGTAGCGGATCGCGATGTCGCCGAGGCCGCCGGCGCCG
>NZ_JAANNX010000268.1:0-554 GCF_013363615.1 Streptomyces sp. CAI-85 | reverse complement strand
GCCTGCTTGGTCTCGACGTCGACGATCAGCTTGTCGAAGTCGGTGCGCTGCTCGACACGCGTGGCCTCGACCTTGTACGTGACCTTGAGAACCGGCGAGTAGATCGAGTCGACCGGGATGCGCCCGATCTCCTGACCGACCTGCTTGTTCTGCACGGCGGAGACGTAACCGCGGCCGCGCTCGACCGTCAGCTCCATCTCCAGCTTGCCCTTGCCGTTGAGCGTGGCGAGGACGAGGTCGGGGTTGTGCACCTCGACACCGGCCGGGGGCGCGATGTCGGCGGCGGTGACCAGACCCGGGCCCTGCTTGCGCAGGTACATCACGACCGGCTCGTCGTGCTCCGAGGAGACGACGAGCTGCTTGATGTTGAGGATCAGGTCGGTGACGTCCTCCTTGACGCCCGGCACGGTGGTGAACTCGTGCAGCACGCCGTCGATACGGATGGACGTGACCGCCGCACCCGGGATCGAGGAGAGGAGGGTCCGGCGGAGGGAGTTGCCGAGGGTGTAGCCGAAGCCCGGCTCCAGCGGCTCGATCACGAACCGGGAGCGGAA
>NZ_JAANNX010000267.1:0-558 GCF_013363615.1 Streptomyces sp. CAI-85 | reverse complement strand
CGCTTGTACTTGCCGCAGTAGCACTCCCAGTCCCGGGTCGGACCGAAGATCTTCTCGCAGAAGAGTCCGTCCTTTTCGGGCTTGAGCGTGCGGTAGTTGATCGTCTCGGGCTTCTTGACCTCGCCGTGGCTCCACTGACGGATGTCGTCCGCGGTGGCCAGGCCGATCCGGAGCTCGTCGAAGAAGTTGACGTCGAGCACTATGCGTCAATCCCTCTCAGGGTTGTAAGTCTTGGGGTCTGAAACGGGGGTCCCGGGGCCGGCGGGCCTTGATCGCTCAAGGCCCGCCGAACTCCCGTCAGACCTCTTCGACGCTGCTCGGCTCGCGCCGGGACAGGTCGATGCCGAGCTCCTCCGCCGCGCGGAAGACGTCCTCGTCGGTGTCACGCATCTCGATGGACATACCGTCGCTGGACAGCACCTCCACGTTCAGGCAGAGAGACTGCATCTCCTTGATGAGCACCTTGAAGGACTCGGGGATGCCGGGCTCGGGGATGTTCTCGCCCTTGACGATGGCCTCGTAGACCTTCACGCGGCCGGTCACGTCGTCGGACTTGAT
>NZ_JAANNX010000266.1:0-559 GCF_013363615.1 Streptomyces sp. CAI-85 | reverse complement strand
ACCGCCGAGATCCCCCGCTCCGACGCCACCGAGGAGACCGTGATGGCCGCAGCCACCGGGAGGGCCGCCGCATGACGGTGACCACCCCCGACCGGGCCCCCGTCGCCGAGGTGCCCACCTCCCGGGGCACCCGCCTGGTGGACCGGGTCTTCGCGATGCGCGAACTCGCCATCCTGGCCGTCTTCCTGGTGATGATCGCCGTCACCCAGGCCGGCAACAGCGCCTTCCTCTCCGAGCAGGGCATCAAGGACCTGCTGCTCAACGCGACCATCCTGGTGCTGGTCGCCACCGGCCAGTCCCTGGTCGTCATCACCCGCAACGTCGATCTGTCGGTCGGCTCCACGCTCGGCATCAGCGCCTTCGCCGCCGGTACCTATCTGCACGGCGGCGGCGACCCGCTGCTCGCGACCGTCCTCGCGGTCCTCCTCGGCACCGGCTTCGGGCTCCTCAACGGCCTGCTGGTCAGCCTCGGCCAGGTGCCCGCCCTCGTCGTCACCCTCGGCACGCTCTACATCATCCGGGGCATCGACTCCATCTGGGTCGGCTCCCGGCAGATCAC
>NZ_JAANNX010000265.1:0-563 GCF_013363615.1 Streptomyces sp. CAI-85 | reverse complement strand
ACCTTCGAGGCCGACGGGCGCACGTTCCTCAAGGTCGAGCCGGAGGCGCTGCGCAAGCTCGCCGCCGAGGCGATCCACGACATCCAGCACTATCTGCGCCCCGCCCACCTCGCGCAGCTCCGCCGGATCATCGACGACCCCGAGGCGTCGAGCAACGACAAGTTCGTGGCGCTCGACCTGCTGAAGAACGCGAACATCGCGGCGGCCGGCGTGCTGCCGATGTGCCAGGACACCGGCACGGCGATCGTCATGGGCAAACGCGGACAGAACGTGCTCACCGAGGGTGGCGACGAGGCGGCCCTGTCGAAGGGCATCTACGACGCGTATCTGAACCTCAACCTGCGCTACTCGCAGATGGCTCCGCTCACCATGTGGGAGGAGAAGAACACCGGCTCCAACCTCCCGGCGCAGATCGAGCTGTACGCCACCGACGGCGGTGCCTACAAGTTCCTGTTCATGGCGAAGGGCGGCGGCTCGGCCAACAAGTCGTTCCTGTACCAGGAGACCAAGGCCGTCCTGAACGAGTCCTCCATGATGAAGTTCCTGGAGGAGAAGATCCGCTC
>NZ_JAANNX010000264.1:0-571 GCF_013363615.1 Streptomyces sp. CAI-85 | reverse complement strand
GCGTGCTCCTCGGGGGCCAGCTCGTAGAGGTCCTTGTCGATCGGCTCGGCCGGCTCGATCTTGTTCTTGATGCCGTCGAGGCCCGCCAGCAGCAGCGCGGAGAAGGCCAGGTACGGGTTGCCGGAGGAGTCGGGCGCGCGGAACTCGACGCGCTTGGCCTTCGGGTTCGAGCCCGTGATCGGGATACGCATCGCCGCGGAGCGGTTGCGCTGCGAGTACACCAGGTTCACCGGCGCCTCGAAGCCCGGCACCAGACGGTGGTACGAGTTCACGGTCGGGTTGGTGAAGGCCAGCAGCGACGGGGCGTGCTTGAGGATGCCGCCGATGTAGTAGCGGGCCAGGTCCGACAGACCGGCGTAACCGGCCTCGTCGTAGAACAGCGGGGAACCGCCGCTCCACAGCGACTGGTGGACGTGCATGCCCGAGCCGTTGTCACCGAAGATCGGCTTCGGCATGAAGGTCGCGGTCTTGCCGTTGCGCCAGGCCACGTTCTTCACGATGTACTTGAAGAGCTGGAGGTCGTCGGCCGCGGCGAGCAGCGTGTTGAACTTGTAGTTGATCTCGGCCTGGC
>NZ_JAANNX010000263.1:0-575 GCF_013363615.1 Streptomyces sp. CAI-85 | reverse complement strand
GTTCCGGACACCTTCGAGGACACCCCGGCCAAGGACCGCGACCCCGAGTGGTTCAAGCGCGCCGTGTTCTACGAGGTCCTCGTCCGCTCCTTCCAGGACAGCAACGGCGACGGCGTCGGCGACCTCAAGGGCATCACCGCCAAGCTCGACTATCTCCAGTGGCTGGGGGTGGACTGCCTCTGGCTTCCGCCGTTCTTCAAGTCACCTCTGAGGGACGGCGGTTACGACGTCTCGGACTACACCTCGGTACTCCCCGAGTTCGGTGACCTGGCCGACTTCGTGGAGTTCGTCGACGCCGCGCATCAGCGCGGGATGCGCGTGATCATCGACTTCGTGATGAACCACACCAGCGACCAGCACCCGTGGTTCCAGGAGTCCCGCGCCAACCCCGACGGCCCGTACGGGGATTACTACATGTGGGCCGACGACGACAAGCAGTACGCCGACGCCCGCATCATCTTCGTCGACACCGAGGTCTCCAACTGGACCTTCGACCCGGTCCGCAAGCAGTACTTCTTCCACCGCTTCTTCTCCCACCAGCCCGACCTCAACTACGAGAACCCCGCGGTCCAGGA
>NZ_JAANNX010000262.1:0-577 GCF_013363615.1 Streptomyces sp. CAI-85 | reverse complement strand
AGTGCTGCGAGCCCTTCCAGCGGCCCGCCCAGTCGTAGTCGCGGTAGTTCTCGAAGGCGGAGAACACATCGGCCCAGGTGTCGTAGCCGAAGAAGTTCAGCGCCTCCTCCGGCGGACCGAAGTAGGCGACCGCACCGCCCGGCGCCATCACCAGCAGCTTGTCGCAGATGGCGAGTTCGGCGACGGAGTGGGTGACGACGAGGACCGTACGGCCGTCGTCGGCGAGGCCGCGCAGCAACTGCATGACGTCGCGGTCCATGCCCGGGTCGAGGCCCGAGGTCGGCTCGTCCAGGAAGATCAGCGACGGCTTGGTGAGCAGCTCCAGCGCCACCGAGACGCGCTTGCGCTGGCCGCCGGAGAGCGAGGTGACCTTCTTGCCCCGGTGGATGTCCAGCTTGAGTTCGCGCAGCACCTCGTCGATCCGGGCGTCGCGCTCGGCGGCCGTGGTGTCGGCCGGGAAGCGGAGCTTGGCCGCGTACTTGAGCGCCTTGTTGACGGTCAGTTCCTTGTGCAGGATGTCGTCCTGCGGGACCAGACCGATGCGCTGGCGCAGCTCGGCGAACTGCTTGTACAGGTT
>NZ_JAANNX010000027.1:0-72037 GCF_013363615.1 Streptomyces sp. CAI-85 | reverse complement strand
TCGAGGCCAAGTACGGCAACCTCTTCGACATGTACCAGCGGATCACCGACGAGGATCCGTACCAAGTGCCCATGCGGATCTACCCGGCCGTGCACTACACGATGGGCGGACTGTGGGTCGACTACGACCTCCAGACCACCGTCCCCGGCCTGTTCGCGATCGGCGAGGCCAACTTCTCCGACCACGGCGCGAACCGGCTCGGCGCCTCCGCCCTCATGCAGGGCCTCGCCGACGGCTACTTCGTGCTGCCCGCCACCATCAACGACTACCTCGCCCGCAACCCCCACCAGGGCGACATCACCGCCGAACACCCCGTCGTCCAGGAGGTGCTGGCCGAGACCCAGGACCGGCTGAACCTGCTGCTGTCCGTCGACGGCGACCGCACCCCCGACTCCTTCCACCGCGAAGTCGGCGAACTGATGTGGGAGTTCTGCGGGATGGCCCGCACCGACGCCGGACTGCGCAAGGCACTGGAACGCATCCCGCAGATCCGCGAGGAGTTCTGGCGCCGCATCAAGGTCCCCGGCACCGGCGAGGAGTTCAACCAGTCGCTGGAGAAGGCCAACCGGATCGTCGACTACCTGGAACTCGCCGAGCTGATGTGCCTCGACGCGCTGCACCGCGCCGAGTCCTGCGGCGGCCACTTCCGCGAGGAGTCCCAGACCCCCGACGGCGAGGCCGCCCGCCGCGACGAGGAGTTCTCGTACGCGGCCGCCTGGGAGTTCACCGGCACCGGCACGGCTCCCGCCCTGCACAAGGAAGACCTGGTCTTCGAGTACGTCCACCCCACCCAGCGGAGCTACGCATGAAGCTCACCCTGCGCGTCTGGCGGCAGCGCGCCGCCGACGCCGACGGCGCCATGTCCACGTACGAGGTGGACGGCATCTCGCCCGACATGTCCTTCCTGGAGATGCTCGACACCCTCAACGAGGAACTCATCCTGCGCGGCGAGGACCCGGTCGCCTTCGACCACGACTGCCGCGAGGGCATCTGCGGCGCGTGCAGCCTCGTCATCAACGGCGACGCCCACGGCCCCGAGCGCACCACCACCTGCCAGCTCCACATGCGGTCCTTCCGCGACGGCGACACCATCGACGTCGAGCCGTGGCGGGCCGCCGCCTTCCCGGTGATCAAGGACCTGGTGGTGGACCGGTCCGCGTTCGACCGGATCATCCAGGCCGGCGGATACATCACCGCCCCGACCGGCGCCGCCCCCGAGGCCCACGCCACCCCGGTGCCCAAGCCGGACGCCGACATCGCCTTCGAGCACGCCGAGTGCATCGGCTGCGGCGCCTGCGTGGCGGCCTGCCCCAACGGCGCGGCCATGCTGTTCACCTCCGCCAAGGTCAACCATCTGAACGTGCTGCCGCAGGGCGCGCCCGAGCGCGAGACCCGGGTCCTCGACATGGTGGCGCAGATGGACGAGGAGGGCTTCGGCGGCTGCACCCTCGCCGGGGAGTGCGCGACGGCCTGCCCGAAGGGGATCCCGCTGGTCTCCATCACCGGCATGAACAAGGAGTGGCTGCGCGCCACCCGCAAGGCGGCCAAGCGGTAGCCCGCGGCGGGAAAGCAGCGAAGAGCGTTCGCCGACGGTGCGGACGGGCGGGACCGGGAGTGGTGCTCATCCCCGGTCCCGTCTGGCTTTCCCGAGGACGCCGGCCCGGCCCGGACCCTGGCATTCAGCATTCCCACATCCGTTCTCCCGGCACCGGTCACGTACACGCCAACCGGGATCGGGAGAAACAGGGGGAGCGCCACCGTCCCCGCTGTGGCCCGTCCCCAGGAGTGAGCCATGTCCGGCGTATCCACCCTCGACCGTCCCCCGCACTCCACCGCCCCCGTCCGCTACACCGTCACCCTGGCCCGCGACGAGGACGACGTACGGGCCGCGCAGCGGCTGCGGCACGAGGTGTTCGCCGGTGAGCTGGGCGCCCTGCTGACCTCCCCGCGGCCGGGACTCGACGTCGACCCCTTCGACGCCCACTGCGACCACCTGCTGGTCCGCGACACCGGCACCGGACAGGTCGTCGGCACCTACCGGCTGCTGCCGCCCGAGCGCGCGGCCGTCGCCGGACGGCTGTACGCGGAGAGCGAGTTCGACCTCACCCGCCTCGACGCGATCCGCCCCGACCTGGTCGAGGTCGGCCGTTCCTGCGTCCACCCCGACCACCGCGACGGCGCCGTCATCGGCCTGATCTGGGCCGGCATCGCCCGCTACATGGTGGACCGCGGCCACGAGTGGCTGGCCGGCTGCTGCTCGATCCCGCTCACCGACGGCGGCACCCTCGCCGCCGGCACCTGGGACCGGGTCCGCGCCAGGCACCTGGCCCCCGAGGAGCACCGCGTACGGCCGCTGCGCCCCTGGGTGCCGGCCGTGCCGCCGCCCGCGGGACGCACCGAACTGCCCGCCCTGCTGCGCGGCTACGTCCGCCTCGGCGCCCGGGTCTGCGGGGAGCCCGCGCACGACCCCGACTTCGGGGTGGCCGACCTGTACGTGCTGCTGTCGATGCGCCGGGTCGACCCGCGCTATCTGCGCCACTTCCTCTCCCTCGTGCCCGCCTCATGAGCGCCTGGCTGCCCACCGCGCCCTGCACCCCGCGGGGCTGCGTCCGCACGACGGCCGGCCTCACCGCCGTACCGCTGGCCGTGCTGCGGCTCACCGCCGTCCTGCTGCTCGTCCTCACCGGCGTCGTACTGTCCCCGCTCGGGGCGCGGATCCCGGCCGGGGCGGTACGGCGGTGGAGCCGGGCGGTGGTGCGGGCGGCCGGCGTCCGGATCCGGGTGACCGGCGCGCCCGCGCCTGGGGACGGCGGTCTGCTCCTGGTCGCCAACCACATCTCCTGGCTGGACGTCCCGCTGCTGGCCGGGATCCGCCCGGCCAGGATGCTCGCCAAGGCCGAGATCCGGGCCTGGCCGGTCGCGGGCGCGCTGGCCGCGCGCGGCGGCGTCCTGTTCATCGACCGCGACCGGCTGCGCGCACTGCCCGGCACGGTCGCCCGGATCGCCGGAACCCTGCGCGCGGGGCAGGCCGTCGCCGTGTTCCCGGAGGGCAGCACCTGGTGCGGCCGCGCCCGAGGGCCCTTCCGGCGGGCGGTGTTCCAGGCGGCCCTGGACGCCGGGGTCCCGGTCCAGCCGGTGCGCATCCGCTACCGGGACGCCACGGGCGCGCCCAGCACCGCGCCCGCCTACGTCGGCGACGACTCCCTGGCGGCCTCCCTGTGGCGGGTGGCCTCGACCCGCGGCCTGATCGCCGAGGCGGAACTGCTGCCGCTGATCCCGCCGGGCACCCACCCCGACCGCGCGACCCTGGCCTCGGCGGCGGGGGCCTACCCGTCGCGCAGGGCCTCGGCCCACGCCGCGAGCCGTGCGAAGTCGTAGGGGAGCAGACCGCGGCGCGGGTCGACGTGATGCAGCAGTGCCGGTCCCGGATGACGGCGGGTCACGAACTCCCGGTCCCGGTCGCCGACTTCGTCGTCCACCCAGGCGAAGGGCCGTCCGGCGGCCCACTCCACGACCCGCTCGGTCTTCCAGAAGACACCCGTGGGCGTCCGCTCCCGGGCGCCCGGCCCCCAGTCGATGTACGGCAGCTCCGGCAGCCCTATCTGCGGCCCGATCCACACGTTCGCCTCGGCCTCCCACGTGGTGGCCCACACCAACTCGTACGGCAACGCCCGCAGGGCCGCCCCGTGCGAGGGGTCGAGCCAGACCCGCAAGGGCTTCACCGCCGGGTCGTCCCAGCCACGCGGCCGCATCCGATGGGTGAGGTACCCCTCGGGCCGCCGGGTGGGCTTGGCGGCGTAAGGGTTGAGCGGGCCGTCCACGTCTATGAGCAGCAAGGGCGGCCGGGTGTAGGTCATGCGGGAGTCTACGGCGCCGGAGTTCTCGGGCGGGCGGGCCGGACATGCGGGAGCCTTCCGTACACGTCACGACGGACCCCGCGAGTCCCGGCACCGGCCACCCCGTCACGCCCGGTGACCGGCGCGGGTGCGGGGCCGCGTGTGCCGTGGCAGGTTGGTTAGCGCCGATGCCTGTCGCCGCAACCGGGGAGGCCCGCGATCATGACTACTCCAGGATTCGGATTCGGACGCAGCCCGTTCGAGGAGTTCGACGAGCTGATGTCCCGGTTCTTCGGCGGCGCCGGCGGGGGCGGCCCCGCCTCGCCCGCCCGGCGGCCCCAGCGCGTCGACATCGGCTCCCTGCTGTCCGAGCGGGCCCGTGAGCTGGTCGCTCAGGCCCGGGAGATCGCCGCCGAGGAGGGCAGCGAGGACCTCGACGCCCGGCATCTGCTGGCCGCCGCCACCACGCAGGACTCCACCCGCCGGCTGCTCGCCGAGGCGGGCGCCGACCCCGACCGGATCCGTGAGCGCCTCTCCTCCGGTCACGGCGGCGGCGCGCGCACCGAGCCCACCAGCCTGACCCCGGCCGCCAAGCGGGCGCTGCTCGACGCCTACCAGATCTCCCGCGCCGAGGGCTCCTCGTACATCGGCCCCGAGCATCTGCTGCGGGCCCTCGCCGTGAACCCCGAGTCGGCGGCCGGCCGCACGCTCGCCGAGACCGGCTGGGAGGGCGCGACCCGGATGCCCGAGGGCGGCGAGCGCAAGGCGCCCAGCTCCACGCCGACCATCGACGAGTTCGGCCGCGACCTCACCGAGGACGCCCGGGCCGGCAAGCTGGACCCGGTGATCGGCCGGGACGACGAGGTCGAGCAGACCATCGAGGTCCTCTCCCGCCGCAGCAAGAACAACCCGGTCCTGATCGGCGACCCGGGGGTCGGCAAGACCGCCATCGTGGAGGGCATCGCCCAGCGCATCGCCTCGGGCGACGTGCCGAAGACCCTGGAGGGCAAGCGGCTGGTCTCGCTCGACCTGGCGGGGATGGTGGCCGGCACCAAGTACCGGGGCGAGTTCGAGGAGCGGCTGAAGAAGCTCCTGGACGAGGTCGGCGAGCACGGGGACGGGCTCGTCCTCTTCCTCGACGAGATGCACACCGTCGTCGGCGCCGGAGGCGGCGGCGAGGGCGCCATGGACGCCGGCAACATGCTCAAGCCGGCGCTGGCCCGCGGGGAACTGCACCTCATCGGCGCCACCACCATCGACGAGTACCGCAAGCACATCGAGAAGGACGCCGCCCTGGAGCGCCGCTTCGCCCCGATCCTGGTCGGCGAGCCCAGCGTGGACGACACCATCGAGATCCTGCGCGGCCTGCGCGACCGCTACGAGGCCCACCACCAGGTCCGGATCACCGACGAGGCGGTGGTGGCGGCGGCCGAGCTGTCCGACCGCTACATCACCTCCCGCTTCCTGCCCGACAAGGCGATCGACCTGATGGACCAGGCGGCCGCCCGGGTCCGGCTGCGCTCACGCACCCCGCTGGCCGACACCCGGGAGATCGAGGACCGCCTCGCCGCCCTCAACCGGGAGAAGGACCAGGCCGTCGCCGACGAGGAGTACGAGCGCGCCAAGGAACTGCGCGACCGCATCAAGGAGGCGGAGGCCGAGCTGGACGGCAGCGCCGAGAAGTCGGAGGAGACGACCCCGAAGGTCACCGCCGACGACATCGCCGAGGTCGTCTCCCGCTCCACCGGCATCCCGGTCGCCCAGCTCACCGAGGAGGAGCGGGCCCGGCTGATGAAGCTGGAGGAGCATCTGCACGAGCGGGTCGTCGGCCAGGACGAGGCGATCACCGCCGTCGCCCGCGCGGTCCGCCGGGCCCGGGCCGGGATGAGCGACCCGAACCGCCCCGTCGGCAGCTTCCTCTTCCTCGGTCCCACCGGCGTCGGCAAGACCGAGCTGGCCCGCGCCCTGGCCGCCGCCCTGTTCGGCGACGAGCACCGCATGATCCGGCTCGACATGAGCGAGTTCCAGGAGCGGCACACCGTCTCCCGGCTGGTCGGGGCGCCGCCCGGATACGTCGGCCACGAGGAGGCCGGCCAGCTCACCGAGGCGGTGCGCAGGCAGCCGTACTCCGTCGTCCTGTTCGACGAGATCGAGAAGGCCCACCCGGACGTCTTCAACACGCTGTTGCAGATCCTGGACGACGGGCGGCTCACCGACTCCCAGGGCCGGACCGTCGACTTCAAGAACACCGTGGTCATCATGACGTCCAACATCGGCGCCGACCGGATCCTCGCGGCCGGGGTGGAGGACTACACGGCGGTCCGCGAGACGGTGATGCCGGTGCTCCAGCAGCACTTCCGGCCCGAGTTCCTCAACCGCATCGACGAGATCATCGTCTTCCGCGGTCTGGAGCGCGGCCAGATCCGCGAGATCGTCGATCTGCTGCTCGAACACACCAAGCGCCGGCTGCGCGCCCAGGACGTGGACCTGGAGGTCACCGACGGGGCGGCCGACCTGCTCGGCAACCTCGGCTACCAGCCCGACTTCGGCGCGCGTCCGCTGCGCCGCACCATCCAGCGCGAGGTCGACGACCGGCTCGCCGACCTGCTGCTCTCCGGACAGCTCAACCCCGGCGACCGGGCCCGGGTGGACGCGGTGGACGGCCACATCGTGGTGCACTCCGACCATCCGGCCAAGACCTGACGGCGTGACGCCGGTCAGACGGCGGGCCCGGATCCGTTCACGATCCGGGCCAGCCGTGTGTAGGAGTCCAGCAGCGCCGTACGGTCGTAGGTGCTGGTCGTGACGAGGACCTCCTGCGCGCCGGTGTCCTTCAGCAGGCCCTCCAGCTCGTCGGCCACCTGTTCCTCGGTGCCGGCGAGCTGGCCCGCGACACCGGACGTGTAGAAGCCGCGCTCCTTGGCGGTCATCTCCCGCGCCTCGACCGCCTCGGCGGGCGGCAGCGGCGGGAAGGTGCCGTGGGTGCGCGCGTACGCCATCGACCAGGCTTCGGGGACCAGGATCCGGCGGGCCTCCTCGGGCGTCCCGGCCACGGCGACCGTGCCCGAGACGACGACGTACGGCTCGCTCGCCCACGGCGACGGCCGGAACCCGGCGCGATAGGTGTCGACCCCGCGCCGCAGCCGGTCCCGGTCGCGCAGATCCCCGATGACCATGGGCAGACCCGCGCGGGCGGCGATCGCCGCGCCCTCGCCCATGGCCAGCACGAACGGCGGCACGGCCAGCCCCTCCGCCGGATAGGCGTGCGCCCGGGTGGGGGAGGTGCCGCGGAACCAGCCGAGCAGTTCGTCGAGCTGGGCGGCGAAGTCGTCCGCGTCGGCGTCGTCCCGGTCCCGGCCCAGCGCCCGGCGCACCCCGTCGGTGAACCCCACCGAGCGGCCGAGCCCCATGTCGATCCGGCCGGGGAACAGGGACTCCAGCACGCCGAACTGCTCGGCCACCACCAGCGGGCGGTGGTTGGGCAGCATCACCCCGCCGGTGCCCACCCGGAGGGTGCGGGTCGCGCCCGCCACGGCGGCCGCGAGGACGGTGGGCGCGGATCCGGCGACACCGGGCACGCCGTGGTGCTCGGAGACCCAGAACCGGTGGTAGCCGAGCCGCTCCGCCTCCCGGGCCAGGTCCACGGTGTCGCGCAGCGCCTCGGCGGCGGTGCGGCCCTCGCGGACGCGGGAGCGGTCGAGCACGGAGAAGCGGGCCGAGGCGAGGACGGAACTCATACCGCCTTCAACGCCCTGCGCCGCCCGGGGGATTCCGCGGCGAACGGGCGGGCGTGCCGGCTCGGCGGGCGCTGTCTAGGGTGGCCGGGTGACCGACAGCCAAAGACCGCCGCTCGCCGTCTTCGATCTGGACAACACCCTGGCCGACACGGCCCACCGGCAGCGGTTCCTGGAGAGCAGGCCGCGTGACTGGGACGCGTTCTTCGCCGCCGCGCCGCAGGACCCGCCGATCCCGGAGGGCGTCGCGCTGGCCCGGAAGAGCGCCGAGGAGTGCGAGGTCGTCTATCTGACCGGCCGGCCCGAGCGCTGCCGGGCCGACACCCTGGCCTGGCTCGCCGCGCACGGGCTGCCCGAGGGGGACGTGCACATGCGGCGCGACCACGACCGGCGGCCCGCCCGGCGCACCAAGCTGGAGGTGCTGCGCCGGCTCGCCCGCGGCCGGGAGGTGCGGATGCTGGTGGACGACGACGAACTCGTGTGCGTCGACGCCGAACGGGCCGGGTTCACCGTCGTCCGGGCGCGCTGGACGGCCCCCTCCGCCGAGCTGAGGACCGCTCAGGAGGGGGAGGGGCGGACGTAGCCGGCGGCTGCTTCCGTCACTCCGACTCCTCCAGGCGGAAGCCCACCTTCAGTCCCACCTGCCAGTGGGCGATCTCGCCGTCCTCGATCTGCCCGCGCACCTGGGTCACCTCGAACCAGTCCAGGTTGCGCAGGGTCTGCGAGGCGCGGGTGATGCCGTTGCGCACGGCCGCGTCCACGCCCTCCGGCGAGGTTCCGACGATCTCCGTGACCCGGTAGGTGTGGTTCGACATCGGGTGCTCCTCTCGGCCGCGCGGGCGGCGTCGGGTCTGTCACGCGTCACTCCACCGTGCCCCACGCCGCGCCGTGCCGCCATGTGTGGGCCGGGCCCGCACGGTCGGCGGTCAAAAGTCCGATATTGGTATGTATGCGGTGATATAAGGATCATGTGAAGGGGCGTGGTCGTACGCATCGATGGTCCGTGCGGTCGCGCCCGCTATCCGTGATTGGGGGTTTGAAGGAGACCATGCGGCTGTTCAGAGTCCCGATGTCCCGACAGGCGCCGATCCCCGTGGCCCGCCCGCCGGTCCGGCGCGTGGAGACCGGGGCGCACTGGTACCGTCCCACGGCGCTGACCGTGGACGTCCTCGCCGCCGGCCTGCCGATCGCCGCGGCGTTCGTCGAGGTCCATGAGCCCCACCCGCTGCGCCTGGCCGCAGCCTCGGCCCTGCTGTGGCCCCTGATCGGTGTGTTCAGCAAGCGGTACACCCCGCTGGCCTGGGGCGACCGAGGCGGCCTGAGGGCCGTGATACGGGACTGGCTGGTCCTCGTCGGCGCCCTGGCCACGGTCCGGGTCGTCTGCGGTCTGGACAGTGTGCCGGCCGAGGCGTTCACCGCCCTCATCCCGGCGCTCGTCCTCACCGCCGTCTGCCAGAAGGCGATCCACCGTCATCTGCTCGCCGCCCGCCGCAACGCCCGCGCCCTGCGCCATGTGCTGGTCGTCGGCGAGGCCCCCACGGTCGACGCGGTGGTCGAGCAGCTCGCCCAGCGCACCGACCACGAGTACGTCGTCGTCGGCGCCTGTCCGGTGGGCGACGGCGAGATGCGCTCCGGGGTGCCGGAGTACGTACGGCTGCCCGGCGAGGCCCCCGAGTCGCCGGAGACGGACGCGCTCGCCGTGCTCACCGCGGCCGACGAGATCGCGGCCGACCTGGTCTTCGTCGCCCCCGGCCGACTGATGTCCGGGGAGCGGATGCGCCGGCTGTCCTGGGCCCTGCACGACGGGGGCCGCTCGCTCATGGTGCTGCCCGGCATCACCGACGTGGCCCGCCGGCGCATCCGGCTGACCTCGGCGGCCGGTCTCACCCTGCTGCACATCGCGCCGCCCCTCCAGCGCGGTTCGCACACCGTGGCGAAGTCGGCGCTCGACCGGGCCGGCGCCCTCGCCCTGATCCTGTTCTCCTCCCCGCTGCTCGTCCTGCTGGCGCTCGCCGTCCGGCTCGGCTCACCCGGTCCCGTGCTCTACCGCCAGACCCGGGTCGGCCGGCACGGGAAGACGTTCGCCATGTGGAAGTTCCGCACCATGGTGGTCGACGCGGACCGGCTCAAGAGCGGTCTGGAGGCGCAGAACGAGAACGACGGCCATATGTTCAAGATGCGGCGCGACCCCCGGGTCACCCCGGTGGGCCGGATCCTGCGCCGCTACTCCCTGGACGAACTCCCCCAGCTCTTCAACATCCTCTTCGGCCACATGTCCCTCGTCGGGCCGCGCCCGCCGCTGCCCGAGGAGGTCCTCAAGTACAACGGCGTCGAGATGCGCCGGCTCAGCATCAAACCGGGCCTGACCGGACTGTGGCAGGTCAGCGGACGCTCGGACCTGTCCTGGCGCGAGACCGTCGCGCTCGACCTGCGCTACGTCGACAACTGGTCGCTGGCCGGGGACATGAACGTGATGGCCCGCACCCTGCGCGCGGTGCTGGACGGCCAGGGCGCCTACTGAAGCCCCGTACGAGGACGCGGCCCCGATCCCCGCGGGGCCGCGTCCTCGCCGTACGTCCGCCATCCGGGCACGTCTGCCGTCAACACGCGGTGAACCGGGCCGCGGTGTCCCCGGCGGCGTGAAGGATCGCGTCATGGTACAGACCACATCCGCCCGGCCCGCGGTCCCGGCGCGGTCCCTGCGCGGCTTCACCGGCGCCGGATACGACAAGGGGCGCCCACCGCTGATCCAGGCCGCCTGGTACGCCGCGCTCCATCTCCTCTTCGTCAAATGGTGGTTCCCGGCCCGCTGGCGGCCCGCCCTGCTGCGCGCCTTCGGCGCCCGCGTCGGCCGGCGGGTGCTGATCCGGCGCGGGGTACGCGTCCACTGGCCCTGGAAGCTGGACATCGGCGACGACGTCTGGATCGGCGAGGACGCCTGGATCCTCAACCTCGAACCCGTCACCATCGGCAGCGACTGCTGTGTCTCGCAGGGCGCGCTGCTGTGCACCGGGAGCCACCGCCGCCGTTCCGCCACCTTCGAGTTCGACAACGGCCCCGTCCGTCTCGAGCCGGGCAGTTGGGTCGCGGCCCGCGGTGTCGTGCTGCGCGGGGTCACCGTCGGCCGGGGCGCGGTGGTCGGGGCCGGCGCCGTCGCCCACCAGGACCTGGCGTCGGGCGCGGTCCTGACGGCCGGTCAGGCCGGTCGGGCCGGAAAGGCGGTCCCGGCGTGAGAATCGTCCATGTGGTCACCCTCGTCAGCGACGACGGGGCGTTCGGCGGCCCCACCAGCGTGGCCGTCGCGCAACTGGAGGAGTGCGCCGTGCGGGGGCACGACGTGACGCTGGTGTCGCTGTGGCGCGGTGCGGCACCGGCCGCGCCTCGCCTGGGCGGCGTCCGGTTCGTCTCCCGCCCGGCGTGGCGGATCGTCCCCGGCCGGGGCTGCCTCGGCCTGATGCATCCGCTGCTGCTGCGGGACCTGTGGCGGGCCATGGGGCGGGCGGACGTCGTGCATCTGCACGCGGGGCGCGACCTCGTCTCCCTCGCCGGTCTCGCCGTCGCCCGGCTGCGGCGCAAGGAGTTCGTCACCCAGACCCACGGCATGGTCGCGCCCCGCACCGGTGCCGTCGCCCGGCTCTTCGACCGGGCGTTCGTGCCGCTGCTGCGCCGGGCCCGCGGCTGTCTGGTGCTCACCGAGCACGAACGCCGGGACCTGGCGGAGGTGTTGGGCCCCGACGGACCCCCGCTGGTGTCGCTGCCCAACGGCCTGCGCTGCGCCCCCGAGGAGGCGAGCGACGGGGTGCGCGGCGACCGCGAGGTGATCTTCCTGGCGCGGCTGCACCCGCGTAAACGCCCCGAGGCGTTCGTCGAGATGGCCGCCCTGGTCCACAAGGAGCACACCGGCGCCCGGTTCACGCTCTACGGCGCCGACGAGGGATCCCTGCCCGAGGTACGGCGGCTGATCGCCGAGCGCGGACTGACCGGCGTGGTCTCCTACGGCGGCGCGCTGGACCACGACGCGGCGCTGGCCGCCTACCGCCGGGCCGCCGTGTACGTCCTGCCGAGCGTGCGGGAGCCGTTCCCGATGACGGTCCTGGAGGCGCTGGCCGAGGGAACTCCCGTCGTGTGCACGGACAGCAGCGGCATCGCCGCCGAACTGGCGAGCCGGCAGGCCGCGTTGGTGACGGACGGCAGTCCGGAGGAACTCGCGGACGCGGTGGGCCGGTTGCTCGCCGACGCGCCGCTGCGCGGGCGGCTGGCGGCGGCCGGGCGGCGGGCGATCGACGAGGTGTTCTCCATCCGTGCCGTCGTGGACCGGCTGGAGGAGCTGTACCGCGGCCGTCGCGGATGACGACGGCGGGCGGTCCGGCCGCCGTACGCGGCCGGACCGCCCGCGGAGAGCGCGTGCGCGGGGTTCAGCGCACCGGGAGGAGACTCACCGAGCGCAGGATGTCCTCGAAGCGGGACGCGCAGTCCTCCAGGGCGAACTCCCGCTCGGCCAGGGCCCGGCTCTCCTTGCCGAGGGCCTCGGCGCGCGCCGGGTCCGACAGGATGCCGGCGGCCCAGACGGAGGCTTCGTCGAGCGCGGACTCCTCCGGCGCGAAGACCGCCGAGCCCGCCTGGCGCAGCAGGTGGGCGGCCAGATTGCCGGCCGGCATCAGACCGAGCACCGGACGCCCGGCGCACAGATACGACAACGTCTTGGAGGGGACCGAGAACTCCCCGGCGTCCGCGCCGAGGAGCACGACCAACAGGTCGCCGGTGCCCAGGACTTCGGGCAGCCGCTCGTAGGGCTGGAAGGGCAGCAGGGTCAGCTCCACACCCCGGGCGGCCGCCGCCTCGCGCAGCACGGGCACCGCGGGACCGTCGTTGACCACGACCAGCCGTACCGGGCAGCCGCGCCCGCGCAGCCGCTCGGCCAATTGGACCAGCAGTTCCGGGTTGTGCTTGAGACCGAGGGTGCCGGAGTAGAGGACGGTGCGCACCCCGTTCAGACCGTGCTCGGCCGACCAGGCGTTGGCCCGGTCCACCGGCACGATCTCGTCCAGCGGCGCCCAGTTGGGGATGACGGTGACCTTGTCGGCGGTGCCCCACTCGCGGTGGATCCGCAGGAACGAGTCGGCGATCACCACCACGGCCGCGGCCCTGCGCGCGGACCACTTCTCGCCCGCCCCGAAGACCTTGGCCGCGATCCCCATCGAGCGGGCGACGCCCTCGGCGGCGAAACTCTTGAGCGCCACGGCGGTGACGTCCTGGTGCCACAGCACCCAGGGGATGCGCAGCCGCCGCAGCACGGCCGCCGCCACCACCAGCACCGGGATCGGCAGGTTGGACAGCAGCGCCACGTCGGGCTTCTCCCGCCGTACCTGCCGGGCCAGTTCGAGACCGAGCAGGGTCTCCTGGCGCAGACGCCGGACATAGGCGTCCTTCTTCAGCGCGGTGCCGTCCCCGATGGTGGCGAAGCGCAGACCGGGCGTGTCCCCGGCGAGGTTGCCCTTGCCGGAGACGTACGCCGTGCAGGTCGAGTGGACGACGTCATGACCGCGGCGGGCCAGCTCCCGGCTCAACTGCGCCTGGAACGGGTGACCGCTGTAGTCGTGGACGAGGATCCGCATCGGTACTCCCTGTCCTGATGCTCGGTCGGGCATCACTGGTGGGAGCGCTTGACCTGGTCGTAGACCCAGGCGTACGTCTTCTCGAGGCCGTCGAGCAGGGTGACGGACGGCTCCCAGCCGTGGATCTCGCGGATCAGGGTGTTGTCGGAGTTGCGGCCGCGCACGCCCTGCGGGGCGTCGAGGA
This sequence comes from Streptomyces sp. CAI-85, assembly GCF_013363615.1. Classification (NCBI taxonomy): domain Bacteria; kingdom Bacillati; phylum Actinomycetota; class Actinomycetes; order Kitasatosporales; family Streptomycetaceae; genus Streptomyces; species Streptomyces sp. CAI-85. The sequence goes on along the minus strand of NZ_JAANNX010000027.1, from coordinate 58,668 downwards.
GATGCTTGCGCTCGCAGCGCACACCGGCGATCCGCTCGACGATGTCCACGAGCTGATTGATCGTCACCAGCTCGGAGGAGCCCAGGTTGACCGGCTCGCCGCTGTCCCCGCGCATGATCATCTGGCTGCCGTGCAGGCAGTCGTCGATGTACATGAAGGAGCGGCTCTGCTCGCCGTCGCCCCAGATCTCGATGCGGTGGTCGCCGCTGAGGACCGCCTCGGCCACCTTGCGGCAGACCGCGGCGGGCGCCTTCTCCCGGCCGCCGGTCCAGGTGCCGTTGGGTCCGTAGACGTTGTGGTAGCGGGCGACGCGGGTGACGAACCCGAAGTCCTCCGCGTAGTGGCGGCACATGCGCTCGGAGAACAGCTTCTCCCAGCCGTAGCCGTCCTCGGGCTGCGCCGGGTAGGCGTCCTCCTCGCGCAGCGCGGTGAGGTTCGGGTCGGTCTGCTTGCCGGCGGCGTACACGCAGGCGGAGGAGGAGTAGAAGTAGCGCTCCACACCGGCCTCGTGGGCGGCGCGCAGCATGTGGGTGCTGGTGAGGACCGACAGCATGCAGGCGGCCTTGTTGTTCTCGATGAAGCCCATGCCGCCCATGTCCGCGGCGAGCATGTACACCTGACGGGCGCCGCGCACCCCGGCGCGGGCGCTCTCCAGGAGCGAGAGGTCGTCGACGACGTTCTCGGCGTCCGGGTGGACCTGGTACCACTCCTGCCGGGGCTTGATGTCGATCGACCGGACGGTCAGCCCCTGGGCCAGGAGGTCGCCCACGAGATGACCACCGATGAATCCCCCGCCTCCGGCGACGACGACGTCGACCTGCTTGCTCATGGCACAACTCCTCTGGGAATCCGGAGATCTGATGTGCGGTCAGTGCGACCGGCGACCATAAGCAATACACATTTGTCGGGATTTACGGGAAATGGCGCGCCGCTCCCGATCATGCGCGTCACCTCGATGACTCTGTCCGGGGAGCGTCCCGTCCAACTGAATGATTTGTGCGCGCCTGGTCTGATTTAGGAGATATGAGCGCTATATATCCTTCAGTGATGTTTCAGCCTAAATACTCGCTCGGCAGAGAGGTCGGGATGCAGGACGCCCGCGTCCGCAGTGTGGCTGCGGTCTTCGTCTGGGCCGTGGTGCTGACCGTCGTGCTTCCGGGGCTGATCCTCCAGGCGCACGGCGTGCGGATCTCGCCCGCCCTCGCCCTCCAGGGCGTCGTCGTGGCGCACTCCGGCGGCGCCCTCGCCCGGGTGCTGACCGCCTCCACCGTGCGGTTCGTCGGCTTCGGGTTCTGGGTCTTCGCCTATGTCTGGCTCGGCCTGGCCCCGCTGGCGATGCTCGCCACCGACACCTACCCGTGGCCCTACCGCGCCGACCAGCTCACCGCCCTCGGCGCCGTGGCCGTCGTCGAACTCGGGCTGCTCGCCTACAGTGCCGGCACGGCCCTCGCCGGCCGGCGCGACCAGGGCCGCGCGGCGAGCGCACCGCCCGGACTCGTCGAGCGCGTCCTCGCCCGGCGGATCGCGCCCTGGCGGCTGATCGCCCTGTGCGCGCTCGCCCTCGGCCTCGCCGCGGTGCTGATCTCCGGCCAACCCGGCCGTCTGGGCGCCTACTTCACCAGCCGGGAGGCCATCACCGAGGCCGGCGGCGAGGACTCCTCGCTGCGCTCGCTGCTCACCTGGTCGCTGTCCGTCCCCGCCTTCTGGGCCCTGCTCGGACTGCTGCGGGTGCCGCGCGCGACCGGCGGCGACCGCTGGCTGCGCGGCGTGCGCTGGCTGCTCCTGCCGGTGCTCGTCGCGCTCAACGTCGTCGTCAACAACCCCATCAGCAAACCGCGGTTCTGGGCCGGCATGGTCCTGCTCACCCTGCTGTTCTCGATCCCCCGGCTGTGCCGGCCCCGGGCCTTCCGCGTCACCGCGGCCGCCCTGATCGCCGCCCTGCTGTTCGTCTTCCCCTACAGCGACTACTTCCGCTACAGCGACCGGGAGGACGTCGCCGTCGTCTCGCTCTCCGAACAGTTCACCGCCAACGGCGACTACGACGCCTTCCAGCAGGTGCAGACCGGCCTCGACCACGCGCGCGACGACGGCCTCTCCCCGCAGAACGTGCTGGGGCCCCCGCTGTTCATGGTGCCGCGCTCGATGTGGCCGGAGAAGCCCGAGGACACCGGCATCGCCCTGGCCCGGTACGCCGGTTACGACTTCCACAACCTCTCCGCGCCGCTGTGGATCGAGAGTTACCTGTGGGCCGGCCCCTTCGCGGTGATCGTGGTGTTCTGCCTGCTCGGCGCCTTCGGCCGGCGGGTCGACGACGTCCGGCACCGGCTGCGCGACCGGGCGGGCGTCCTCGCGGCGCTGCTGGTCCCGGCGTTCGCCTTCTACCAGATGGTCTTCCTGCGCGGCAGCCTGCTCGCCATCGCGGGCCCGCTGACCCTGCTGGTCGCCGTCCCCCTGCTCATCAGCACCCCCACCGCCCGAGCATCCCGGTTCCCCTCAACGGCGATGCCGACCGCACCCAACCGTCACGCATCGATCCCCGGAACAGGAGGGCACCCGTGACCGGCCCCATCCACTTCGACGACCGGTACGACGAGCCGGACCAACTACGCGACCAACTGCGTCGCATCCTTCGGCACCGCATGCTCATCGCGCTGGGGATCCTCCTGGGAGTGACCGGCGGCCTGGCCCTGGCCCAGCACCGCGCCCACACCTACAGCGCCACCAGCGAAGTCCTCGTGCGCTCCACCTTCGACCAGTTCGGCGCGGTGGGCGTCAGCGCCGACAACCAGGTCAGCATGACCACCGAGCAGCAGATCGCCGGCAGCGCCGCCGTCGCCCTGCGCGCCGCCCGCATCCTGGGCCGCCCGGACAGCCAGGCCAACGACTACGCCTCCCGGGTCCGGGTCACCAACCCGCAGAAGTCGCAGGTGCTGCGCTTCGAGTTCACCGCCGCCGGGGCCGACCGCGCCGCCCGCGGCGCCAACGCGTTCGCCGAGGCGTACCTCGCCGACCGCAAGAGCCGCAGCGAGGCCACCGTGCTGCGCGCCACCAAGGCCCTCGACCAGCAGATCGACGTCCTCAACGAGCAGCTCGCCAACGACACGGCGCCCGCCAAGACCGCCGCGCAGAGCCAGCTCTACACCCTCCAGAAGCGGGTCCTGGACATCAAGTCCCGCGACATCGACGCCGGTGACGTCGTCCGCCGCGCCACCGCCCCCGCCCTGCCCATCGGCCCCGGCCTGCGCACCCTGCTCGCCCTCGGCCTGGTCTGCGGTCTGCTGCTCGGCATCGTGCTCGCCTGGGTGCGCTCCTCGGTCGACAACCGGATCCGCTCGGTCGGCGAGGTGCAGGGCGCCCTGCGCGCGCCGGTCCTCGGCATCCTGCCCGCCGACAGCCGCCAGGGCGACACCCTGCTGACCGTCGGCCGCACCGAGGGCACCCGCGCCGAGGCGTACCGGGCGCTCGCCTTCCGGCTGCGCCAGATCGCCGGCACCGCGGGCCCCGGCCGGGTCCTCGTCGTGGCCCCGCGCCACTCCGAGGCCGCCGAGGAGGTCGCCGCCAACCTGGCCGCGGCCCTGGCCGACGACGGCGGTGACGTCCTGCTGGTGGACGCCGCCCCCGACACCTCCGACCTCGCGGCCCGGCTGCCGCTGATGCCGTACGAGGCCCCCACCCTGGAGGAGGCGTTCCTGCCGGCCGGCAGCGTCCTCGTCGAGGCCGACGTCACCGGACGGTTCGCGTTCGCCTCGGGCGGCGCGAACGCCCCGCACGTCCGCGTCGGCGACCGGGACCGCGCGCACGGTGACGGCGACCTGTCGACCGTCGTCGTCACCGGACCGTTCCTCGCGGACGCCGACGCGCTCGCCGTCGCCCAGCGGGTCGACGGCGTCCTCGTCGTCGCCGGTCTCGACGGCACCCGCCGCGACGACCTCCGCCAGGTCGAGGAGCTGATCGGCTGCGCCGGCGGACGCCTCCTCGGCGCCGTCCTCGACGCGGGCCGCCCGCGCCGCAAGCTGCGCGGGCTGCGCCGCCGCCCGAAGTACCGTCCCGTGGCGCACGCCCCGGCGTCGGCCATGGAACTCCCCGTGCAGGACAGCACCCTCACGGTCTCCCGCCGGTGACCGCCCCCGAAGCGGCCGCTCCCACCCGCCCCGGGGCCCCGGCCCCGAGCGGGGTGGCCGCGGCCGCCCGGGGCGGCTGGTGGGGCGTGGCGGGATCCGGCGTCAACGCCGTGTTCTCCTTCCTCCTCGTCGGCCTCATCACCCGCGCCGTCGGCGCCGAGGGGGCCGGCGCGATCTTCACGGGCGTCGCCCTCTTCACCATCCTCAGCAACACCTGCAAGCTCGGCGCCGACACCGGCCTGGTCCGGTTCGTGCCGCGCGACCTCGCCGTCGACGACGGCCGCTCGGTGGACGCCCTGCTGCGCACGGCCGTCCTGCCGGCGGCCGTCGCCGGCACCCTGGCCGCCGTACCGCTGCTGATGTCGCCCGCCGTGGCGACCGCGCTGCTGCCCGACCTGCCCGCGGCGGACGCGATCGCGCTGGTCCGGCTCTTCGGGCTCTTCCTGCCCGCCGCCACCGTCGGCATGGTCCTGCTCGGCGCCACCCGCGGCTACGGCACCGTCGTCCCGTTCGTCGGCGTGGAGCAGATCGGCAAGCCCGTGCTGCGGGTGCTGATCGCCGTCCCCGTGGCGTTCTGGCTGCCCGGGACGCTCGCCCTCGCCTCCGCCTGGCTGCTGCCCGCGTTCGCCGGTTCCGTCGCCGCCTGGGTCTGTCTGCGCCGCTGCCGCGCCGCCCGCCCGCACCCCGCCGGCGGGCCCGGCACCGGCGGATCCTCCGTCACCTGGCGGGAGTTCTGGGGCTTCGCCGGACCCCGTGCGGTCTCCTCCGTCTTCGACATCAGCGCCGTATGGGTCGGCGTCCTGCTGCTCTCCGCGCTCGCCACGGCCGGTGAGGCGGGCGTCTACACCGCGATCGGCCGGGTCGTCACCGCGTGCACCCTCGTCCAGCTCGCCGTACGGCTCGCCGTCGCCCCCGAGATCAGCCGGCTGCTCGCCGTCGACGCCGTCGTCCCCGCGCAGGCGCTGCACCGGATCTCCACCTGCTGGACCGTGCTGTTCTCCTGGCCGCTGTTCGCCGTCGTCGCCTCCTTCCCCGAGACCGTCCTGTCCGTGTTCGGACCGGAGTTCGGCATCGGCGCGCCGGGACTCGTCGTCCTGTGCGCCGCCTCGCTGGTCAACGTCGCGGTCGGCAACGCGCAGACCGTGCTCCTCATGGCGGGCCGCAGCTCCTGGCATCTGGCCGTCACCGCCGCCGCGTTCGGGGTGCAACTGGTCGTCGGGCTGCTCGCCGTACCGGTCTGGGGCGTGCTCGGCGCCGCCGTGTCCTGGGGCGCGGCGATCGTGGTGGAGAACCTCACCGCGGCCCATCTGGTGCGCCGCAGGCTCGGCTTCACCACCGTCGACGGCGGCTACGCCGTGGCCCTCACCGCCGGTCTCCTCGTCACCGTCGTCATGACGGCGACCCGGCTGATGAAAGGTGACACTCCGTCAGGACTCGCCGTGGGGATGGCTTTGGGATTGTGTGTATTTGGTACTAGCTTGTGGCGATATCGGACGTCGCTGGGAGTGAGCGAGCTGGTCGGGGTGCTGCGCCGCCGCGCCGCATGAGCACCCAGTCGGCGTCTCGGTCCGCCTCCCACCCACACCACTGCCCTGGGGTGTCCATTGCGCCTGAGAAAGCTCCGTACGAAGCCGGTCACGAGGGCTGCCGTCACCGTCCTCGTGTGCTCCACCGCCCTCCTCGACGCCTCCCTCGCCGCGGCCGCCGAAGGTGACCCCGCAACGCTCTCCGCCGACCCGCTCGCCACCTGGCAGCCGGAGGGCATCGTCTGGTCGCTGGCCGCCGCGAACGGCGTCGTCTACGTCGGAGGAACCTTCGAGACGGTCCGTCCCCCCGGCGCCGCCCCCGGCCAACAGCAGGTCAAGCGCCGCAACTTCGCCGCGTTCGACGCCAAGACCGGCAAACTGCTGCCCTGCGCACCGGCGTTCACCGGACACAACCACACCGTGCGGGCCATGAAGGCGTCGCCCGACGGCCGGGTGCTGTACGTGGGCGGCTCCTTCGCCCAGGCCGGCTCCGAGAAGGTGGCGAACGTGACGGCCATCGACACCAAGACCTGCGCCGTGCTCAAGCAGTTCAAGCCGGCGGTCTCCGCGACCGTACGGGCCATCGACGCCACCGACGGCACGGTCTACCTCGGCGGCGACTTCGGCAAGGTCGGCGGCCAGGCCCGGCCGCGCATCGCCGCCGTCGACCGCAAGGGCGCCCTGCTGCCCTTCAAGGCCGAGATCGACCAGCCGGTGCGCGCCCTGTCCATCGCGACGAAGCACAAGACGCTCTTCGTCGGCGGGGACTTCGAGGCCGTCAACGGACAGTCCGTCCGCTCGCTGGTCGCCCTCAACCCCGCCACCGGAGCGACCCTGTTCACCTACCCCGGCTGGTTCCCTGCCCAGTCGTCGGTGAAGACCATCGCCCGCGACGACACCCGCTTCTTCGTCGGCGCTGAGGGCCACGGCCCCGGCATCTACGACGGCCGGATCGCGGGCCGGCTCACCAACGGGACCATGGTGTGGAAGGACACCTGCTTCGGCGCCACCCAGTCCGTGGTCCCCTTCAAGGGCGTCCTCTACAGCGCGTCCCACGCCCACAACTGCAACGAGACACCGGGCGGGTTCCCCGAGCGCGGCGACCGCCAGCACCTGCTGGCCCAGTCGGTCGACGACCGCCGGATCCTGCACTGGTTCCCCGACACCAACGGCGGCCTCGGTGAGGAGGTCGGCCCCCGCGCCCTCGTGGTGTCCAAGGGATACCTGTGGGTGGGCGGCGAGTTCACCAAGGTCAACGACAAGCCGCAGCAGGGCCTGACCCGCTTCGGCGACACCGACACCGGGGCGCCGAAGGTGCCCGCGCTCAAGCTGGACAGCGCCCAGCCGGGCAAGGTCACCCTCGCCTGGCGCGCCACCTGGGACCGCGACGACGCCGTCCTGACGTACCGCATCTACCGAGACGGGAAGCTCGTGGCTCGCAAGACGGAACGTTCCACCTACTGGGACATGCCGAGGATGACGTACACCGACACCGTGGCGGCCGGCTCGCGCCACAGCTACCGGATCGAGGTGACGGACGGCACGAACACCTCGGCCAAGTCCGCCGCCCTCGACGTGACCGTGCCGAAGCCGGCCAAGCGCGCGGCGGCCCCCGCGGCCACGCCGGGCGGGACGCCGCAGCAGCGGTCGGCGGTGGAGCCGCAGACGCAGCAGGCGCCGGAGTCCGAGCACGAACAGTCCTGGTCCCCGCGGGAGTTCGCCGAGGCGGCCGCGAACGAGGCCGGTGAGGTGCGATGACCCGTATCGGATTCGCCCCCGGCGTCTACGACCTCTTCCACGTCGGCCACCTCAACATCCTGCGCGAGGCGCGGCGGCACTGCGACCGGCTGGTGGCGGGCGTGACCTCCGACGAACTGACCGAGCGCCTCAAGGGCCGGGCCCCGGTCGTCCCGCTGGCCGAGCGGCTGGAGATCGTCCGCAGCCTCCGCTACGTGGACGACGCGGTGGTGGAGTCGGAGGTCGACAAGCTCAAGACCTGGCGGCGCGTCGGCTTCCACCGGATCTTCAAGGGCGACGACTGGCGCGGCACCCCCAAGTGGCTGGAGCTGGAACGGCGGTTCGCGGAGGTCGGCGTCGACGTCGTCTACTTCCCGTACACCATGCACACCTCGTCCACGATGCTGCGCGGCGCCCTGGAACTGCTCGCCGCGCCGCAGCCGGTGGAGATCCCGTCAGCGCAGCTCCCGGTACCACTTCACCAGGAAGGCGGCCATGAACAGGACATGGGCCGCGAGCAGGGCGCAGTACACCGCAAGGAAGACGTCCTGGCGTCCCAGGAATAGGAAGCTGACGCAGGTCAGACCGTAGTCGACCGGCAGCAGCAGGACGGAGCGGAGCGCCGGGGGCGAGGCGGGCGCGGCCTCGCCCGGGATCCGGCGCTTGAGCTTCTCGGTCAGGATCCCGGCGAAGAAGATCACCACGGCCGCGAGCTGGAAGACCATCGGGGCCAGCAGGAAGACCGGGCTCGGCAGGGTGAAGAAGCGGTAGAACGACACCAGGACGACCAGATGCAGGGCGACGATCTTGACGCAGTCCAGCACATGGTCGAGCCACTCGCCGGACGCGCTGCCCGAGCGCTGGCCCCGGGCGAGCTGACCGTCGGCCGCGTCCAGGGCGAACCCCACCGCCAGGGACGCGGCGACACAGACGGCCAGGGTCGGTCCGGGCGGCACCAGCGCCACCGCCGCCAGGGCCGGGAAGGTGAACAGCGCGCCGAGGACGGTCAGTTGATTCGGTGTGGCGCCCGCCCTGTAGGCCACCGCGGCAAGCAGGCGGCCGGCCGGACGGTTGACGAACCGGGTGTAGAGCGAGGCCCCCTTGGCGGGCTTCTGGGCCGCCGACAGTTGCCTGAGTACCTCGGCGAATTCGGTCATTTCTCTCCTTGAGCGACAAAACCGCTTGAAAGAAGGCAATTATGGCAGAACGGGGAGGTGGGACGGCTCGTGTCAGTCGTCGGCAACTTCTGCGTGGCGGAGCGACGATCCTGGCCGCCACGGCCCTGACCGGCCACAGCGCGTCCGCCGCCGTGGGGCCCGGACGACCCGGCCCGCTGGGACCGGCCGGCGCCGGGCGGCCGCGCTCCGAACTGCTGGCCCGGGTGATCAACGTGGCCGACCTTGGGGCGGTCGGCGACGGACGCACCGACGACAGCGCGGCGTTCGAACTCGCCTACACGCTCGCCGCGAGCCGGGTCACGGGCGGGGTCGGGCGTACGGTCATCGAGATCCCCGCCGGTGAGTTCCTCATCACCCGACCGAACGCGCTCCTCGACGGGGCCGCGCCGCTGCGGCCCGCCAACGGGCTGCGGTACATCGGGGCGGGCAAACGGATGACCACGATCGTGTTCCGCCCGGCGACCGGACCGGGTTCCTTTCTCTGCCGCAACGAGAACATCTGGTCCAACATCGCCTTCGAACGCATCCAGTTCCGCTCGGCCACGCCGGGCGCCTCCTTCTTCAGCTCCTACTCCACCGGCCAGGCGCAGGACTACCGGTTCACCGAGTGCGAGTGGATGGGGGAGTGGGAGTACGGGCTCGCCCTCGACGGCACGGACACCAACTCCGAGATGCGGTGGGAGGCGTGCCGGGTCGGCGGCGCGTACCGCAGGGCCTTCCTCTACTCGGGCCTGTCCCGGCGCGGCCAGACCGATCCGAACCAGCAGGACCAGTTCCTCAACTACTGGTTCACCGACATGAAGGTCGAGTACGAGTGGGGCAACTTCCTGGAGTTCCCCTACGGCGGCTCGATCACCTGCCGGGGCGGCTCCTACATCATGACCGGCACGCGTCCCGAGAACACGCCTGAGTACGGCACGAGCAGCACGTTCTTCCGCTTTCCCGTGCCCCAGCACCACGACTCCGTCCAGCGCTTCCACGCCCAGGACATCCGCTTCGAGGTCCGCAACCCGGACACGCGGGTCATCGACTGCCAGTGGAAGAGCGGCACGGTCCACTTCAGCGACTGCGACGACACCGGGCAGGCGTTCAAGGACTTCGCCCCCGACCTGCGCGCCCACCGCTACACGGTCGGGCCGCGCGGCCCGCTGATCCGCTACGACTCCTGCCAGCTCGTGGGCCGCCACGAGTACCGTGCCCTGGAGCGCGAGGCCCCCGCCCAGACGGTCGCCCGCTACGACATGTGCCTCCTGCGCAGCCACCCCGAGGCCGACTTCGTGGCGACGGAGGGCGCGGCCGCGCGGGAGACGGGCTTCGTCACGTTCATCAACTGCCTGGACGGAACACCGGCCCGCGAATCACCGGCGACGGAGCCGGAACCGGCGGCCCCGGAGGCGGCGGCTGAGCCGGCAGCCCCGGAGGCACCGTCGGCTCCGGCTGGGCAGGGCAAGGCGGAGGCACCCCCCGAGGCCCCGCCCGCCACCGTCCCACCACCCGGACGCTGAGGACGGACCGACCGACCGCACCGCACCGCCCATACGCGATCATGACCCCATGGACACTCGTTTCCTCGGCATACCCGAGCTGACCGACGTCCCGTCCGTGGCGGTCGTGGTCGACGTGATGCGCGCCTACACGGTGGCGGCCTGGGCCTTCGCGCAAGGTGCGGAGAAGATCGTCCTCGCGGAGTCCCTGGACGACGCCCGCTCCCTGAAGGCCCGCCACCCGGACTGGGTGACACTCAAGGACGGCCCACCGTCCCCGGGCTTCGACGCCGTCAACTCACCGGCCCTCCTGAGATCGACCGACCTCACGGGCCGGACCGTCGTCCAGAAGACCACGGCGGGAACGGTCGGCGCACTGGCCGTCAAGGACGCCTCGCTGGTCCTGTGCGCGAGCTTCGTGGTGGCGGAAGCGACGGCACGCGTCGTGCGCACGCGCGCGAACGACGACGTCACCTTCGTGATCACCGGCGAGGACGGCCGCGCGGAGGAGGACCTGGCCTGCGCCCACTACATAGCCCGGAGGATCACCGAACCGAGCACAGACCCGACCGACTACCTTGAACGTGCCGCCAATTCCGGAGCGGCGGCCGAGTTGAGCCAGGGCGTACGCGAGGGATCCCACCCCGACGACGTCCCCCTCTGCCTCGAACTCGACCGCTTCCCCTTCGCGATGCTGGCGACGCAGGAAGACACACTCATGATCCTGCGCCCGCACGCCGTGACGTCGACCGGGACCTGAGGCAATGGCGGACGAAGACGCATCGGCGAGGTACTGGCCCGGCACCGGTCCTTCGAGGCTCGGTTCGAACGGTGCGGCCGGTTTCCCGGAGTGCTGTATCAGTGGACCAGGCCGAGGCCGACCTGCGCACCGGCCTCCCTGTTGTCGCGCAGATCTCGTCAGTCGACTTGCTGGTCCACGACGGGACGCGGTGGCGAGGGCGGGCCTCTTTCCCGCTCTCGCCACCGGACGTCTGATGCTCAGCGGGCCACGCTGAGTGACAGTGCGAAGCGGCCCGCCTCGTCCGTCCACCAGTGGGTCAAGTGCAGTTCCGCCGCAGCGAGTTCATTGCGGACTCCTGACTCTCTGAACTTTGCTGAGATCTCCGTGTGGAGTTCCTCGTCGGTGGTGAAGTCCACTGCCAGGTCCAGGGCTGGGATTTTTACCGTTTGGGCCGTGCGGGAGCGGAGGCGCATTTCGATCCACTCGTTCTGGGTGTCCCAGAGGGCTACGTGGTCGAAGGCGGTGGGGTCGAAGTCGGCGCCCAGTTCGCGGTTGACGACGGACAGGACGTTCTTGTTGAACGCGGCTGTGACGCCGGCCGCGTCGTCGTAGGCCCTGACGAGGATCTCCTCGTCCTTGACCAGGTCGGTGCCCAGGAGGAGGGCGTCGCCGGGGGAGAGGAGGGTGCGGACCGAGGTGAGGAACTCGGCTCGTTCCGTGGGGAGGAGGTTGCCGATCGTGCCGCCCAGGAAGGCGACCAGGCGGGGGCCCGGGGTGTCGGGGAGTTCCAGGCGGGCCGTGAAGTCGGCGATCAGGGCGTGTACATGGAGGCCGGGGCGTTCGGCGATCAGGGCCTGGCCGGCCTGGGTCAGAGCCGTTTCGCTCACGTCGACCGGTACGTAGGTGTGGAGTTGGGTGAGGGCGTCGATGACGAGGCGGGTTTTTTCGGAGGAGCCCGAGCCCAGTTCGATCAGGGTGCGGGCGGCCGTCGCCGTTGCGATGTCCGGCGCGCGGGTCGTGAGGATCTCGCGCTCCGCCCTCGTGGGGTAGTACTCCGGGAGTTCGGTGATCTGCTCGAACAGTTCGCTGCCGTGCGCGTCGTAGAACCACTTCGGCGGCAGGGTCTTGGGCGTCGTGGTGAGGCCGTGCCGGACGTCGGCGCGCAGCGCGGCGTCGGTGGCGTCCTCGGGGAGGGTGCGGGTGATCTGGAACGGACTCACGTGCCGGTCTCCTTGGGTGGTGCGGGTGGTGCGGGTACCGCGGCGGTGCTCGGGTCCTTGAGCGGGGTCAGCAGGACGTCCGTGCCGTCCGCCACCAGCAGGGTGCGGTCGGGGACCTCCCGCCAGCGGGGATCGTCGTCGTAGGGCTCGGAGGCCACGGCCGTGCCCCCGTCGGGCTCCGTCAGATACCAGAGGGTGTCGCCCCAGGCGGTCGCGATGATCGCGGTGCCGTCGGTGAGCAGCAGGTTGAGGCGGGAGGCGGGGGCCGCCGCGGCGACCTCCAGCACCGTGTCCGCGAGCGCCTGGCCCGCCGCGTCGCCAGCCCGCAGCCGCGCCAGGACCAGCGCCCACACGAACGCGGAGTCGGTGCGGGCCTCCATCGACAGCAGATCGGCCGCGGGCAGCGTCCGGGTCAGCGCGGCCAGGGACCCGGGCCACCCCGGCACCGCCCCGTTGTGGCTGAACAGCCAGGTCCCGGCCGCGAACGGCGCCGCCGCGGCCTCCGCGTCCGCCCCGGACAGCGTCGCATCCCGTACGGCGCCCAGCAGCGCGCCCGAGCGGACCACCCGGGCCAGGTCGGCGAAGGACAGGTCCGCCCACACCGGCCCGGCGCGACGGTAGCGGGCCGGCACCGGATCCCCGGCCGCGTACCAACCCACGCCGAAACCGTCAGCGTTGACCGTGCCATACCGCTGCCGCCGGGGCGCCCACGACTGGCGGTACAGGCCGTGCCCGGGCTCCACGAGGACGCTGCCCAGCGTCACCTCGGGGCCCAGGTAGGCGATATGACGGCACATCAGACGGCCCCCGAGCGGGCGGTGCGGAAGCCGGAGAAGATCTGCCGCCGGATCGGATAGTCCCAGTTGCGGAAGGTGCCCCGGCAGGCCACCGGGTCCACCGCGAACGAACCGCCGCGCAGCACCTTGTACTCGGGGCCGAAGAACACCTCCGAGTACTCCTTGTACGGGAACGCCCGGAACCCGGGGTAGGGCAGGAAGTCGCTCGCCGTCCACTCCCAGACATCGCCGATCAACTGCCGTACCCCGAGCGGGGATTCACCGGCCGGATAGCTGCCCGCCGGTGCGGGGCGCAGATGGCGCTGGCCGAGGTTGGCGTGCTCGGGTCCGGGATCGGCGTCGCCCCACGGGTAACGCATCGAGCCGCCGGTCGCCGGGTCGAAGCGGGCCGCCTTCTCCCACTCGGTCTCGGTGGGCAGCCGGCGTCCGGCCCAGCGGGCGTAGGCGTCGGCCTCGTACCAGCACACGTGCAGCACCGGCTCGTCGGGCGGCACGACCTCGGTGATCCCGAACCGGCGGCGCAGCCACTGCCCGCCGTCGAGATGCCAGAACAGCGGGGCGCGCAGCCCGTGCCGCCTGACGTGCGCCCAGCCCTCCTTCGTCCACCAGCGCTCGTCGTCGTAGCCGCCGTCGTCGATGAACGCCCGGTAGGCGCCGTTCGTCACCGGGGTGGTGTCGATGAAGAAGGGGGCCACTTCCCGCCGGTGCGCGGGGCGTTCGTTGTCCAGCGCCCAGGGCTCGCCCGAGGTGCCCATGGTGAACTCGCCGCCGGGGACCAGGACTTCGGCCGAGCCGGTGAACAGCGGGGCAGGTTCCGGGTCGGGGGCGGTCAGGGCCTGGGGGCCGGTGCGGAGCTGATGGGTGATCAGCATGGTCTCGTCGTGCTGCTGTTCGTGCTGGGCGATCATCCCGAAGGCGAACCCGGCCTCGGTCAGCCGGCTGCCGTCGAAGCGTGCCGACTCCAGCAGGTCCAGCACCCGGCCGCGGACCTCCGCCGCGTACCTGCGTGCCTCGGCGGGCGGCAGCAGCGGCAGCGACGGCCGTTCGGAACGCGCATGCTCGAAGGCGTCGTACAGGCCGTCGATCTCGGGCCGCATCGCCTCCCGGCCGGCCACCGTGCGCAGCAGCCACAGCTCCTCCTGGTTGCCGATGTGGGCCAGGTCCCAGACCAGCGGTGACATCAGCGGGGAGTGCTGGGCGGTGAGGTCGGGGTCCTCGACGCAGCTCGTCAGCAGCGTGGTGCGCTCGCGCGCGGTGGTCAGGCCGGACAGCGCGCGGGCGCGGAGGGTGTCGGAGTCGGTCGCGGCGTCCAGGGCGGTCTCGGTCATGACAGGAGGTCCTTCCCGTGCGCGCGGGTGTGCGTGCCGCGCAGGCGGTCGAGCTGGTCGTCGGCGGGGGTGCGGCCGGTCAGCACATAGCGGTCCCGGTACGCCGTGACGGCGTCCACGAGGGTGGGGCCCGCCCCGATCCGGGGCAGTGCGTCCAGCGCGGCCGCGAAGCAGATCTCGGCGGCCTCCCGCAGCTCGGGGTCGGTGAGCCCGTCCCGGGCCGCGTCGATCCACAGCGGATTGTGCGGGGCGGGCAACGGCCCCGCCCGCTCGGCCAGCGGTTTCACGGCGCGGTAGGCGGTCTCGGCGGCCTGCTGGTCGTCGAAGAGCGCCGTCGTCACCGCCACCGGCACCGTCCAGCCGTCCTCGCCGGACTGGGCGTCGATCATCCGCAGTTCCAGATGGCCGCGCGGTCTGACCGGCGGGAACAGGGTGGTGAGGTGGTAGTCGAGATCGGCCCGGGTGGGGGACCCGGTGCGGGTCCACTCGCGGAACGACAGCCGCTCGGGCACCTCCCACGGACCGCTGTCACGCCGTACGCACATCACCGGCGCGTCCAGGACGTGCCGGGCCCACGTCTCGCGCGGGTCGCCGTCCAGGACGGGCGCGCCCGCGCGGCCGGCGCCGATCTCCATCCACAGGAGCTGCCGGCTGGACCGCCAGCCGGTGGGGGCGCCGCGCAGGAACGGCGAGTTGGCGAACGCGGCCGTCAGGACCGCGCCCAGGGTGTGCGCCAGCCACCAGCGCCGCCCGTGCCCCAGCGGGCCGGGCTCCTCGTGACCGGCGTCCAGACAGACCTGGACGGAGGCCGAGGTGCACATCATGGCGCGGCCGGCCGGTCCGGTCCGGTCCAGGCACGCCTCCATGGCGTCGTACCGGGGCTCGCGCAGAAAACGGCGGGGGGTCCGCCAGGGGTCGGTGCCCAGGCCCACCAGGGTGAGGTTCTGCTCCCGCAGGGCCGCGCGGACGGCCTTCAGATCGGCGGAGACGGTGTCGACGACGTCCGTCAGGGAGGCGGCGGGCGGCGAGCTGAGTTCTAGCTGGCCGCCGGGTTCGACGGTGAGCGCCGAGCCCAGGGGCACGCTCTCCAGTGCGGCGTAGGCCGCGTCGAGTCGTTCGGGTGTCACGGGGAGCCGCGGCGAGCGCAGCTCGTGTATCAGCCATTCCAGCTCGATCCCCACGGTGGTGGGCGGGCCGGTCTTGAAGCAGATGCCCCGGACGAGGGCCTCCACCTCGGCTTCGGACAGGGGGTCGCGGTGCTCCGTACAGTCGGTCGGGTCGGTGCTGTCGCTGGCCGAATCGGACATGTCGGGATCCTCCTGAGATTCCACCATGCCACCGGTCGTGCCTCGGGGCGGCCCGACCGGGATCGCTCGTCCCACCCAAGACCCTCGTTCCGAATCCCACAAGGGTGCACATCGGCGGATCCGGGACCGGGAAGCTCCGGTTCCGTGCCGCTTTCGGGCCGTTTCCTGGGCGTTCACGACGCTGCGCCGCCGTCTTCCCGCGCCGGAAAACGCGTTGCACGGCGGATCCAGGATCGCTCACGATGCGTGCATGAGCACGACGGGGGATACGTACGGTGTCCGTGCGACCGCATGGCGTGCGCGCACGGCGTCCACGGGGGTGGCGCCGTGAGCGCACGGCTGCGCGGCATCGCGCGCGAGACGGAACAGATCGTCGCGGCGGGCGCCTACCGCGCCCCCGACGGGCGCGAGGTGAGCATCGCGGCGGCCGTCGAGGCCGCCCGGGCGGGGACCCGTATGGCGGGGCCGGGGCCGGTCGAGGTGCCGGCGCCGCGGGACGGGGCGGCGCCGGTGCGCACGGCCGTCGAGGTCACCGGCGAGAGCAGCACCGAGGCCGCCCGCCGCCTCGCGGACCGGCCCGTCGCCGTGCTCAACTTCGCCTCCGCCCGCAACCCCGGCGGCGGCTATCTCAACGGCGCGCAGGCGCAGGAGGAGGCGCTCTGCCGGGCCTCCGCGCTGTACACGTGTCTGCGGGAGGCGCCCGGGTTCTACGCCCACCACCGCGCACACCGGGACCCGTTCTACTCCGATCGGGTCATCCACTCCCCGGCCGTCCCGGTCTTCCGCGACGACCGCGGCCGGCTGCTGGACGACCCCTTCACGGCCGGATTCCTCACGGCCGCCGCGCCGAACGCGGGCGTGGTGCTGCGCACCGCCCCCGAGCGCGCGGCCGCCCTCCCGGCCGCCCTGGCCGTCCGCGCCGAACGGGTGCTGGAGACGGCCGCCGCCCACGGCTACCGGCGCCTGGTGCTGGGCGCCTGGGGCTGCGGGGTGTTCCGCAACGACCCGGCGCAGGTGGCGGAGGCGTTCCGCGCCCTGCTCACCCCCGACGGCCGCTTCGGGCGCACGTTCGAGCAGGTGGTGTTCGGGGTGCTCGACCGGACGCCGGGCGGCGTGGTGCGCCGCGCCTTCGAGGAGGCGTTCGCCGGCTTTCCGGCCGGGTAGCCGGGCAAGGGCTTTCCGCGGCCCGGTGAGGGCTCCCCGGCCCGGCGGGCGCCGGGCTCAGGTCCAGCCGTACCGCTCGTACAGCCGTTGCCTGACCAGGTTGAACCGCATCCGGTCCAGGGCGCACGCCTCGCGGCGCATACCGTCCTCGTGCAGTCGCAGCACCCGGTCCACGTCCACCCAGGAGTCGCGCCCGGACTTGTCCCAGGGGCCGCTGCCGATCGCCACCCACTCCCGGTCGCCGTCATGGCGCTTGCTGGAGAGCTGTACGGCGAGCAGGGTGCCGCCCGCCTCACGGGCCACCACAAGCACCGGACGGTCCTTGCCCCGGCCGTCGTTCTCCTCGAACGGCACCCAGGTCCAGACGATCTCACCGGGGTCGGGATCGCCGTCGTACGCGGGCGAGTACTCCGTACGCACCCGGCCCACCTCGCGCGGGTCGGCCTCGGTGGTGGCGGTGGGGCCGGTACGGCCCGGAACGTATCCATCGGTAAACGCGGTCACGGGGGCACCCTAAGGGCTGCCCCCGTGACCTTCTCACCCGGTCTCGCTATCCCTCGACCGGCACCTTCTGCGCCGGAGGCGGCGCGGCGCCCCCGTTCACCGGCGAAGTCCCTTGCGGGGAGGCGCCGTTCTGGATCGGGGACGGGCCGTTCTGGTTCATGGACGCCAGAAGCTGACGGGCCAGCCCCAGCCCCGTGCCGCCCATCGTGAGCGCCTTCGCGAACAGATCGGCCATGCCGTCCGCGCCGTTGAGCAGCACCATGTTGTCGACGTTGCCGAACGCCGACGCCCCGGCCTGCACGATCTCCGGCCACTTCTCCGCGAGTTGCTGGGCGACCACGGCCTCCTGGTTCTCGGCGAGGGCGGCCGCCCGCGCCTTGATCGCCTCCGCCTCGGCGAGCCCCTGGGCCCGGTTCGCCTCGGCCTGCGCCAGACCCTTGGCCTGGGTCGCGGCCGCCTCCGCCTCACCGGTGGCCCGCGTCTCCGCCGCCCGCGCCTCCGCGACCGAGATCAACGCGTCCCGCTCGGCCTCGGCCAGCGTCCGCTTCTCGTACGCCCGCGCGTCGGCCGGCTTGCGGACATCGGCCTGGAGCTGCTGCTCACGCCGCTGCGCCTCCAGTTCGGCGACCCGTGTCTCCTGGACGACGACCTCCTGGCGGGCCGCGGCGTCCGCGAGCGGTCCGGCCTGCCGCGCCTTGGCGTTGGCCTTGTCCTGCTCGGCCTGGTAGCCGGCCTTGAGGATCTCGCTGTCCCGGGTGGCCTCGGCCATCCGCCCGAACGCCAACTGCTCGGCCTCGGTGGCCAGTCGGTCGGCCTCGGCCTGCGCGATGCGCGCGTCCCGGCGCACCGCCGCCAGATGCGGCGCGGACAGGTTCTTGATGTAGCCGGTCGGGTCCTCGATCTCGTGGATCTGGAGCGAGTCCACGATCAGACCCAGCTTCTCCATCTCCGTACCGCACGCGGCACGCGCCTGACCGGTCAGCTTCTCCCGGTCCCGGATCATGTCCTCGACCGTCAACCCGCCCACGATCGCCCGCAGATGACCGGCGAACACGGTGTGCACGCGCTCCGCCATCAGCTTCTGCTGGTCGAGGAAGCGGCGGGCCGCGTTGGCGATCGACACGAAGTCGTCGCCCACCTTGAAGATGACCACGCCCCGCACCTTCAGCGGAATGCCCTGGTGGGTCACGCAGTCGACGTGCAGTTCCGTCTGGTTCAGATCGAGCGAGAGCTTGCGGACCGCCTGCATCCCGGGCGTCACCAGCGTGCCCCGCCCGGTGACGATCCGGAAGCCCATGCCCTCCTCCAGGCCCTCCAGTTTGTGCTTCGAACCGGAGATGATGAGCGCCTCGTTGGGCTCGGCGACACGCCACATCAACTTGAACGCACCGATCAGGACGAGGACGACGCCTAACGCCGCCCCGACGACGAATCCGACTTCCATGGGCATGCACTCCCCCGGTGCGGGGTGCCCTCACGGCACCGATGTAACGGGAGTGTGGGCCCGCGCGCCGAGGCGTGTACAGGGACGGCCGAACCGCTGTTGCCCGCTTGGTACATACGGCACACGCCGGACACGCTCCGAGCCGACGGACCGTCAACTCCCGTACATCGCCGCGACATAGACGGTCCGGGGCGCCAGGTACTCCACCACGGTGACCATGGTCCCGCGCTCGATGCGTTCGGTGCCGGAGGCGGGATAGGCGAGGAAGTGCTCGGCCCCGCCCCGCACCCGGACGATCACCTCGCCGACGAGCCCGGGCCCGACCGTTCCGGTGACCCGCCCCATGAGCCCGACCATCGACGCTTCGTCCATGGTCACAGGGTAGGCGCCGGTGACCGTCGACGGCCTCGGTCCGGGACGGGAACGGGGCGGAAACGAGGGCCGCTCACACCGCCGGCAGCGCGTCCGGCGGCGCGGAGTCCACGGCCGCCCCGCCCGCGTGGTCGGTGGGGGGCCGGCGCTCGTACCACCGCAGGTCCGCCTCCAGTTGGGCGGCGAGCGAGATCAGCAGCGGCTCGCTGTGGGCCGGGCCGAGGAGCTGGGCGCCGACCGGCAGACCGGCGGACGTGAACCCGGCGGGGACGTTGACACCGGGCCAGCCGAGCACGTTCCACGGCCAGGCGTAGGGGCAGGCGGCGATCATCGCCCGGTCGGTGGCGAACCCGCTCAGCTCCCGCATCGCCCCGATGCGCGGCGGGGGAGCGGCCGTCGTGGGCGCGAGGACGACGTCGTACGACGTGAAGAAGCCGCCGATACGGCGGTGCAGGACCGCCTCCGCGCGCCGTGCCGCCCGCAGCGGGGCACCGGCGAGCAGCCGGCCCAGCCGGGCGGCGCCGAGGGTGCGCCGGTCGAGGAGGGCGGGGAAGGGCGCGTCGGCGACCCACTCGGCGATGCCGGCGGTCGCGCGCGGCACGAAGGTGAGCCCGATCTGCCCGTACGGCGGGTCGGCCTCCTCGACGTGGTGTCCCAAGGCGGCCAGTTTCTCGGCGAGTTCGACCACCCGTGCGCGCACCTCGGGGAGCAGCCGGGCCGGTACCGCGGTGAACGGCGGCTTCAGCGCGAGCGCGATCCGCAGCCGCCCGGGGTCGCGGCCGACGGCCGCCGAGGCGTCGACGGCGGGCGGCCGGTGCGGGTCGAGGTCGTGGTTGCCGCTCGACGCGTCGAGCAGCAGGGCGGCGTCGGCGACCGTGCGGGCCAGGGTGCCGTTGACGGTGATGCCCTGGAAGGACTCGCCGCGCGGCCAGGTCGAGACGCGCCCGCGCTGCGGCTTGATGCCGACGAGATGCGTCCAGGAGGCGGGGATACGGACCGACCCGGCGCCGTCGGAGCCCAGCGCGGCCGGCACCAGCCCCGCCGCGACGGCCGCCGCCGAGCCGCCGGACGAGCCGCCCGGCGTGTGATCGGTGTGCCACGGATTGCGGGTCGCGCCGAAGGCGGGGCCCTCGGTGAACGGCCACTGGCCCAGCTCGCAGGTGTTCGTCTTGCCGACGATCACGGCCCCGGCGGCACGCAGCCGCCGGACCGCCTCGCCGTCCCGGTCGACCGCCGGGTAGGCGCCCGGGCAGCCGAAGGCGGTGGGCTCGCCGGCCACGTCCATGTCGTCCTTCACGGCGACCGGCACTCCGAGCAGCGGGGCACGCCGCCCGGCCGCCAACTCCCGGTCCGCCGCGTCGGCTTCGGCGAGCGCGGCCTCGGCCCGCACGATCCGGAAGGCGTTGAGCGAGTCCTGCGTGGCGCCGATCCGGGCCAGACTCCGTTCGACGAGCTGCCGGGAGGTCACCTCCCCGTCGGCCAGAGCGCGGGCGGACTCGGCCAGGCCATGGGCACGGTCGAGCGTCATTGCGGGACCACCTCCGGGTGCACGATGTCTACCGGAGAGTAACTCCCGAACGCGGGGAGCCGTACAGGTTTCGCACAGGTGGCGTACGGGGCGTGTTGAAAGTGTTGACGTGCACCTGTCGTGGGCCTACTTTCTGCACGACTTGTCGAACCATGTTCGATATGCCGGACGAATCCGTGTGAGTGAGCCCCAGGAGAGCCGCCCGTGACCCCACGCCCCTCCCGCCGCACCCTGCTCCGTGCCGCGGCCGCCCTGCCCGTCTCGGCCCTCGCGCTGGGCGAACTGCCCGGGCTGCTCGGCGCGGCGACGGCCGCCGCACCCGCGAGCGGTCTCGCCACCCGGTACACGATCGTGCCGTTCCTCAACGGCGACGACGGCACGGTGAACGTCTACCAGTCCGACGACGCCACCGACTTCCGGCTGCTGAAGGCGTCCGCCTACACCCCGCCCGCCGGCCGGATCCGGGACGCCAGTGTCCTCAGGCACACCGACGGCTACTACTACGTCACCTACACCACCCACACCTGGCAGGACGTCAGCACCACCATCGGGTTCGCCCGCAGCGCCGACCGTGTCAACTGGACGTTCCTGTACGACCATCCGGTCCCGATCGCGGGCCTGTCGCGCGCCTGGGCGCCGGAGTGGTTCGTGGACGCCGACGGCAGTGTGTACGTCATCGTGTCCTGCTCGACGACCGCCGACGAGTGGATCTTCACGCCGTATCTGCTCCGTGCCGCCAACTCGGCGCTCACCGCGTGGAGTTCACCGGTCGTCCTGTCCGGACTGGGCGCCAACCGCATCGACACCTTCCTGGTGCGGACCGGCTCGACCTATCACGCGTTCACCAAGAACGAGACGACCAAGTACATCGAGTACGCCACCGCCTCCACGCTCACCGGCCCGTACACCGTCTCGCGGACCGGTGACTGGGCCGGCTGGGGCAGTTACCGCGAGGGCCCGGCGCTGACACAGCTCGACAACGGCGCCTGGCGGCTCTTCTTCGACGGCTACGGGGACGGCAGTTACTACTACAGCGACAGCTACGACACCTTCGCCACCTGGAGTGCGCCCCGGGCCCTCCCCGGCATCTCGGGCACGGCCCGCCACTTCTCGGTGGTCAAGGAGACGGTGTCCGGCGGTCCGAGCGTCACGAAGGACACGACGCGTTCGTTCCGTTCCGTCAACTACCCCACGCGGTACTGGCAGCAGCAGTCCGCGCTGCTCAACCTGCCCGTGGTGAGCGCCAGTAGCACGGCCGCCGAGAAGCAGGCGGCCACCTTCACCGTGGTGGCGGGGCTGGCGGACGCGGGCGGCTTCTCCTTCCGTGACGCCTCCGGTGCCTATCTGCGCCACTACGATTTCAGGGCCCGTTTCGACACCCACGACGGCACGTCGGTGTTCGCCCGCGACGCGACCTTCGTCGCCCGTACCGGCACGGCGGGCGGCTCGGTGCGCTTCGAGTCGTACAACTACCCCGGCCACTATCTGCGGCACTACAACTACCAGCTCCGGGTGGAGCGTTCGGACGGCACGGACCTCTTCCGCCAGGACAGTTCCTTCGTGCCGGTGACGGCCTGGGGGTGAGATCATCGCCGTATGGACACGGCGGCGGCGCAGTCGATGACCGAGGTTCCGGCGGGGCGGGTCACCCTGTCGGACCGGCGGACCCGGCGGACCTGGGACGTCGACCTGCCGGGCTGCCGGCTCGGCACCTTCCCGGTCACCCGGGAGCTGTACGCGCTGGTCACCGGCGAGGACGCGGACGCCGCCCGGGGTGACCGGCGTCCGGTCGAGGGCGTGTCCTGGTGGGACGCCGTCCACTTCTGCAACGCCCTCTCCCGGCGCGAGGGCCTCACGCCCGCCTACCGTGTCCCGCCCGGCGGCGAGTCGGTCACCTGGGACGACACCGCCGACGGCTACCGGCTGCCCACCGAGGCCGAATGGGAACACGCCTGCCGGGCGGCCACCGAGGGCCCGCGCTACGGACCGCTCGACGACATCGCCTGGCACCGCGGCAACTCCGGCGAGCGGATCCACACCGTCGGCGGCCGGCTGCCCAACGCCTGGGGCCTGTACGACATGCTGGGCAACGTGTGGGAGTGGTGCTGGGACCTCTACGACCCCGAGGTGTACGGCGGTTACCGGGTGCTGCGGGGCGGCGGCTGGTTCGACGAGCACTGGAGCTGCCGTGCGTCCGTACGGCGGCGCAGCCACCCCACGTTCCGCGTGGACGACGTCGGCTTTCGTGTCGCCCGCCCGGCCCGTACCGAACTCTAGGGGCGTGGCCAGGGGCGGCCGCCGATGGATTCGATGCCGTGATTGAAGCGCCGTAGGTAGGCGGCGAAGGCGGCGATGTCGTCGTCCGGCCAGTCGTGCATCACGCGGTCCAGGACCTCGACGATCCCCTCGCGCTCCTCGTCGAGCAGCCGGTCGCCCTCCGCGGTGAGCCGGAACTTGCGGGCCATGCCGCCCTCGGGGTCCGGGATCCGCTCGATCAGGCCGGCGCGCATCGCCGCCGCGGTCTGGCGGTTGAGGGTGGACGCGTCGAGGCCGAAGGATTCGCTCAGCTCGCCGATCGACATCGGGCCCTGCACCCGGATGCGGCTGAGCAGGATGTAGGCGCTGCGCTCCATGAGGCTGTTCTTGCGACGGCCGCCGCGCTGGTTCAGGAACGTGTGGCGGCTGAGCAGCATCTGCTCGTACTCGACCTCGTGCGTGGGCGTCTCCATGGCCCGACCTCCTGATTCCGTGCGGCCGGACCATCCTGGCACATGGGTGTGCAGGGGCCATGAAATGTGCGTGATGCATGCGACATGTATCATGCACATCCGTTGCCTTCGTTTTGTCGTCGCTCGTCATCTCGTCCTCTCTCCGGAACATGCGAGGAGTCCGCCATGGACGCCCCCCAGCCCACGGCCCGCGCCGGCGCGGTGATCGCCACGCTCGCCTTCGCCGGCACCACGGCCGCGATCATGCAGACGCTGGTCACACCGCTGATCGCCGAACTGCCGCAGATCCTCGACACGTCGTCGTCGAACGCGGCCTGGGTGATCACGGTCACCCTGCTGGTCGCCGCCGTCTGCGTGCCTGTCGTCGGCCGGCTCGGCGATCTGGTGGGCAAGCGGCGGATGCTGCTGGCCTGTTCGGTGCCGCTGGTCGTCGGTTCGGTGGTGTGTGCCGTGGCCTCCGACGTCGTCACGATGATCGTGGGACGCGGGCTTCAGGGCATGGGCATGGGGATGGTGCCGCTGGGCATCGCGCTGCTGCGGGACGTCGTACCGGCCGAGCGGCTCAGCGGGTCGATCGCGCTGGTCAGCGCGTCCATGGGGATCGGCGGTGCCATCGGGCTGCCGCTCGCCGCGGCGGTGGCCCAGTACGCGGACTGGCGTGTGCTGTTCTGGGGGTCGGCGGTCCTCGCCGCGATCGTCGCCGTCCTGATCTTCGTGCTCGTCCCGGACGTGCCCGCCGGGGCGAAGGGGCAGCGCTTCGATCTGCCCGGTGCGATCGGGCTCGGGGTCGGTCTGGTCTGCCTGCTGCTGGCGGTCTCCAAGGGCGCCGACTGGGGCTGGGCCTCGGGCACCACGCTCGGGCTGTTCGGCGCGGCGGTGGTGGTGCTGGCCGGGTGGGGCGCGTGGGAGATGCGCACCGCCGATCCGCTGGTCGACCTGCGCACCACGGCCCGCCCCCGGGTGCTGCTCACCAACCTCGCCTCGGTCTTCATCGGCTTCGGCATGTACGCGAGCATGCTGGTGATGCCGCAGCTCCTCCAGTTCCCGGAAGCGACCGGCTACGGTCTCGGCCAGTCGATGCTGGCGGCCGGTCTGTGGATGGCGCCCGGCGGACTGATGATGATGCTGGTCTCCCCGCTCGGCGGAAAGCTCACCAACGCCCACGGCCCCAAGTTCACCCTGATCTGCGGCGCCCTGGTCCTGGCGGCCGGCTACTTCGCCTCGCTGGCCCTGATCGGCTCCGCCTGGGGCGTCATGCTGGTCACGATCATCACCAGCAGCGGTGTGGGCCTCGCCTACGGCGCGATGCCCGCGCTGATCATGAGTTCGGTGCCGCTGAGCGAGACGGCCGCCGCGAACGCCTTCAACACCCTCATGCGCTCGCTGGGCACCTCGATCGGCGCGGCGGTCATCGGGGTGATCCTGGCCCAGATGACCACCACGATGGGCGGCTACACCTTCGCCTCCGAGGACGGCTTCCGCACCGCACTGCTGGTCGGCGGCGCGCTCGCCCTCGTCTCGGCAGCCGTCGCCGCCGTCATCCCGGCGGCCCGCGCCGCGCAGTCGGGGGCGGGCGAGCCCGGCCGGGCGGCCGAGCCGTCGGAGCAGGCCAAGGTCTGACCCGGCGACTGGTCCGGCGCCCCGCGCAGTCGCCTCGCCGCTACGGCCGGGTCAGCCGACGCATCGTCAGGGCGAGATGCAGCCGCAGCCGGCCCTGCGGGGTGCGCACCGGCCAGCCGAGAAGCTGCTCGGCGTGGACCAGCCGGTCCTGGAGCGTCGAGTGGTGCACGGTCGCCTCGGCCGCGGCCGCCCGCAGGCTCGCCGTCGTAGTCACCGCGTGCAGCGTGGCGAGCAGCCAGGGGGCGTCCGCAGCCGCCCGCTCCAAGGCGCGCACATCCGGCGGCGGCTGCGCGCCCGGTACGACGAGGTCGGCCAGCAGGGCGATCCCGCCCAGCTCGTCGGCGTGCACGACACGTGGGCCGGGGTCGTGCACGGTGCCCTCGGCGGTGAACCGGAGGGCGGTGCGGGCGGCGGCCCAGGAGCCGGGCAGCTCCGCCACGGCGACGGCGGGGCCGATCCCGGCCCGGCCCGCGGACAACTCGGGCACCGGTGTCCCGGCCGGGGCGGCGACCACCCGGGGCGGCAGGCCCGGCCGGGCCAGCGCGCGGGCGGGCACCCGGGGATCGAGCCCGAGCCGGCGCGCCGCGTGCAGCCGGGCCGCTTCCGGTGCGGTGGCGTCGAGCAGCGTCTCGACCAGGGCCGGATCCTCCAGCGGGGCCCGGCCACGAGTGCGGTCCAGGACCAGCCGTACGGCGCCGGCCGCCCGCTCCAGGATCACGGCGTCGACCACGCTGGGCCGCGCGCCGGGGCGTTCCAGCCAGAGGGCGTCCGCGCCGCCCGGCGTCAGCGCGGCGGACGGCCACCGCGGGTCCGGCGGCAGCTCGGTGTCCCGGCGGACACCGTCGGCCTCGACCCGGATCCGCACCCCGCGCTCCGCGTCCACCAGCCGCGCGGGCACCCCGGCGAGCACGGCGGCCCCGCGCACCAGCGCCTCCGCACCGGCCCGGCCCTCCGCCAGCCGGTCGAAGTAGGCGATGACGCGCACCGCTTCCCCCGCGGCGGGGTCCAGCGCGGTCAACCGCCCGGCCAGCTCTTTCATACGGCCATCATGCGGCACGTCCGCGCGGGTGAGGAGAGGAGCGGCCGGGCACCCGGCCGAGACCGGCCATGGCCGGGCGGGGCGCTACTCGGCGAGCAGCCTGCGCAGCCAGTCCAGGTGCGCGGCGCGGGCCGAACGCGACAGCGCGGCCTGCGGGGCGAAGCCGTCGAAGCCGTGGAACCCGCCCGGCCAGACGTGCAGTTCGGCGATCCCGCCGGCCTGCCAGAGCCGGGAGGCGAAGGCGACGACCTCGTCCCGGAAGGTCTCCGCGGAGCCCACGTCGAGGAAGGCCGGGGGCAGTCCGGACAGGTCCTCGGCGCGGGCCGGCGCCGCGTAGGGCGAGACGTCCGGGCCTCCGCGCCGCTCGCCGAGCAGGGCCGTCCAGCCCGTGTCGTTGGCGGTGCGGTCCCAGACGCCGAGCCCCGCCATCTGGTGCGTGGACGGGGTGTCGTTGCGGTCGTCGAGCATCGGGCACAGCAGCAACTGCCCGATCGGGCGCGGGCCTTCGCGGTCGCGCAGCATCAGGGCGAGCGCGGCGGTGAGGCCGCCGCCCGCGCTGGCCCCGGCGATCACGATGCGCTCCGGGTCGGCGCCCAGTTCCCCGGCGTGCTCCGCTGTCCACAGCAGACCGGCGTAGACGTCCTCGACCGGCGCCGGGTGCGGGTGCTCGGGGGCCAGCCGGTACTCCACGGACACCACGACCAGGTCCAGTTCCCGCGCCCACTCCAGGGCCACGTCCACACCGACCCGGTTGGTGCCGACCACCATGCCGCCGCCGTGCACGTGGTAGACGACCGGCCGGGGCCGGGCGGGCGCCGGGCCGGTGGGGGTGCAGATCAGCAGGGATATCTCCGGGGCGCCCTGCGGCCCGGGCACGGCGCGCTCCTCCACCGCGAAGGCGCCGCCCGCCGTCAGGTCCAGGTCGGCCAGCATCCGCATGCCCGGCCCCTGGCGGACGGTCTCGATGTCCTCCATGGTCAGCGAGGGCGGGACCAGGTCCTTGATCAGTTCGAGGGCGGCGGCGAGTTCGGGATCGAACGGCGGGGGGACGGGCGGCATGACGGCTCCTCGGGTGGACGCGGCGGCTCGTGCGTCCATGATCCGCGCCCGCCACCCGCCGGGACCGCCGCCGTCCGGCGGAATCCGCCCGCCGTACGGCGGTTGCCACGGCAGTCGGGCACGCGCCCGCACCTGCCGGGCACGCACCTCGCACCGGTCGCGCGCACACCCCGCACCTGCCGGGCACGCGCCCCGCCCGTTCCCCGCGCGGCGGTTACGCCTGCGGTGCCGCCTCCGCGCGCATCATCACGCAGTCGAACTCGATCACGCGGCCCGTCGTCGCCTCGCGGGTGACCGGGTACATGCCGCTGATGCCGAAGCCCTCCGCCTCGTAGACGGCGACGGACTCGCTCATCGTGGGGCTGCCTTCGTAGAGGCGGAGGCAGGCGACCTCGGACTGCATGCCGACGAACTCCGTGACGCGTTTTCCGGCGCCGGCGAAGACTTCCAGGTCGTAGCCCTGGGTGTCCATCTTCAGGTAGGGGACGGGGGCGGTGAGGCCGTCGAGGGCCTCGTCCATCACCTCGTCCAGGCGGCGGATGCGGATCTCCTCGGTGTCGGACTTCTTGAAGCGGCTGTAGCGGTCCTTGCCGTAATCGCTGGGCGGCAGCAGGGAGTTCATGGTCAGCCAACTGGAGTGGATCTCGGCGGTGGTCTCCTCGCGGCCCAGGCCGCACTGGAACACCCGCCACTCGGGGTCGTCCGCCGCGGCCTTCTCGAGCTTGGCGAAGGTCGCCGACGTGGGCTCGAAGGAGACGATCCGCCCGGTGTACCCGGCCCGGCGCAGCCGCTTGGCGTACTGACCGGTGTTGGCGCCCACGTCGAACACGCAGGTCACGCCGTACAGTTCGAGCATCGCGGTGACGTGCTGCACGCACAGGTACTCCGCGGCGGCCAACTGCATCTTGCGCTCGTCCACCCGCTCGGGCGCGTCCGTGAGCACCAGCGCGCCGGACTCGCCGAGCGGGACGACGCCCTGCTTCGGGATCTCACCCCGCTCGCCGCCGCGGGTGCGCCGCAGCAGCCAGGTGTCCTTGTCCACGGGGGTGACCCGGTAGGGGCCGCCGCGCCGGGAGAGGACCGTGGTGCCGGGGCCGACCTCGGTCGCCTGGTAGCCGCCCCGGCGGGAGACCACCGCAGCTCCCGGGCCGAGATCGGTCACCTGGACGCCGAAGCGGGGTACGAGTCGAAGCAGTCGTCGGAAAAGAGTCTGCATCTCCCAAGCCATATCAGGGATGTCCGGGAGGCGTCTGCGGCTTGAACGAGTTTCGACGACCGGTTACGCGACGGAAACCCGTCGGACCCCTGGGGTGGGCCTTGACTTGAAGAGCACTCCAACACCTAGCGTCACAGGTGACGTTGAAGATCGGGAAGGCGGAGACGGACATGCGTGTGGGCGTGCACATCAACCAGTTCGGCAACGACGGGGGCGCCCCGGCCCTCGGTGCCGAGCTGGCGGCGGCGGGCGCCGCGGCGGAGGCGGCCGGGGTGAGCCGGCTGTCGGTGATGGACCACTACTTCCAGATGGAGTTCAACGGCGGGGCCGAGGCGCCCATGCTGGAGGCGTACACGACCCTGGCGTACCTCGCCGCCCACACCTCGACCGTCAGACTCGGCGCGCTGGTCACGGGGGTGACGTACCGTCATCCCGGGCTGCTCGCCAAGATCGCGAGCACTCTGGACGTGCTCTCCGGGGGCCGTGCCTCGCTGGGTATCGGCGCGGCGTGGTACGACCGTGAACACGACGGTCTGGGCGTGCCGTTCCCGCCGCTCGCGGAGCGCTTCGAGCGGCTGGAGGAGACGCTCCAGATCTGTCTGCGGATGTGGGACCCGCACGACGACGGGCCGTTCGTCGGCCGTCACTACCAACTGCGGGAGACGCTCTGCGTCCCGGCGCCGGTGAGCGATCCGCGTCCGGAGATCCTGATCGGCGGCGGGGGTGAGCGCAAGACGCTGCGCCTGGTGGCCCGTTACGCGGACGCCTGCAACCTCTTCGCCGCCGGTCCCGGCCTGGTCCGCCACAAGCTCGACGTGCTGCGCGAGCACTGCGAGGCGGAGGAGCGTGACTACGACTCGGTCCTGAAGACCGTCACCTACACCGCCGATCCGGCCACGGAGGGTGATCTCGACGCCTTCATGGCCGACATCTCCGGGTACGCGGGGCTCGGCATCGACACCGTGATCCTCGCGCCGAAGCTGGGCGAGACCTCCGGCTGGATCGACCGCTTCGTGGCCCCGGCCGTCAAGCGGCTGGCCGAGCTGGACTGACGTACGGCGACGCGGGGCGCCGTACGCCAGACCGCTCGCGCGGGATCGGATCAGGCGGCGACGGGCTCCGCGTGGCCGTGCAGCCGGGCCACGACCTCGGTGAGCTGGGCGGCGACCTCGGCGTCGTCGGCCGGGTGGGTCTCGGCGAAACGGGTCAGGGAACCGGGGATGGAGAGCTTGAGGTCCTCGATCACCTTGCCGCCCGCGATGCCCACGGCCTTGCGGGCCTCGTCCTGCGCCCACACGCCGCCGAACTGGCCGAAAGCGGTGCCCACGACGGCGACGGGCTTGCCGCCGAAGGCTCCGGCGCCGTACGGGCGGGACAGCCAGTCGATGGCGTTCTTCAGCACGGCCGGGATGGTGCCGTTGTACTCGGGGGAGAAGAGCAGGAACGCGTCGGCGGCCTGGGCGGCCTCACGCAGCTTGGCGGCGGCGGCCGGGAGGCTGCCCTCGACGTCGATGTCCTCGTTGTAGAAGGGGATCTCCGCCAGGCCCTCGAAGAGGTCGACCTCGGCGCCTTCGGGAGCGAGCTTGACCGCGGCCTCGGCGAGCTGGCGGTTGGTCGAACCGGCGCGAAGGCTGCCGACGAGCGCGAGAATGCGAACGGACATGTGGGTACTCCCAAGGGGCTGAAACATTGCCGTAACGATCCGGACCGGGGTCCGTTTATTGTTCTAGCACTCTAACCGGACCGTGGTCCAGTTTCATTCCCGGTGCTTTACGCTGTGTTCATGCCCGCCGATCCGCCGCTCTTCGCGAACGTCCAGGAGATCGCCGGCGAGCCCGAACTCGTGCAGCTCGGGCCGGCCGGGGACGAGCCGTGCCTGCGTGCCGACGCGGCCCGCAACCGGGCCCGGCTGCTGGACGCGGCCGCCAAGCTGATCGCCGA
Organism: Streptomyces sp. CAI-85; assembly: GCF_013363615.1. Lineage (NCBI taxonomy): Bacteria > Bacillati > Actinomycetota > Actinomycetes > Kitasatosporales > Streptomycetaceae > Streptomyces > Streptomyces sp. CAI-85. Next base: position 28,612 of record NZ_JAANNX010000027.1, on the reverse strand, counting down.
GCACGGCGCGGCCGGCGTCACCATGGAGGCCGTCGCGGCCGCCGCGAACGTCGGCAAGGGCACCGTCTTCCGGCGCTTCGGCGACCGCACCGGACTGCTGACCGCGCTCCTCGACCACTCCGAGCGCAAGTTCCAGGCCGCCTTCCTGACCGGACCGCCGCCGATGGGCCCCGGCGCCCCGCCGGTCGAGCGGCTGCGGGCCTTCGGTCACGCCCTGCTGCGGCGCACGGTCGACGAGCTCGACCTCCAGCTCGCCGCCGAGCCGGACCCGGCCCGCCGCTACTCCGTGCCGGCCCGCCGGGTGCTCCACGGCCATCTGCTCCTGCTGCTGCGGCAGGCGGTGCCCGAGGCGGACTGCGAACTCCTGGCGCACACCCTGATGGGCTACCTCAACCCCGCGCTCGTCCACCATCTGACGCGTCAATGCGGGCTGCCCACGGCCCGGTTGGAGTCGGGCTGGACCGAACTGGTGGACCGTCTCACGGCCGGAGACGCCCAACCAGCCGACTGACCTGCATTTTTGACGGTCGTCACGGATGAACGTCCCCCGCGTGCAAGCGAGTTCGGGGCTTCTGCCAAGATGCCGTACGTCATGGTGCAGATACCCAACCCACCCGCGCCGACGATCTCGCCGGCGCCGCGCTCCGTCCCCACGAGTGCCGACGTGGCCCGTCTGGCCGGCGTCTCCCGCGCGACCGTCTCCTACGTCCTGAACAACACCAGCGCCGTCCGGATCAGCGAACCCACCCGCCGCCGGGTCCGCGACGCCGCGAAGGAACTCGGGTACGTGCCGCACGCGGCCGCCCGCAGCCTGCGCGCCGGACACAGCCGGATGGTGCTGATGCCCGCCCCGCCCGTCCCCGCGGGCCCGCTCTACAGCCAGTTCGTCCACGACTTCCAGGGCGCCCTGAGCCGGCTCGACTACATCGTCGTCCAGTACGGCGCCTGCGGGCTGCGCGGGGACGACGCCGCGCGGGCCTGGGCCGAGCTGCGGCCGGTCGCGGTGCTGGTGCCCGGGCCCGGCCTCGGCCCGGAGGGGGTGTCCGTCCTCAAACGCTCCGGCGCACGCGCCGTCGTCACCCTCAGCTCCGAGCGGGTCGAGGGCACCCACGCGCTCCTGATGGACCACGAGGGCGTCGGCCGCAGCGCCGCCGGACACCTGTACGCGCGCGGCAGGCGCCGGATCGGCGTCGTCGTCCCCGAGGAACGCGGCATGGACATGTTCGCCGGGCCGCGGCTCGCCGGTGCCCGCCAGGCCGTGCGCGACACCGACGCCACCGTCACCGCGCTGCCGCTGGCCCACACGGAGGACTCCGCGGCCGCGCTCGCCGCCCGCTGGCCGGAACTCGGACTGGACGCCGTGTTCGCCTACAACGACGAGTACGCCATGCTGCTGATGCGCGCCCTCCAGGACGCGGGTGTGCGGATCCCCGAGGACACGGCCGTGATCGGCGCCGACGACCTGCTCCTCGGCCGGCTGCTGCGGCCCCGGCTCAGCACGGTCCGGGTCGCGCTGCCCTCCGGACGCGACCTCGCCGGACTGGTCGACCGGGCGGTGCGCAACCCGGGCGCGGCGCCCGAGGCGCACGAACCGCTGGCGGCTACGGTGGTGCACCGCGACTCGACCTGACCGCGTGCGAGCTCGCGCGGCGACCGGCCCGGCGCAGTAGGGTGCGAAGTTGAGCGCTCAACCACATGGGACTTCGTTCCCCGAGTCCGGAGTCCCGCGGGTCACCGATCGGAGAGCCCTGATGCCCCTGCTCGACCCCCACACCTGGCAGACCTCGTCCTCCCGCCCCCTGACCGGATCCGAGTACGCCGTCACCGAGCCCGCCACGTCGGAGCGGCTCGGGACGGTCGTCCTCGCCGCCCCCGAGGACGTCGCCCCGGCCGCCGAGGCCGCCCGCGCCGCCCAGACCGAGTGGGCCCGCCTCCCGCACTTCGTCCGCGCCGGCGTGCTGCGCAAGGCGGGCGACCTGTTCGCCGCGCACGCCGACGAACTGCGCGAGTGGATCGTCCGCGAGTCCGGCTCCGTGCCCGGCAAGGCCGACTTCGAACTGCACGTCGCCGCCCAGGAGTGCTACGAGGCGGCCGCCCTCGCCTCCCGCCCGCCCGGCCAGGTGCTGCCCAGCGAGGCGCCCAGGCTGTCGTACACCCGGCGGGTCCCGGCCGGGGTCGTCGGCGTGATCGCGCCGTTCAACGCCCCGCTGATCCTCTCGATCCGCTCGGTCGCGCCCGCGCTGGCGCTCGGCAACGCGGTGGTCCTGAAGCCGGACCCGCGCACGGCCGTGTGCGGCGGCCTCGCCCTGGCCGCCGTGTTCGCCGAGGCCGGACTGCCCGAGGGGCTGCTGCACGTGCTGCCGGGCGGCGCCGAGGCCGGCGCGGCCCTGGTCGCCGACCCGCGCGTGCCGGTGATCTCCTTCACCGGCTCCACCGCCGCCGGACGGGCCGTCGGCGAGGCCGCGGGCCGCCATCTCAAGCGCGCCCACCTCGAACTCGGCGGCAACTCCGCCCTGATCGTCCTGGCGGACGCCGACCTCGACGCGGTGATCTCCACCGCCGCCTGGGGCTCCTTCTTCCACCAGGGCCAGATCTGCATGACCACAGGCCGCCACCTGGTGCACGACTCCCTCTACGAGGAGTACGTCGAACGGCTCGCCGCCAAGGCCGACTCCCTGGCCGTCGGCGACCCGCACCGCGCGCAGGTGCACCTCGGCCCGCTCATCGACGACGGCCAGCTCGGCAAGGTGCACGCCCTGGTCGAGGCCAGCACCTCGGCGGGCGCGAAGCTCGCCGCGGGCGGCACCCACGAGAGCCGCTTCTACCGGCCGACCGTCCTCGCGGGCGTCGACGACCGCACCCCCGCCTACGCGGAGGAGGTCTTCGGCCCGGTGGCGCCGGTGCGCGCCTTCTCCACCGCCGAGGAGGCCGCCGCCCTGGCCGCGGCGAGCCCCTACGGGCTGTCCCTCGGCATCGTCACCCGCGACGCCGCCCGCGGCCTGGACCTCGCCGAACGCATCCCGACCGGCATCGTCCACATCAACGACCAGACGGTGAACGACGAGGCGGTGGCCCCCTTCGGCGGCGTCGCGGCCTCCGGCACCGGCTCCCGCTTCGGCGGCGACGCCAACCTCGACGCGTTCACCGACATCCGCTGGACGACCGTGCGCGGCGACGTGGCGCCGTACCCCTTCTAGCGACTTCTAGCGACTTCCAGCGACCGACGGCGGCTACTCGCCCTGGGCGGCCTGCTGCTCCTCGACCGACTTGCGGACCTCGTCCATGTCCAGCTTGCGCGCCTGCCCGATGACGTCCGTCAGGGCGGCCTCGGGCAGCGCGCCCGGCTGCGCGAACACCGCCACCCGGTCCCGGACGATCATCAGCGTCGGGATCGACTGGATGCCGAACGCGGCGGCCAGCTCCGGCTGCGCCTCGGTGTCCACCTTGCCGAACACCAGGTCCGGGTTCTCCTCGGCCGCCTTCTCGTAGACCGGGGCGAACTGCCGGCACGGCCCGCACCAGGCCGCCCAGAAGTCGATCAGGACGAAGTCGTTCTCCGTGACCGTCTGGTCGAAGTTCTCCTTGGTCAGCTCCACGGTGCTGCTCATGACGTGTTCCCTCTTCCCGGTGCTTCCTGCCAGGGGCGTCCTGACACGGACTGAAGCCGTCCGCACAAACACGGCCGGCCGGGTCGCTATTCCGCGCCCCTACCCGTGTGGCCACCGGGCACACCACCCACCAGACTGACTCCATGACGGAAACGGAAACCAACACGTACGACGTCGTGGTGCTCGGAGCCGGACCCGTGGGGGAGAACGTGGCCGACCGCACCCGCGCGGCCGGACTGACCACCGCGGTCGTGGAGAGCGAACTGGTCGGCGGCGAGTGCTCGTACTGGGCCTGTATGCCCAGCAAGGCCCTGCTGCGTCCGGTCCTCGCCCAGGCCGACGCCCGCCGGCTGCCCGGCCTCGCCGAGGCGGTGCGCGGCCCCCTGGACACCCCGGCGGTCCTCGCCCGCCGCAACTGGTTCACCGGCGACTGGACCGACGACGGCCAGGTCGAATGGATCAAGAGCATCGGAGCCGACCTCTACCGCGGCCACGGCAGGCTGACCGGACCGCGCGAGGTCACGGTGGGGGACACCGTGCTCACCGCCCGCCACGCCGTCGCCGTCGCCACCGGGACCCGCGCCGCGCTGCCCGACCTGCCCGGTCTCGCCGAGGTACGGCCGTGGACGAGCCGGGACGCCACCAGCGCCCAGTCCGCGCCGGGCCGGCTCGTCGTGGTCGGCGGGGGAGTCGTCGCCACCGAGATGGCCACCGCCTGGCAGGCCCTCGGCTCGCAGGTCACCCTCCTGGTCCGGGGCAAGGGCCTGCTCGACCGGATGGAACCCTTCGCGGGCGAACTGGTCGCCGAGGCGCTCACCGAGGCCGGCGCGGACGTGCGCACCGGCACCTCGGTGGCCTCCGTGAGCCGGGTGGACGGCACCGTCGTGGTCGTCACCGACACCGGCGAGCGCATCGAGGCCGACGAGATCCTCTTCGCCACCGGCCGCGCCCCGCGCACCGACGACATCGGCCTGGAGACGGTCGGCCTGACCCCCGGCTCCTGGCTGAGCGTCGACGACAGCCTCCGTGTCGACGGCACCGACTGGCTCTACGCGGTCGGCGACATCAACCACCGCGCCCTCCTCACCCACCAGGGCAAGTACCAGGCCCGGATCGCGGGCGCCGCGATCGCCGCCCGCGCGGCCGGCACCGACCTGCCGGAGAACGCCCCGTGGAGCGCGTACGCCGCCACCGCCGACCACGAGTCGGTCCCGCAGGTCGTCTTCACCGACCCCGAGGCGGCCGCCGTCGGCCTCTCGCTCACCGAGGCGGAGGCGGCCGGACACCGGGTGCGGGCCGTCGACGTCGACCTGTCGTCCGTCTCCGGCGCGGGCCTCTACGGCGAGGACTACAAGGGCCGCGCCCGGATGATCGTCGACCTGGACGAGGAGATCCTGCGCGGGGTCACCTTCGTCGGTCCCGGCCTGGGGGAGCTGATCCACTCGGCGACGATCGCCGTCGTCGGACAGGTCCCGATCGCCCGTCTGTGGCACGCCGTTCCGTCCTACCCGACGCTGAGCGAGGTGTGGCTGCGGCTGTTGGAGGCGTACCGGGACAACTGAGCCTTCCGCTAGGGGAGTTCGAAGCCCAGGGCTCGTGCCGCCGCCTCCGGGGTGGGCTGTGACCAGCGTTCCAGCGCGATGTGCTGGGCGCTGAGCGAGCGCGGTTCGGCCCGGTCGAGGTAGAGGGCGCCGTCCAGATGGTCGGTCTCGTGCTGCACGATCCGGGCCGGCCAGCCGGTGAACTCCTCGTCCAGGGCCCGCCCTTGCTCGTCCTCGCCGGTCAGCCGGACCGCGGCGTGCCGGGCCACCACCGCCTGGTACCCGGGCACGCTCAGACAGCCCTCGTAGAACGCGGCACGGCCCGGACCGACGCCGGTGTACGACGGGTTGACCAGCACCCGGAACGGCTGCGGCACCCGGCCGCGGGCCAGGCGCACCTCCTCCGGCACCGGCGCCGGGTCCTCGATGACGGCGATCCGCAGCCCCACGCCGACCTGCGGGGCGGCGAGCCCCACGCCCGGCGCCGCGTGCATGGTGATCCGCAGCGCCTCGACGAACCGGGCCAGCAGGCCGGGGCCGAGCTGCCCTTCGTAGCGCTCGGTGCCGGCGCGCAGGACCGGGTCGCCGGCCGCGACGACGGTCAACGGGCCGCCGGGGGCGAGGAGTTCCTCGACCCGTTCGGCGAGCGGGGCGAGCGGGGCGCCGGAGGAGCCGGGCGTGCGGGGACTGGTCGGTGCCATCGGCCCAGGATGCCATGACCGCCAGGTGTGTGACGCAGGTCACTTGAAGTGGCGGGAACTCGACCGGGGTCCGTCCCGACTACTGGTCCGTCACGGCTGAAAATCGTCCCCCTGCTGCCCCCGGAGGGCCCGCTCATGTCCACCGCTCCCTCGACCCTCACGGACGAGGCCCCGAAACAGTCCGGGCCCGCGGCCCCCAGCCGCGGCCCCTGGGCACCGCTGCGCCCGCTGATCCTGCGTCTGCACTTCTACGCCGGTCTGCTCGTCGCCCCGTTCCTGCTGGTCGCCGCCGTCACCGGCTTCCTGTACGCCGGCTCGTTCCAGGCCGAGAAGCTCGTGTACGCGCACGAGACGACCGTGCCCGTGGGCGACACCAAGCTGCCGGTCTCGGAGCAGGTGGCCGCGGCCCGCAAGGTCCACCCCGAGGGCACGGTCTCGGCGGTCCGCCCGTCCCCGGCGGCCGACGCGAGCACCCGGGTGCTGCTCTCCGGCGTGCCGGGCGTGAACCCCGACCACACCCTCGCCGTGTTCGTCGACCCCTACACCGCAGAGGTCCGCGGCTCCCTGGAGCAGTACGGGTCGAGCGGAGCGCTGCCGCTGCGCACCTGGATCTCCGAACTCCACCGCAATCTGCACCTCGGGGAGACCGGCCGGCTCTACAGCGAACTGGCCGCGAGCTGGCTGTGGGTGATCGCCGGCGGCGGCGTCGTGCTCTGGTACTCCCGCCGCCGCGCCCTGCGCAAGGTCCGCGGCACCAGCGGCCGGCGCCGCACCCTGGGGCTGCACGGCACCGTCGGCGTCTGGGCCGCCCTCGGCTTCTTCTTCCTCTCCGCCACCGGTCTGACCTGGTCGACGTACGCCGGCGCCACCATCGACGAGCTGCGCACCTCGCTCCGCCAGGCCACCCCGTCGATCTCGGCCACCGCGGGCGGCGGCGAGCACGGCGGCCACGGCGCGGCCTCGGCGGCCGGCGGGGACGGCGAGCACGGCGTGGGGCTCGACAAGGTCCTGTCGGCCGCCCGCGCCGAGGGCCTCGACGACCCGGTCGAGATCGTCACGCCCCCGGACGCCGAGTCGGCGTACGTGGTCCGTCAGGTGCAGCGCGGTTGGCCGACCGAACTGGACACGGTCGCCGTCGACCCGGCCACCGGGCGGGTCACCGACACCCTGCGGTTCGAGGAGTACCCGGTGCTCGCCAAGCTGACCCGCTGGGGCATCGACCTGCACACCGGTCTGCTGTTCGGCCTGGCCAACCAGATCCTGCTGATGCTGCTCGCGCTCTCCCTGATCCTGCTGATCGTCTGGGGCTACCGGATGTGGTGGCAGCGCGGCCGGGGCGGTTCGTTCGGGCGGCCCATCCCGCGCGGCGCCTGGGCGCAGGTCCCGCCGTACGTCCTGGTCCCGCTGATGGCGGTGATCGCGGTGCTCGGCTACTTCGTGCCGCTGCTCGGCATCCCGCTGGCCGCGTTCCTCGTCATGGACGTGGTCCTCGGGGAGATCGCGCACCGGCGGGCGACGCGGGCGAAGCGGGTGTGAACGGCGGCGGCCCGGCGGGGAGTTCACCCGCCGGGCCGCCGCGTGCTGTGCCGTGCCTTGCTGTGTCTGCGCCAGCGCCTGCGCCTGTGCCTGCGCTCTGCGCGTCAGATCTCCGGGAACTCCCCGGCCAGGGCGGAGGCGATCCGCAGATGCGGGGCCGCCTCGTCGTGCCGGCCCTGCCGCTCCAGGGTGCGGCCGAGCATCAGCCGGGCGTACCCCTCCACCGGGTCACGCTCCACGATCCGCCGCAACTCCGTCTCGGCGCGCCGCAGTTGGGCCGAGTGGTAGTAGGCGCGGGCCAGCAGCAGCCGGGGTCCGGTCTGCTCCGGCACCTCCTCGACCAGTCCGGCCAGCACCCGCGCGGCGGCGGTGTAGTCCCGCGCGTCGAAGAACAGCCCCGCCCGCTCCCAGCGCTCCGCCGGGGTGCCGTGGGCGTAGTAGCCGTCCGCGTACGTGTCCTGGTGCGTCGCCTCGTATGTCGTGTCCACTCGTGACCTCCTTCGAGGCCGTCAACCGGCACGACTGGTTGAATATTCCACTACATGGATCCTGCTATGCCGACGGGTCGAGCGCGGCCAGTTCCGCCTCGGCCCGCTGCCTGATCCGGCTGAGCACCCGGCCCGTGGTCGCCAGATCCTCCGCCGGGGTCCCCGCGTAGATCCGGGCGGTGATCGGGGCGGTCTCGGCGCCGACCGCGGCGAAGAGTTCACGCCCCGAGTCCGATGCCGCGACACGTGAACCGTCGGCCGACAGGAGCCCCTTGTCGAGCAGTTCGCCGATCGTGACGTAGGCGTCCGCCGGGTCGGTCTTGAGGGCCGAGCTGATCCGGGCGGCGAGCGCCTCTCGCTCCAGCGGCCCGTCCACGGCGGCCGCTCGCAGGGTGATCTGCTCCGCGAAGGTGAGCCCGTGCCGTGCGATGACGCGCTCCAGCACGGCACGGCTCGCGTAGTGCGCGAGGGCGATCACGCGAGGGTCGACGGGAGGGGCGGTGGTGTCGTTCGTGGTGTCGGTGTCGGTGTCGGTGTCGGTGTCGGTGTCGGTGTCGGTGTCGGTGTCGGTGTGTGCCGTGCTCGTCATGGCTTCCCCTGGGTCCGGTCGTCGGTGAGGTCGAGCGGTACGTCGAGCAGGGTCGCGAGTTCGTCCGTGAAGGTGCGGGTGCGGGCGCTGTCCAGGCCGCCGAGGGGTTCCAGCAGCCGCTCCAGGAGTCCGTGGACCACCGTGATCGCGTGCCGGGTGACCTCCTCGCCCTGTGCGGTGAGGGTCAGTTGCACGGCGCGGGGGTCGCGGGGGTCGCGGGTGCGCTCGATCAGCCCGCCGGACTCCAGAGCCCGCGCGAGCTTGGAGACGTAGAGCGGTTCGAGCCCGGTGTGGTCGGCCAGTCGGCGCTGGCTGGGGCGCTCCCCGGCGCGCCGCATGCCGTGCAGCGACGCCACCAGCGAGTACTGCGCGTGGGTGAGGCCCAGTGGTGCGACCGCCCGGTCGACGGCCACCCGCCACTTCGTCGACAGCCGCCATACGAGATAGCCCGGCGTGGCCCGTTCGGAACCCTTGCTCATGGGCGATACATTACATGGCTACTATGTCCATGGCTAGCATTTGGGTGATCCACGGCGCCGGGGCGGCCCGTCGGACGGGGCTGTCGGGCCGCCGGGAGCCGGGTCAGCGCACGCGTCCCCGGGGCTTCAGCGGGGTCGCGGGCAGTTCGGGGGCGGTGAGCGGGGCGCCGTCGTAGCCGTGCACCTCGCCGAAGCGGTCGCCCTTGGCCCAGTCCTCGCGGGCCTGGACGATCTCCTCCTGGGAGCGGCCGACGAAGTTCCACCACATGACCAGCTCCTCCTCGAACGGCTCGCCGCCGAGCAGCATCAGGCCCGCGTCGGACTCGGCCCGCAGGGGGAGTTCGGTGCGGCCGCAGCCGAGGTAGAGCATCGACCCGGGAAGCACCGGCACCCCGTCGACCCGCACCTCGCCGGACATCGCGAGGACGCCGTACTCGAAGTCGGGCTCCAGCGGCAGCCGTACGTCCGTGCCCCGCGCGAGCGCGAGATCGGCGCCGACGATGGGGGTGTACGCCGTTCCCGGCGAGGTCGCGCCGTCGAGGCCGCCGAGGAGGACGGTGGCCGTGAGGCCGGGCGCGGTGACCGTGGGCAGGTCGGCGTGGTGTTCGAAGTGGGGGTCGGTGTGCCGGTGGGCGTCGGGCAGGGCGACCCAGAGCTGGGCGCCGTGCAGGAAGCGGGCGTGCGAGCGGGGGCTCTCCTCGGAGTGGCTGATCGCGCGGCCCGAGGTCATCAGCCCGAGTTCCCGGGGCCGGATGGTCTGGAGGCTGCCCGTCGAGTCGCGGTGCAGCACCTCGCCCTCGTGCAGCCAGCTCACGGTCTGGAGCCCCATGTGGGGGTGCGGCGGCACCTGCATGCCCGGTTCGTCGGCGATGTCGTCGGGGCCGTAGTGGTCGACGAAGGCCCAGGCGCCGATCATGCGCCGGCCGAGGTTCGGCAGCAGCCGGCGCACCTCGGTGGACCCGCCCAGCTTCACATGCCGGGGACTCAGCAGCTCGCGGACGGGTTCGGCGACGACGAATCCACGCCCGCCGCACACGCTGGGCACCGGCGCCCGGTCAAGGTTGCTCATACGGCCAACCTAGCGGTCGCGGGTCCGGCCGTGCGCGAGGAAACGGGCCGTATCGAGGTGCCGTGCGCCGGTCTCAGTCGCTGAGGGCGTCGGCCAGTTCCGTGGAGGCGCGCACTATGTCGGTGTCGCGTTCGGCGAGCAGGTCGCGCAGCACCCCGCGCTGGGCGCGGACGGCCAGCCGGGCCTGGCGCTCCCAGGCGACATGGTTGTCGGGGTGGCGCAGCAGCTTGGGGTAGGCGGCGGCGGTGTCCTCCCACTGCCGGGCGTCGGCGATGCTCTTGAGCAGTCGCAGGATCCCGGCGCGGCAGGTGACCTGCGGAAGCCGGACGAGTTCCCAGAGGAAGGGCACGGTGGCCGCCGTCGCCTGGTCCACCACGAAGCCGTACTGGCAGATCCGGCCGCGCAGTTGACCGAGCGCGGACTCCGCCGTGTCGGCGTCGCCGCGGGCGACGGTGGTGAGCAGTCCGGGGATGGCCGCGGCGGACCCGGTGGAGTCCTTGATCTCGGGCCACGGCACGTGTTGCAGGGCGTCGAGGGGGGCGGTGGGCTTCATGGCAGTCATGTCAGAGGGGGGTACGGGTCGGCAGCATCGCCCAGACCGTCTTGCCGGCGGGACGGCGGCGGGTCCAGCCCCAGTGTTCCGAGAGGGCTTCGACGATGTGCAGCCCGCGGCCGTGCTCCAGCAGCGGGTCGTCGGTGGACGGGTAGACGGGCAGGCGGTCGCTGGAATCGGTGACGGCGCACATCAGGTGGGAGCGGCGCAGGGTGAGCCTGAGCCGGACCACGGCACCCGTGCTGTGCGGAAGGCCGTGCAGGACGGCGTTGGCGGCCAGTTCGGTGACGACCATGACCGCGTCGTCGGCACAGTGCTCCAACGACCATGCGTCCAGCGTGCGATGGGTGAAGTGCCGTGCCTCGGTGAAACCCTCCCGGCTGCCCGTGAGGTGCAGGGCGGCGGTTCTGGGTGAGTCGAGGACGGACTCGAGGCTCCGGAACTGCGCAGGTGACGACACGGTGCATCTCCCTGAGGCGACGTCAGGACGGGGCGCCAGAAGTGCGGTTGACGACACCGCTATTATCCACGCTGACGATGTCCTCGTGCAATTTCACGGGAAATTGCGCGTACGAGCGAGGAGAGTTGCCATGTCGTCAGTACCGGAGTCGGTGCCGAACGGAGTGCGGGCGAGTTCGCTGGACGCCCGCTGGATCAAGAGCAGTCACAGCAACGCGGAGGGCAACTGCGTCGAGGTCGCGGCCCTCGACGGAGGAGGTGTGGCACTGCGCAACTCCCGTGATCCCCACGGGCCCGCGCTGGTGTACACACCGGCCGAGGTCGCCGCGTTCGTGGCCGGGGCGAAGGGCGGCGAATTCGACCACCTGATCTGAGCACACGCCCGGGCGGGCCGGTCGTGGCACGCCCGGTGAACTCAATTGCCTTGCTCCGTGCGGTCGGTGGGCGTCGGATGCGATACTGGGTCTGTCGTCTGCCGGTCCACGGGGAGTCAGGATGTCTGCCGAGTTGCCTCGCGTCTCCCGTCTTGAACCGTATCTGAACCGGGCGGAGCCCGCCCCGACCTTGCTCAAAATGCTGGTCGGCGTTCAGTTGGCGGGTATGCGGGAGGACGCCGGCCTGGCCCAGGAACAGGCGGCCAGGATGCTCGGGTTCAGCCCGGCCAAGCTGTCCCGGATCGAGGCGGGCAAGGGCCGCCGCCCACCCACCGAGGCCGATGTCCGCGCCCTGCTGACGCTGTACGAGGCGGACAGCCACGAGGCGTCGGTCCTGCTGCGTCTGCTGCGGCAGGCGGGCGAGCCGGGTTGGTGGCAGCGCTACGACAAACGGCTGATGCCCGAGTGGTTCGACCGGCTGGTCGGACTTCAGGAGGCGGCCACCGCGATCCGTACCTTCGAGATGCAGTACGTGCCCGGACTGCTCCAGACGCCCGCCTACGCCCGGGCCGTCGTGGAGCGCGGGCTGCCGTCGGCGCCGGGCCGTGAGGTCGAGCGCCGGGTGGAGCTGCGCACCCGCCGCACCGAACTGCTGCACCGCCCGGACGCCCCGCAGGTGTGGGCGATCCTCGACGAGTCGGTGCTGCTGCGCGTCCTGGGCAGCCGTGACGTGATGCGCGAACAGCTCGGGCGGCTCATCGAACTGGCCCGGCTGCCTCATGTCACCGTGCAGATCGTGCCGTTGGACGTCACGCACGCCTCGGCGCCCGCCATACCGGTCACCTATCTGCGGTTCGGCGGCGCCGATCTGCCCGACGTCGTCTATCTGGAGCAGATCAGGAGCGCGACGTTCCTGGAGGACCGGGACGAGACGGAGGAGTACCGGGTCGCGCTGGACCGCCTGGCCGACGCGGCCCTCCAGCCGCGCGAGTCCCTCGCCCTCCTGGAGGGGACGGCGGCGCACCGCTACGGCTGACGGCCCTGGTCGGGCACCGCTGTCAGTGGTGCCGCATACGATCCGGGCATGCGAGCTTCCGGAACCTTCACAGTGGCCGACTTCACCCCTGCCCCGACGCCCGGCACCGCTCCCGCCTCGGCGCCGGGCCCGGAGATCCAGACCGCGGTGCCCGTCGGTCTCGCCACGATGCGCAAGGAGTTCGAGGGCGAGGTCGTCGGACGCTCCGCCACCCTCTTCACGGCAGCCTTCGACCAGGCGAAGGGCGTGGGCACCTATGTCGCGATGGAGTCCTTCGAGGGGACGCTCCACGGCCGCTCCGGCGCCTTCAACTTCGCCCACTCCGCGACGACCACCGGCGAGGACCGACAGAGCGAGTTCTTCGTCGTCGTCCCGGGCAGCGGAACGGACGAACTGGCCGGGATCACCGGGTCCGGAGGCATCGCCGTCGACCCGGACGGCACCCACCGCGTCTGGTTCGACTACGAACTGGCCCGGTAGCGGCCCTGAACCGGTCTAGCCGAGGCGTCCCGCTCCGCCGAACTCGATCCACTCCTGGGTGAGCTGACGGGGCGCCACCTCGGTGTCGGGGCGCCAGGTGGAGACCTCCACCAGGCCAGGTTCGAGGATCTCCAGCCCGTCGAACAGCCGGGCCACGTCCTTCTCCTGGCGCACCCGGCCCCAGTGCCCCTGCGTGGCCTGGTCCATGAAGTCGGTGACGAACTCGCGCACCTTCGGGTCCTCGCTGACCAGTTGGCACATCACCAGGAAACTCCCGGGCGCCAGACGCTCGGTCACCCGGCGCACCACCGCCTGCGGACCGTCGGTCTCGCTGTCCGGGATGCAGTGGAACACCGAGTTGAACAGCACGGCCGCCGGCTGCGAGAAGTCGATCAGTCGCTCGGTGTCCGGGTGCGTGAAGATCGCCTCCGTCTCGCGCATGTCGGCGTGGATGACCGTGGTGCGCTCGTCCTGCTCCAGCAGGGCCCGGCCGTGGACGAGGACCATCGGGTCGTTGTCCACGTAGACGACGTGCGCGGTCGGGTCGATGCTCTGGGCGACCTGGTGGACGTTGTTCTGCGTGGGCAGACCGGATCCGTGGTCCAGGAACTGCCGGATGCCGAACTCCTGCGTCAGCGTCCGCACGACCCGCTGGAGGAAGCGCCGGTTGTTCAGCGCGAGGGCGCGGGTGCTGGGGACGACCTTGTCCAGCTCCTCGCAGGCGGCGCGGTCCGCCGCGTAGTTGTCCTTGCCGCCGAGATAGTGGTCGTACATGCGCGCGGCCGTCGGAACCGTGGCGTCGATCTTCGTGGACAGAGGCTTTCCTGACTGCATCTCTTCCCCCAGCTCCCAGCCGTGCCGGTGCCGGCGCGGTCGACAACCCATCCTAGGGAAACGGCAATTGGCCCCACCACCCCTCTTGATCGGTGGTTCCCGTGAAGGTGTCGACCTTCGGGGCGCCACACTGGACTGCTGGTCCAAAGCTTGGACCCATGGTCTAATCGAGGGGGTCGGGCAGTGCGGTGGTGGGCAGTGAGGCGGAGGAGGACGGATGGCCGGTGCGGACCCCCGGGACACCGAGCGGGACGCGATCCTGCGGGCGCTCGCGCCCGTCGTGGACGGCATCGCGGCGACGTTCGGACCGGTGTGCGAGGTGGTGCTGCACGACTACCGGCGCCCCGAGCGGTCCGTCGTCGCCGTCGCGGGCACGGTGACCGGGCGCACGGTCGGCGGTGCGATGAGCGAGATCGGCATGCGGATGCTCGCCCGCGGCGACACCGCCGAGCACGAACTGAACTACGTCACCCGTACCGGTGACGGCCGGCTGGTGAAGTCGTCCACGATGGTGCTGCGCGACTCCACGGGCGCGGTGTTCGGCGCGCTGTGCGTCAACGTGGACGTCACCGAGGTCGACCGGGTGCGCGGGCTCCTCGACGCGCTCGCCGGCCCCATCGGTCCTCCCGCCCTGCCCGACGCCCCGGTGACGACCTTCGGCGACGACATCGACTCCGTCGTGGAGGCCCTGCTCGACGCGCTCCTCGACGCCCCGCTGCGGGGCCGGGACCAGACCTGGGCCGGGCTCGACCGCGGGCGGCGGCTCGCGCTGTTCCGCGGGCTGGACGAACGGGGCGTGTTCGCCGTGCGCCGGGCGATCGAGCAGGTCGCCGCCCGCCTCGGCATCTCCCGCGCCTCCGCCTACAGCTATCTCGCGCAGTCCAGGGCGGCCGCCTCCGACGCCCCCGCCGGTACCGACGACACCTCTCAGGGAGCACACCCGTGACCACCCCCCTGCCGATCACCCTCGACGACGTGCGTGACGCGGCCGCCCGGCTCAAGGGCGTCGCCCACCGCACCCCCGTCCTGCGCTCCCGCACCCTGGACGCCCTCGTCGGCGCCGAGGTGCATCTGAAGTGCGAGAACTTCCAGCGGGTCGGCGCCTTCAAGTTCCGCGGCGCCTACAACGCGGCCTCCCGGCTCACCCCCGCGCAACTGGCCCGGGGCATCGCCACCTACTCGTCCGGCAACCACGCCCAGGCCGTCGCCCTCGCCGCCCGGGAACTGGGCACCACCGCCGTGATCGTCATGCCCGAGGACGCCCCGCGCTCCAAGCGGGCGGCCACCGAGGGGTACGGCGCCGAGATCGTCACGTACGACCGCTACACCGGCGACCGGGTGGCCATCGCCGAGGCGCTCGCCGCCGACCGGGGCCTCACCCTCGTCCCGCCCTACGAGCATCCGCACGTCATGGCGGGACAGGGCACCGCCGCCCTCGAACTGATCGAGGAAGTGGGCGAGTTGGACCTGTTGCTCGCGCCGGTCGGCGGCGGCGGGCTGATCGCCGGGAGCGCCACCGCGGCCAAGGGGCTCCGGCCTGGCGTCCGGGTCGTCGGCGTCGAGCCGGACACCGGGGACGACACCCTGCGGTCGCTGGAGGCGGGCCGGCGCGTCGAGATCCCGGTGCCGCACACCATCGCCGACGGGCAGGCCCTGTCCACACCGGGCGAGCTGACCTTCGAGGTCAACCGGCGGCTCGTCGACGGGATCGCCCTGGTGAGCGACGACGAGATCCGCGCCGCGATGCGCTTCGCCTTCGAGCGGCTGAAGATCGTCATGGAGCCGAGCGGCGCCACCCCGCTGGCCGCCCTGCTGTCCGGCCGTGTCGGCCCGCCGCCCCGCCGGATCGGGGTGATCGTCTCCGGCGGCAACATCGACGCCGGACGGTTCGCGGAGCTGTGCGGCGGGGCGGGCTGAGCGGCCGGTCACGGGTTGGCGGGGCCTCCGCCGCGGGCGGACCATGGAAGGTGGGGTGCGGCCCCCGACCGGCGACGCCCAGGGCCGCCGGGGAGACCGGCCCCGGCCGTGATCAGGCACGGCCGGAAGGGAGGAGCGTCATGATGGAAGTGAAGACGCTCGACAAGCCGGACGAGCGGCGGGATTTCCCCCGCGGGCACATCGAGGCCGTCCATCTGACGGGGCTCGACTTCGCCATGGCCACCTTCGAACCGGGATGGCGCTGGTCCGAGTCCATCGCCCCGATCGCGGGCACCGAGAGCTGTACCGTCCACCACAACGGCTATGTGGTCTCCGGCCGGATGCAGGTCCGCATGGACGACGGCGGCGAGAGCGAAGTGGGCCCCGGGGACGTCTTCGTGATCCCGCCCGGGCATGACGCCTGGGTCGTGGGCGACGAGCAGTGCGTGGTCTACGATTTCGCCGGCACCATGGCCAAGGAGTACGCGAAGGCCAAGGACGACTGAGCGCGTTCCGCTCACACCGGAAGCAACCGGCCGATCAGCGCGCCGAGTTGGCGGGCGTTGCGGCACTCGTGCATCGCGACCAGCTCGGCGTACTCCGGGGCGGCCGAATCACCCGTGCCCCACAGCGAGCGCGGCTCCGGGTTCAACCAGTGGACGCGGCGGGCCTGTTCGCCGATCCGCCGCAGGGCCGCCAGGTTCGGGTCGCTCATGTTCGTCCGGGCGTCCCCCAGCACGAACACCGTCGTGCGCGGGCCCACCGCCATGCCGTACCGCTCCGTGAACTCGCCCAGCGCCATGCCGTAGTCGCTGCTGCCGTGATACGCCGTCAGCCGCGCCTCCGCCTGGATCACGGCACCCAGACCCGACGGGTCGGCGGCGCCGTGCCGCAGGAAGCCGGTCACCTCGTCGACCCGGTTGACGAACGCGAAGACCCGCACCTTGGCGAACTGGTCGTGCAGCGCCTGCACCAGCAGCATCGTGAAGTCCGAGAAACCCGCCACCGAGCCCGACACATCGCACAGCAGCACCAGTTCGGGACGCGACGGGCGCCGTCGGCGCAGCACCGGCCGCATCGGCACCCCGCCCGTCGACAGCGAACCGCGCAGCGTCCGGCGCAGATCGATCGTGCCGCGCGCCGCCCGGCGCCGGCGCGCGGCCATCCGCGTGGCCAGCTTGCGCGCCAACGGCTGCACAGTGCGCCGCAGTTCGGCCAGCCGGTCCCTCCCGGCGTACAGGAAGTCGACGCGGTCCGCGGTCGGCGCCACCGCGCGCCGCGCGATCTCGTCCCGCCCCCGCCGCTCGGCCACCCGGCGCCGCGCCTCCGTCGCCACCAGCGTGCGGAACGCCTCGATACGGCGCCGGATCTCGTCCTCCAGGAGCCGGTCGGCGAAGCCGCCGCCCTCGCCGCGCGCCCGGATGTCGTCCCGCACCCGCGCCAACAGCGTCTGCGGCCGCAGCCGTTCGAGGGTCTGGTACGACGAGAAGCCGTCCGCCCCCGGTGAACTCCCGTACCCGCCCAGCCCGTCGACCGCCTCGATCGCCAGCCGGGCCAGCGCCGCCCGGTCGTCGTCGGCCAGCGCCCGGGCCAGCCGGTCGCGCAGATCGTCCCGGTCGCCGGACCGCTCCTCGGGCGCGCCCACGCCGTGCGGGAAGTAGAGATCGAAGACCGTGTCGAACAGCCGCCGCTGGTCGGGGGAGTGCAGCAGCGTCGCGGCCAGTCCCTCGCGCAGCAGCCCCCGGTCCTCGAACCCCAGCGCCGTCGCCGCCCCGGCCGCGTCGACCGTCTCACCAGTGCCGATGCGCACCCCGTGCGCGCGCAGCGCGGCGACGAGGCCGACCAGCCGGTCCGCGGTGTCCGGCGCGCTCACACCGCGTCCAGGTCGAGCTTGGCCCCGGCCTTCTGGACGTCCTCCTGATGCTTGAGGATCACGCCCAGGGTCTGCCGTACGACGGTCTCGTCCAGCGTGCCCGCGCCCAGGGCGAGGAGGGTGCGTGCCCAGTCGATCGTCTCGGCCACCGAGGGCACCTTGCGCAGGTCCATCGCGCGCAGCGCGCCCACCACCCGGACCACGGACTCGGCGAGCGCCGCGTCGATGCCGGGCACCTTCAGCCGGACGATCCGGCGCTCCAACTCCTCCTCGGGGAAGCCGATGTGGAGGAACAGACAGCGGCGGCGCAGCGCCTCCGACAGCTCCCGTCCGGCGTTGGAGGTGAGGACGACGAAGGGGCGGCGGGTCGCGGTGATCGTGCCCAGCTCCGGCACGGTGACCTGGAAGTCGCTGAGCACCTCCAGGAGCAGGCCCTCCATCTCGACGTCCGCCTTGTCGGTCTCGTCGATCAGCAGGACCGTCGGCTCGTCGCCGCGGATCGCGGTGAGCAGCGGGCGGGGGAGCAGGAACTCCTCGCTGAAGACGTCGGTACGGGTCTCGTCCCAGGACTCGTCGCGGCCCGCGCTGATCCGCAGCAACTGCTTGGCGTGGTTCCACTCGTACAGCGCCCGGGACTCGTCGACGCCCTCGTAGCACTGGAGACGCACCAGCCGGGCCCCGGCCACCTGGGCGACGGCCTTGGCGAGTTCCGTCTTTCCGACCCCGGCCGGACCCTCCACCAGGAGCGGCTTCCCGAGCCGGTCGGCGAGGAAGACGGTCGTGGCGACGGCGGGGGAGGCCAGATAGCCGGTCTCGGCGAGCCGGGCGGAGACATCGTCGACGGACGTGAACAACGGGGCCTCCGTGCGGTGGGTCGTGGCCGGTGACATGGGCGTGCGCGGCGGCACGCACGGGCACTATCTAAGCGCTTGTTCACCGCGCTTGTCGATGCGCTTGTCGATGCGCTCGCCGACCCGTTGTCGGTGCCGCCCGTTAGCGTGCGGGCATGGGTGTGTATCTCGTGAGCGTCGACGCGCAGGACTGGACCGACACCGGGGAGGGCGGCCACGGAGACCTCGCCGCGGCCCTGAACACGGAGCTGGAGCGGCGCGGCCTGCCGCCGTACGCACCGCGGGCGACCGGAGAGGAACCTCCGGGCTGGTTCGAGGAGAAGATGAGCCCGCCGATGGACGGTTTCGACGCGCTGTGCCGGGCCACGCTCACCGCCGAGGAGCGCGAGAACCTCCTCGGCTGGACGGTCCTGGTGCCGTGCGCGCTCCCGGAGGGCATCACGCTGCCCTTCGGCTCCCCGTACACCGACGAGACGCTGGTGGTCGGCGCCCCGTACGGCCTCGCCCTCGCCGAGCGGCTCGCCGCCGCCCTCGCGCTGCCCCTTGACCTCGTCCCGGCGACCTTCGGCAACCTCGAACTGACCCTGTGGTTCCTGGACGGCGACGCGGAGCGCGCCGCACCGGCCCGGCCGGGCCCCTGGGCCGACGACCTGGCGACCGCGTTCTACACGGCGGTGTACCTCCGTGCCGCCCAGTACTCCCTGCGGTACGGCCGCGCCATCACCTGGTCGTAGGCCGGGAGCGGCCCGTGTGCCGTGGGTCAGCCGACGAGGATCACCTCCAGGGTGCGTGGACCGTGCACCCCCTCCACCCGGTCCAGTTCGATGTCACTGGTGGCCGACGGACCCGAGATCCAGGTCAAGGGGCGGGCGGGGTCGAGCCGTTCGAGGGCCTGGGGGACCGAGGAGACGACCTGGCCGGGTACCCGCACCACGCACACGTGGTGGTCGGGGACCAGGGTGATCCGGCGCCGGCCCTGGTCCGGGCCGCCGTCCAGCACGATCGTCCCGGTCTCGGCGATCGCCACCGCGCACGCCGTGACCACGCTGTCCACCCGGTCCAGCTCGTACGGGGTGTCCCGCGCGAGATCCTCGACCCGCCGCGCGTCCGTCTCCGCGAGCCACTCCGGATCCAGTCCCGGCGGCACCACCACCGACCCCGCCCCGCGTGCCGCAAGCAACCGGCCGATCACGGAAGGGAGTTCGTCGGGCGGGCACCTGTGCACCAGGGCCCGGTAGTCCGCGAGGTTCGCCGCCAGCAGGTCCACCGTCCGCCCGGCGTCGAGATCGCCGTGCGCCCGCAGATACGTCCGCTCGACCGGCGCGGGCACGTCCGGCGCGTCGGCCAGCGCGCGCCGCACCCGGCCCAGGATCCGTTCCCTGCCGCTCACTTGCCGCCCTCCTTGCCGCCGCCGGTCCGTCGCCACCAGTCGCGGAACGGTTCCGGCGGGACGGCGGGCAGTTCGCGCGTGGCCGTCCACGCCTTGCCGGGGCCGGGCAGCGTGCGCGGATGCAGCCGGCGGGTGCGGGAGGCCAGCCGCTGGCCGGCCCGCAGCGCGCCGGGGCGGGCGAAGGCCCAGCGGGCCGCCCGCATCGCCGCCCGCTCGGCGGCGTGCCCCTTGGCCGGCCTCAGCACGACCTTGTTCCCCTCCCGGACCACCGGACCGCCCTCCACGACCCGCTCCCGCAGATGCACCAGCACCTCGGGGATGTCGATGGCGACCGGGCACACCTCGTAACAGGCGCCGCACAGCGAGGAGGCGTACGGCAGCGAGGCGTCGATCTCGCTCGCCGTGCCCCGCAGTTGGGGGCTGAGGATCGCGCCGATCGGACCCGGGTACACCGAGCCGTAGGCATGGCCGCCGGCCCGTTCGTACACCGGGCAGACGTTCAGGCAGGCCGAGCAGCGGATGCAGCGCAGCGCCTGGCGGCCGACCTCGTCGGCGAGGGTGTCGGTGCGGCCGTTGTCCAGCAGCACCAGATGGAAGGCGGTGGGTCCGTCGCCGTCCGTGGTGCCCGTCCAGGTCGACGTGTACGGGTTCATGCGCTCGGCGGTGGAGGAGCGGGGCAGGGTCTGGAGGAAGACCTCCAGGTCCCGCCAGGTCGGCACGGTCTTCTCGATGCCGACGACGGAGATCAGCGTCTCGGGCAGGGTCAGACACATCCGCCCGTTGCCCTCGGACTCCACGACGACCAGCGTGCCGGTCTCCGCGACCATGAAATTGGCCCCGGACACACCGACCTTGGCGCGCAGGAACTTCTCGCGCAGATGGAGCCGGGCCGCCTCGGCGAGTTCGGCCGGACTGTCGGTGAGGCCTTCCGGGGCCGGGCGCCCCCACTCGCTCATCTCCCGCCGGAAGATGTCCCGGATCTCAGCGCGGTTGCGGTGGATGGCCGGGACGAGGATGTGCGAGGGCCGGTCCTCGCCCAACTGGACGATCAGCTCGGCGAGATCGGTCTCGTAGGCCCGGATGCCCGAGGCTTCGAGCGCCTCGTTGAGCCCGATCTCCTGGGTGGCCATCGACTTGACCTTGACGACCTCCGACTCGCCGGTCTCCCGCACCAGTTCGACGACGATCCGGTTGGCGTCCTCCGCGTCGGCCGCCCAGTGGACGGTGCCGCCCGCCGCCGTGACTCTCTCCTCCAACTGCACGAGATACCGGTCGAGATGACGCAGCGTGTGGTCCTTGATCCGCTTGCCGGCCTCCCGCAGCTCCGCCCAGTCGGAGACCTCGGCGACCGCCCTGGCCCGCTTGGCGCGGATGGTGTGCGTGGCGTGCCGCAGATTCCCGCGCAGCCTCGCATCGGCCACGGCGGCCCGCGCGGCCTCCGGGAACGCCGGCATCCCGACGAACGTGCCGCTCATCGCCCGGCCTCCGCGTCCTCTTCCGTGCCCGCCAGGATCTCCGCGATGTGCACCGGTCTGAGGCCCGACCTCAGCCGGGCCATGGTCCCGCCGAGGTGCATCAGACACGAGTTGTCGGCCGCGCACAGCACCTCGGCGCCCGTCGACTCGGCGCTGCGCACCTTGTCCGTGCCCATCGCCGCCGACACGTCCGCGTTCTTCAGCGCGAACGTGCCGCCGAAGCCGCAGCACTCCTCGGCCCCCGGCAGCTCCACCAACTCCAGCCCCTTGACGGCCCGGAGCAGCCGAAGGGGCCGGTCCCCGAGTCCCAGGCCGCGCAGTCCGTGACAGGTCGGGTGGTAGGTCACCGTGTGCGGGTAGTACGCGCCGACGTCCGTCACCCCGACCACGTCCACCAGGAACTCCGTCAATTCGTACGTCTTCGGCACCACCGGCGCCAGGGCCGTGGCCAGGCCGCCCCCGCGCCCCTCCGCCCGGGCCCGTTCGCCCAGGCGCGGGTACAGCTCCCGCACCATCGCCCCGCAGGAGCCCGAGGGGGTGACGATCGCGTCGTACTCCCCGAAGACCTCGGCGAAATGCCGGGCCAGGGGTTCGGCCTGGTGGCGGTAGCCGGTGTTGTAGTGGGCCTGCCCGCAGCAGGTCTGGGCCGCCGGGAAGTCGACCTCGACGCCCAGCCGGGTCAGCAACGTCACCACGGCACGGCCGGTTTCCGGGTACAGCGTGTCGTTGACGCAGGTCAGGAACAGGGCGACACGCATCGCGGCTCCTCGTGATCGGTCGTCGGACGGATGCAGGGTAGTGCGGCGGGACGCCGCGCGGAGGCCGTGGCTCACCGTACGGCGAGCCGGTCCGCCGCCTCGCGCCAGCGTCCGGCGTCGCCGCCCGGCTCGTAGCGGGTGAGCGGCTGGGTGCGGGCGACCAGCCGGCGCAGGCCGGCGCGGTCGCCGACGAGCCCGTGCGCCCGCGCCTGGACGAGCACATTGCCGAGCGCGGCCGCCTCCGTGGGGCCCGCCACCACCGGCAGCCCGCAGGCGTCCGCGGTGAGCCGGCACAGCAGGGCGTTACGGGTGCCGCCGCCGACGATGTGGACGACGTCCACGGGCCGGTCCGCGAGCCGTTGCGCGTCCTCGACCGCCCGCCGGTGCGCCAGGGCCAGGGAGTCCAGGACGCAGCGGGTGATCTCGGCGGGCGTGCCCGGCACCGGCTGTCCCGACGCCCGGCACGCCTCGGCGATCCGCTCGGGCATCCGGCCGGGCGCGAGGAACGCCGCGTCCTGCGCGTCCACCACCGACCGCAGCGCCGGGGCCTCGGCGGCCGCCCGCAGCAGGGTGCCGAGGTCGGGGTCGCCCCATTCCCGTACGCACTCCTGGAGCAGCCACAGGCCCATGATGTTGCGCAGATGGCGGACCGTGCCGTCCAGGCCGAGTTCGTTGGTGAAGTTGGCGGCGCGGCTCTCCTCGGTGAGCACGGGCGCGTCCAGCTCCAGGCCGGCCAGGGACCAGGTGCCGGTGCAGATGTACGCGAACCGCTCACCGGTCGCGGGGACGGCGGCGACGGCCGACGCGGTGTCGTGCGAGCCGACGGCCGTCACGGGCACGGGCCCGGTCAGCCCGGTCTCCGCCAGCACCTCGGGCCGCAGCACCCCGGCCGGGTCGCCGGGCTGCCGCAGCGGCGCGAACAGCCCCAGGTCGATGCCCAGCCGGGCGGCGAGACCGTGCGCCCAGGTGCGGGTGCGCGGGTCGACGAGCTGGGTGGTGGAGGCGTTGGTCAGCTCGGTGCCCTGCTCGCCGGTGAGCCAGTACGACAGCAGGTCGGGGACGAGCAACAGCCGTTCGGCGTGGGCCAGTCGGCCCGCCTCACGGTCGGCCGTCATCTGGTACAGGGTGTTGAACGGCGCGTACTGGAGCCCGGTCGTGGCGTACAGCTCGGCCGCCGGGACGGTCGCCCACACCTTCTCCGCGACGCCCTCCGTGCGGGAGTCGCGGTAGTGCACCGGGTTGCCGATGAGGGCCCCTCGGGTGTCCAGCAGACCGTAGTCCACGGCCCAACTGTCGATGCCGACCGAGTCGAGCCGCCCGCCCGCGAGGGCCCCGGCCGCCTTCAGCCCGTCCAGGACACCGGCGTACAGCGCCAGCACGTCCCAGCGCAGCCCCTCCGGCACCCGCACCGGCCGGTTGGGGAAACGGTGAGCCTCCGTCAACTCCAGTGTGTCCGGCCCGACTCGGCCGGCCATGACGCGCCCGCTGGACGCACCGAGGTCGACCGCGGCGTACGACCGCACGGCCGTCACCGGAGGAACGCGGCCGCCACACCCGCGTCGACGGGGACGTGCAGTCCGGTGGTGTGGGAGAGTTCGCCGCCCGTCAGCGCGAACACGGCGTTGGCGACGTGCTCGGGCAGCACCTCCCGCTTGAGGAGGGTCCGTTGCGCGTAGAACTCGCCGAGCTTCTCCTCCTCGATGCCGTAGGTCGCCGCCCGCTGGGCACCCCAGCCGCCCGCGAAGATCCCGGAGCCGCGCACCACACCGTCGGGGTTGACGCCGTTGACACGGATGCCGTGCTCGCCCAACTCTGCGGCGAGAAGCCTTACTTGATGGGCCTGGTCGGCCTTGGTGGCGGAGTAGGCGATGTTGTTCGGACCGGCGAAGACGGCGTTCTTCGAGGCGATGTAGACGATGTCCCCGCCAAGACCCTGCGCGATCATCGTCCGGGCCGCCTCCCGCGACACCAGGAAGGAGCCGCGGGCCATGATGTCGTGCTGGAGATCCCAGTCCCGGGCCGAAGTCTCAAGGAGCGGCTTGGAGATGGAGATTCCGGCGTTGTTGACCACCAGGTCGACGCCGCCGAAGGCCAGCGAGGCGGCGGCGAAGGCGTCCGCGATCCGCTCCTCGGACGTGACGTCCACGGTCACGGCGACGGCCCGGTCTGGCCCGCCCAGGTCCGCGGCGACGGCGTCGGCGCTCCCGGCGTTCACATCGGCGACGACGACACAGGCGCCCTCGGCGACGAGCCGGCCCGCGATCGCCTTCCCGATCCCGCTGCCCGCGCCCGTCACCAGCGCCACCCGGCCGGCCAGCGCCTTGGGCTTCGGCATCCGCCGCAGCTTGGCCTCCTCCAGCGCCCAGTACTCGATGCGGAACTTCTCCCGCTCCTCGATCGGCGCGTACGTGGACACCGCCTCGGCGCCGCGCATCACGTTGACCGCGTTGACGTAGAACTCGCCCGCGACCCGGGCGGTCTGCTTGTCCTTGCCGAAGGAGAACATGCCCACGCCCGGCACCAGCACGATCGCCGGATCGGCGCCGCGCATCGCGGGGGAGCCGGGCTCGGCGTGCCGCCGGTAGTAGGCGGTGTACTCCTCGCGGTACGCGGCGTGCAGCTCCTTCAGCCGGGCGACCGCGTCCTCCAGCGGAACCGTCGGCGGCAGATCGAGGACCAGCGGCCGCACCTTGGTGCGCAGGAAGTGGTCAGGGCAGGAGGTACCGAGGGCGGCGAGCCGGGGGTGCTCGGCCCGCGCCAGGAAGTCGAGGACGGCCTCGGGGTCGGCGAAGTGCCCGACCTGCGGCCGGTCCTGGGAGGCGATCGCGCGGACGTACGGCGCGAGCGCGGCGGCCCGCGCCCGGCGCTCGCCCTCGGGCAGCGCCTCGTAGCCCTCGACGACGGCGCCGAAGGGCTCCGCCTTCCCGCGCTCGGCGAGGAACGCCTCCGCCGTGCGGATGATGTGCAGGGAGTTGCGCTCGCACTCCTCGGCGGTGTCGCCCCAGGCGGTGATGCCGTGCCCGCCGAGGATCACTCCGACGGCCCGCGGATGGGCGGCCTTGACGGCGGCGATGTCCAGGCCGAGCTGGAATCCGGGACGCCGCCAGGGCACCCAGGCGACGGTGTCGCCGAAGCACTCGGCGGTCAGCTTCTCGCCGTCGGCGGCGCAGGCCAGCGCGATCCCGGAGTCCGGGTGCAGATGGTCGACATGGGCGGCCTCGACGAGCCCGTGCATGGCGGTGTCGATGGACGGCGCCGCCCCGCCCTTGCCGTGCAGGCAGTAGTCGAAGGCGGCGACCATCTCGTCCTCGCGGTCGACGCCGGGGTAGACGTCCCGCAACGCCCGCAGCCGGTCGAGCCGCAGCACGGCGAGCCCGTCCTCGGTGAGCGTGCCGAGATCTCCGCCGGACCCCTTCACCCACATCAGCTCGACGTCCGACCCGGTGACGGGATCGGTTCCGCTGCCCTTGGCGGAGGCGTTCCCGCCGGCGTAGTTGGTGTTGCGGGGATCGGCACCGAGCCGACGGGACCGCGCAAGGAGAGCGGCGGCTTCGGGATGGGTGGACATGAAGATCCTCAACTTTTCAGGAGACGGTGAGCGGAGTTACTTCAGGGGCGCGGGGAACTGCGCGACCAGCCACAACGGCCCCGCACCCGCAACGCGACAGAACGACAACGCGGGACGCTCACGCACCCCAGCCGGCCTGCTCTCCCCCCACCCGCTCGGCGACAACCCGCTCCGCCCACCCCGACCGCCGATACGCGGCGAGCGGCTCAGGATCCAGCCCCATCTCCGACCGCACCTCCCGCAGCAGCGGCCGCACATCCGTGTCGTAGGCATCCATCAGCACCGCGTTGGCCTCCAGCACGTCCCCCGCCGCCTGCGCGGCCGCCAACGCGTCCCGGTCGACCAGCAGCGCCTTCGCCGTGGCCTCCTGCACGTTCATCACGGACCGGATGATCGCCGGGATCTTCGCCTCGATGTTGTGGCACTGGTCGAGCATGAACGCCACGTCGGGCGTGAACCCGCCGCCGCGTACGACCTCGTACATGATCCGGAAGAGCTGGAAGGGGTCGGCGGCGCCCACCATCAGGTCGTCGTCGGCGTAGAAGCGCGAGTTGAAGTCGAAGCCGCCGAGCCGGCCCTCGCGCAGCAGCGTGGCGACGATGAACTCGATGTTGGTGCCCGGCGCGTGGTGCCCGGTGTCCACGACCACCTGCGCCTTCGGCCCGAGCTTCAGACAGTGCGCGTAGGCCGTGCCCCAGTCCGGTACGTCGGTCGTGTAGAAGGCCGGTTCGAAGAGCTTGTACTCCAGCAGCATCCGCTGACCGTCCCCGAGCCGCTCGTAGACCTCGGCGAGGCTCTCGGCGAGCCGGTCCTGCCGGGCCCGGATGTCGTCCTGCCCGGGGTAGTTGGTGCCGTCGGCGAACCACAGCTTGAGGTCGGTGGAGCCCGTCGCGTCCATGATGTCGACGCACTCCAGCAGATGGCCGACGGCCTTGCGGCGCACCGCCGGGTCGGGATGGCAGACGCTGCCCAGCTTGTAGGCGTCGTCCTGGAAGGTGTTCGAGTTGATCGCGCCCAGCCGGACCCCGCGGTCCTCGGCGTGCTTGGCGAGGGCGGCGTAGTCCTCCACCCTGTCCCAGGGGATGTGCAGGGCGACGGTCGGGGCCACGCCGGTGAACGCGTGCACCTGCGCCGCGTCGTCGAGCTTCTCCCGCGGGGTGCGCGGCACGCCGGGTTGTGTGAACACCTTGAAGCGGGTCCCCGAGTTCCCGTACGCCCACGACGGCGTCTCGACGGCCTGGGTCTTCAGCGCGGCTTTCACCGCGGCGAGGTCGGTCACTGAGGGCTCCTGAAACGTGTTCGGTGAAACGATTCAGAACGGGAAGCTATGAGCCTGCCGCACGAGTGTCAACCCCCTCCGCCGCGTCCGTTCTTCTCAGTCGCCGCTTGGCCTTCGGCTGTCGAAAACTTTTCGAGACGCACCCATTGACGTGACATGCCCCGCATGCCTAACGTCCCGGCAATCCAGTTGAAACCTTTCACGACGTCGTGGCCGCTCGAAGGGGCCGGCCCCGGACGCCGTCGAGGAGCCACCCATGACCCACCCGTCCGACCCGGGACCGGCCCCGGTCCTGGCGCTGCGGGACGTCGCCAAGTCCTTCGGAGCCGTACGCGCCCTGCGGGGCGTCTCCCTGGAGCTGTTCCCCGGCGAGGTGCACGCCCTCGCCGGGGAGAACGGCGCGGGCAAGTCGACCCTGATCAAGACCCTCGCCGGGGTGCACCGGCCGGACGCCGGCCGGGTGCTGCTCGACGGCGAGCCCGTCGTCTTCCACGGCCCCGGCGACGCCCGCGCCGCCGGGATCGCCGTGATCTACCAGGAGCCGACGCTCTTCCCCGACCTCTCGATCGCCGAGAACATCTTCATGGGCCGACGGCCCCGGCGTTCGCTCGGCCGGATCGACCACAGGGCCACGCACGTGGCGACCGCCGCCCTGATGGCCCGGCTCGGCGTCGCCCTCGACCCCGACCGGCCGGCGCGCGGCCTGTCCATCGCCGACCAGCAGATCGTGGAGATCGCCAAGGCGCTCTCCTTCGACGCCCGCGTCCTGATCATGGACGAGCCGACCGCCGCGCTCACCGGCAGCGAGGTCGCCCGCCTCTTCGGCGTGGTGCGCACCCTGCGCGAGCAGGGCGCCGCCGTGCTGTTCATCTCCCACCGGCTGGAGGAGATCTTCGAGATCTGCGAGCGGGTGACGACCCTGCGCGACGGCGCCTGGATCGCCAGTGAGCCGCTGGCCGGCATGACCGAGGACGACCTGGTC
The DNA here is from genome assembly GCF_013363615.1 of Streptomyces sp. CAI-85. NCBI lineage: Bacteria > Bacillati > Actinomycetota > Actinomycetes > Kitasatosporales > Streptomycetaceae > Streptomyces > Streptomyces sp. CAI-85. The sequence continues at coordinate 772 of NZ_JAANNX010000027.1, read as the reverse complement.
CGCCGGATGGTGGGCCGCGACCTCGACGAGCTGTACCCCAAACAGGACGTCGCCCCCGGCGAGGTCGCCCTCAGCGTCCGCCGGCTGACCCGGGAGGGCGTCTTCACCGACGTCTCCTTCGAGGTCCGGCGCGGCGAGATCGTGGGCCTGGCCGGACTCGTCGGCGCCGGCCGCACCGAGGTGGCCCGCGCGGTGTTCGGCATCGACCGCCGCGACGCCGGGGAGGTCGTCGTGGACGGCCGTCCGCTCACCAACGGCGCCCCCTCCACCGCCATGGCCGCAGGGCTGGCGCTCGTTCCCGAGGACCGCCGCGCCCAGGGCCTGGTGATGGACCTGTCGATCGAGCGCAACATCGGCCTCACCGGACTGCGCACCACCGCGCGGGCCGGTCTGATGGACCGCGGCGCCGAACGCCGGCGCTCGCTGGACTGGGCGGTCAAGCTCCAGGTGAAGTACGCCCGGATCGCCGACACCGTCAACACCCTGTCCGGCGGCAACCAGCAGAAGGTCGTCCTCGCCAAATGGCTCGCCACCGGCCCCAAGGTGCTGATCGTCGACGAGCCCACCCGGGGCATCGACGTCGGCACCAAGGCCGAGGTCCACCGGCTGCTCGGCGAACTCGCCGCCGACGGGGTCGCCGTCCTGATGATCTCCTCCGACCTGCCCGAGATCCTCGGCATGGCCGACCGCGTGCTGGTGATGCACGAGGGCCGGCTCACCGCCGAGATCCCCCGCTCCGACGCCACCGAGGAGACCGTGATGGCCGCAGCCA
>NZ_JAANNX010000261.1:0-581 GCF_013363615.1 Streptomyces sp. CAI-85 | reverse complement strand
ACGCCCAGCAGGTCGTGGCGCTGGACCTGCTGCTGACCCAGATCGAGAAGACGATGGGCTTCGAGGTCGGCCGGATCGGCATCGAGGCCCAGATCGAGAACGCCCAGGGCCTCAACAACGTCAACGAGATCGCCCAGGCGTCCCCGCGCATCGAGACGATCATCTTCGGCCCGGCCGACTTCATGGCGTCCATCAACATGAAGTCGCTGGTCGTGGGCGAGCAGCCGCCCGGCTACCCGGCGGACGCCTACCACTACATCCTGATGAAGATCCTGATGGCCGCCCGCGCCAACGACCTCCAGGCGATCGACGGCCCCTACCTCCAGATCCGCAACGTCGACGGCTACCGCGCGGTCGCGCAGCGCGCCGCCGCGCTCGGCTTCGACGGCAAGTGGGTGCTGCACCCGGGCCAGGTGGAGGCGTCCAACGAGATCTTCTCGCCGTCGCAGGAGGACTTCGACCACGCCGAGCTGATCCTGGACGCGTACGACTACTACACCTCCGAGGCGGGCGGCAAGAAGGGCTCCGCGATGCTCGGCGACGAGATGATCGACGAGGCCAGCCGCAAGATGGCCCTGGTC
>NZ_JAANNX010000260.1:0-583 GCF_013363615.1 Streptomyces sp. CAI-85 | reverse complement strand
CTCGAAGCGCTGGTAGCCGTAGCGGATCGCGATGTCGCCGAGGCCGCCGGCGCCGACCGTGCCGGCCATCGCGGAGTAGCCGATGAGGGCGACGATCGTGGTGGTGGTGCTGGCGATGAGCGAGGGCAGCGACTCGGGGACGAGGACCTTGCGTACGACGGTCCAGGTGTTGCCGCCCATCGCCTGGACGGCCTCGACCAGTCCGTGGTCCACCTCACGGACGGCCGTCTCGACCAGCCGGGCGAAGAACGGGATGGCGCCGACGGCGAGCGGCACGATGGCGGCCTCGCGGCCGATGGTCGTGCCCGTGATCGCCCGGGTGAACTCCAGGAGCGCGACGATCAGGATGATGAAGGGCATCGAGCGGGCGACGTTCACGACCTGCCCGATGACCTTGTTGGCGACGACGTTCTGGAGGAGTCCGCCGCGGTCGGTGAGGACCAGCAGGATGCCGAGCGGCAGGCCGCCGGCGACGGCTATGAGGGTGGACCAGCCGACCATGTAGAGGGTGTCCCAACACGCCTGCGACAGCAGGGGCTGCATCTCGGACCAGGTCACTTGGCACCTTCCTTCACCAGCGCGG
>NZ_JAANNX010000259.1:0-584 GCF_013363615.1 Streptomyces sp. CAI-85 | reverse complement strand
CGCTGCACGGAGATGCAGGACTGGCCGCCCTGGTAGTTGGAGAAGGTGGCGATCCGGGTGGCCGCCCAGTCGAGGTCCTCGTCGGAGGCCCAGTCGGCGAGGACGACGGCCGCGCCGTTGCCGCCCAGCTCCAGGGTGCAGTGCTTGCGCGGCACCGAGTCCATGATCGCGTAACCGACCTTCTCGGAGCCGGTGAAGGAGATGACCGGCAGCCGCTCGTCCTGGACCAGGGCGGGCATACGGTCGTTGGCGACCGGCAGGATCGACCAGGAGCCGGCCGGCAGCTCGGTCTCGGCGAGCAGGTCGCCGATGATCAGGCCGGAGAGCGGGGTGGCGGGGGCCGGCTTGAGGATGATCGGCACACCGGCCGCGATCGCGGGGGCGATCTTGTGGGCGCACAGGTTCAGCGGGAAGTTGAACGGCGCGATGCCGAGCACGACGCCCTTGGGGAAACGGCGGGTCAGCGCGAGCCGGCCCTGACCGCCGAGGTCGGTGTCGAGCCGCTGGGCCTCGCCGCCGTTGAACCGGCGGGCCTCCTCGGCGGCGAACCGGAACACGGACACGGCCCGGCCGACCTCGCCGCG
>NZ_JAANNX010000258.1:0-598 GCF_013363615.1 Streptomyces sp. CAI-85 | reverse complement strand
CGGGCCAGGTGGCTCTTGACGGTCAGCGCGGACAGGCCCATCGAGACGCCGATGGCCTTGTTGGACTGGCCCTCGGCGACCAGCCGCAGGACCTCGACCTCGCGGCCGGACAGCTCGCGGTAGCCGCCCGGGTGGCTCGGGGCACCCGGGGGGCGGCGGTGGAGGCGGGCGGCGGCCGCGCCGATGGGGGCGGCACCGGGCCGGCTGGGGAGGCCGACGTTGGTGCGGGTGCCGGTGACGACGTAGCCCTTCACCCCGCCCGCGAGGGCGTTGCGGACGGCGCCGATGTCGTCGGCGGCGGAGAGGGCCAGCCCGTTGGGCCAGCCCGCGGCGCGGGTCTCGGACAGGAGGGTGAGGCCCGAACCGTCGGGCAGGTGGACGTCGGCGACGCAGATGTCGCGGGGGTTGCCGATGCGGGGACGAGCCTCCGCGACGGACGAGGCCTCGATGACATCGCGCACACCGAGCGCCCAGAGATGACGGGTGACGGTGGATCGGACACGCGGGTCGGCCACGACCACCATCGCGGTGGGCTTGTTCGGGCGGTAGGCGACCAGGCTTGCGGGCTGCTCGAGGAGAACGGACACCAGGCCTCCTG
>NZ_JAANNX010000257.1:0-605 GCF_013363615.1 Streptomyces sp. CAI-85 | reverse complement strand
ACGATCCAGAGCTTGTTGGCGTCGCCCTCGGCGATCTTCGGGAGCATCTGGAGGTACTGGTAGGACAGCAGCTTCTGGTCCGGGTCGCCGGCGTGGATGGCCTCGAAGACCGTACGGACGGCCTGGGCCTCGCCCTCGGCGCGCAGTGCGGCCGCCTTGGCCTCGCCCTCGGCGCGCAGGATCTGGGACTGCTTCTCGCCCTCGGCGGTGAGGATGGCGGCCTGCCGGGTGCCTTCGGCGGTGAGGATGGCGGCGCGCTTGTCACGGTCGGCGCGCATCTGCTTCTCCATCGAGTCCTGGATGGAGGTCGGGGGCTCGATCGCCTTCAGTTCCACGCGGTTGACGCGGATGCCCCACTTGCCGGTGGCCTCGTCGAGGACGCCGCGCAGGGCCGCGTTGATCTCCTCGCGGGAGGTGAGGGTGCGCTCCAGGTCCATGCCGCCGATGATGTTGCGCAGGGTGGTGACGGTGAGCTGCTCGATGGCCTGGATGTAGCTGGCGACCTCGTAGGTGGCGGCGCGGGCGTCGGTCACCTGGTAGTAGATGACGGTGTCGATGTTGACGACCAGGTTGTCCTGGGTGATCACCGGCTGCGGCGGGAAGGG
>NZ_JAANNX010000256.1:0-611 GCF_013363615.1 Streptomyces sp. CAI-85 | reverse complement strand
GGGTTGTCGACGATGCCCTTCACGAGGTGCTCGAGAGCCTCCTCGAGCATGCTCAGGCCTCGGTCGACTCAGACGAAGACGACTCGGCCGCGGCCTCGTCCTTCTTCTCAGCCTTCTTCTTCTGGGTGATGGCCTCACCCTTGCCCGAGTCGTCGCCACCGAGGGCCTCGAACGACGGGCGCGCCTTCTTCGGCTCGGCCACGAGCAGCGGAGCCGGGGCGGGCTCGCCCTTGAACTTCTGCCAGTCGCCGGTCTTCTTCAGAATGGCGAGAACCGGCTCGGTCGGCTGCGCGCCGACACCCAGCCAGTACGCGACGCGGTCGGCGTCCACCTCGATGACCGACGGGTTGTAGGTCGGGTGGTACTTGCCGATCTCCTCGATCGCACGGCCGTCACGGCGGGTGCGGGAGTCGGCGACGACGATGCGGTAGTGAGGCGAACGGATCTTGCCCAGACGCTTCAGCTTGATCTTGACTGCCACGGGAGTGGACTCTCCTGGTTTTGACGTGGTTGGGCACGCGAGAAGTCCGCGTGGGGTTGCGGTACCCGAATGCCCGATGGACGCGTCAGCCGGAGGAGAGAGGGGTCCTGTGCGACTGTCGAGTACAGCT
>NZ_JAANNX010000255.1:0-616 GCF_013363615.1 Streptomyces sp. CAI-85 | reverse complement strand
TGGCCGGGTCGCCGGACTTGAAGATGCCGGAGCCGACGAAGACGCCCTCGGCGCCGAGCTGGCGCATCAGCGCGGCGTCGGCCGGGGTGGCGACACCGCCGGCGGAGAACAGCACGACCGGGAGCTTGCCCAGCTCGGCGACCTCCTTGACCAGCTCGTAGGGGGCGCGCAGCTCCTTGGCGGCGGCGTACAGCTCGTTGTTGTCGTAGCCGCGCAGCCGGGCGATCTCGTTCTTGATCTGGCGCAGGTGGCGGACGGCCTCGACGACGTTGCCGGTGCCGGCCTCGCCCTTGGAGCGGATCATCGCGGCGCCCTCGGCGATCCGGCGCAGGGCCTCACCGAGGTTGGTGGCGCCGCAGACGAACGGGGTGGTGAAGGCGAACTTGTCGCTGTGGTTGACCTCGTCGGCCGGGGTGAGGACCTCGGACTCGTCGATGTAGTCCACGCCGAGGGACTGGAGCACCTGCGCCTCGACGAAGTGGCCGATGCGGGACTTCGCCATGACCGGGATCGACACGGCCTCGATGATGCCCTCGATCATGTCCGGGTCGGACATCCGGGCCACGCCGCCGTCCTTGCGGATGTCGGCCGGGACCCGCTCCAGGGCCATGACGGC
>NZ_JAANNX010000254.1:0-617 GCF_013363615.1 Streptomyces sp. CAI-85 | reverse complement strand
TCGCGCAGCACCGGGTTCTGGGTGGCGATGCCGACCGGGCAGGTGTCCAGGTGGCAGACGCGCATCATGACGCAGCCGGAGACGACGAGCGGCGCGGTCGCGAAACCGAACTCCTCGGCGCCGAGCAGCGCGGCGATGACGACGTCACGGCCGGTCTTGAGCTGGCCGTCGGTCTGGACGACGATCCGGTCGCGCAGGCCGTTGAGCAGCAGGGTCTGCTGGGTCTCGGCGAGGCCCAGCTCCCAGGGGCCGCCCGCGTGCTTGAGCGAGGTGAGCGGGGAGGCGCCGGTGCCGCCGTCGTGGCCGGAGATCAGGACGACGTCCGCGTGGGCCTTGGAGACACCGGCGGCGACGGTGCCGACGCCGACCTCGGAGACCAGCTTGACGTGAATGCGCGCCTTGGGGTTGGCGTTCTTCAGGTCGTGGATGAGCTGGGCGAGGTCCTCGATGGAGTAGATGTCGTGGTGCGGCGGCGGGGAGATCAGGCCGACACCCGGGGTGGAGTGCCGGGTCTTCGCGACCCACGGGTAGACCTTGTGGCCGGGGAGCTGGCCGCCCTCGCCGGGCTTGGCGCCCTGGGCCATCTTGATCTGGATGTCGTCCGCGTTGACCAGGTA
>NZ_JAANNX010000092.1:0-14614 GCF_013363615.1 Streptomyces sp. CAI-85 | reverse complement strand
GCATCACGCCGCCGACCGACGGGGCCTGCATGGCCTCGTACTCCTGGCGCCTCTGACGCTTGGACTTGCGCCCACGGCGCGCGGGACCGCCGGGGCGGCCGAAGGCGCCCTGCGTGCCACCACGGCCACCGGGACCGCCGGGACGACCGCCGAAGCCGGGACGGCCACCGCCGCCGCCGAAGCCGCCGCCACCACCGGGGCCACCGCCACCGGGACGGCCGGCGAAGCCGCCGCCGCCCGGACGGGCACCGCCGCCGGGACCGGCCGGACGACCGGCGAAGCCGCCGCCGGGACGACCGCCGCCGCCACCCGGACGACCGCCGCCACCCGGACCGCGGCCACCGGGGCCACCGCCGGGACGCGGGCCGGCAGCCGGACGCTGCGGCATCATGCCGGGGTTGGGACGCGGGCCGCCGGGACGCGGACCACCGGGTCCGGCACCCTGCGGACGGGGCATGCCCGACGGCGAGGGACGCGAACCGCCCGGAGCCTGCGGACGAGGACCGCCGCCCTGGCCACCGGGGGCCTGCGGACGGGGACCGGCGCCGGGGGCACCGGGACCGCCGGGACGCGGGGCGCCCTGCGGACGGGGGGCCTGCGGACGGGCCATGCCGGCGTTGCCACCGGACGTGAAGGGGTTGTTGCCCGGACGCGGACCGGCCGGACGGGCGCCCGGACGGGGCGCACCGGCGCCACCGGGACGCTGGCCCTGCGCGGCGGCGGGACGCTGTCCCTGACCGCGGTCCTGCTGACCCTGGCCGGGACCACCGGGACGGGCACCCGGACGGGGCGCGCCGGGGCGCGGTCCCTGGGCGGCCGGACGGGGCGCGGACGGGGCGGCCGGGGGCGCCGGCGGAGCGGTGAACTCCGGGGCGGCCGGGGCCGGACGCGGCGCGGGCTTGGGACCCGGGACCGGACGCGGGCCCGAGGCCGGCGCGGCGGGCGACGCCGGGGCGGCCGGAGCAGCCGGCGGCTGGGCCGCGGCGGGCTTCGGGGCCGGCGGACGCGGGGCGGCCGGACGGGCCGACTGCGCCGGTGAGGGCGCGCCGGGCTTGGGGGCGGCCTTGCGCGGGGCGGGCTTGGCGGACTTGCCGCCGCCCTGGAAGGCGTCAGTCAACTTACGGACTACGGGCGCTTCGATGGTCGAAGACGCCGAACGGACGAATTCACCGAGTTCTTGGAGCTTGGCCATGACGACCTTGCTCTCCACGCCGAACTCCTTGGCGAGTTCGTATACCCGGACCTTAGCCACTTCGCTCCTTTTAGGTCCGGGTGCGTCCGGACCGTCGCTACTTCATGGGCGTACTCATCGCGTGCTCATCGAGTGCTCATCGCAATCTCGACCTACTTCCAACTCGCGGAATACCTGGATCGCGCGGAGGCTCCGCGCGACGCTTCTTACGGTGTTACCTGATCGGCAACTGCTGCCTGGTCGGCAACTGTCGTCTGCTCGACGTACCGGCGCAACGCCTTTGTGTCGAGCGCTCCCGGGGCGCGCAACGCCCTCGTGAACACCCGGCGGCGTACCGCCTGGTCGAGACAGACCAGGGCGGGGTGTACATACGCACCCCGGCCGGGCAGCGTACCGCGATGATCGGGGACGCATGCGCCCTCGACCGCCACGATGCGCAGCAGGTCCGTCTTGGCCGCCCGCTTCCGGCACCCCACACAGGTGCGCTCAGGGCATGCTCCGGTGGGCGTCCGGCCAGACACAGCTAAGTCTACCTCCCCGCGGCCACCTCACCCCTTTGGGGCAGGATTCGAACACGTGCCGCGATACATCTGACGTGATCTGAACGGGCCGCGGACCGGATCTGTTCCCCGGCCCGCGACCTGGGTCACTCCGCCGGCTGCTCGGTGTCCGGGCGGATGTCGATGCGCCAGCCGGTCAGCCGGGCGGCGAGGCGGGCGTTCTGCCCCTCCTTGCCGATCGCCAGGGAGAGCTGGTAGTCCGGCACGGTCACGCGCGCGGAGCGGGCCGCGAGGTCCACCACCTCGACCTTGGAGACCCGGGCCGGGGACAGCGCGTTGGCCACCATCTCGGCCGGGTCGTCGGACCAGTCGACGATGTCGATCTTCTCGCCGTTCAGCTCGCCCATCACATTGCGCACCCGGCCGCCCATGGGGCCGATGCAGGCGCCCTTGGCGTTCAGGCCCGAACGGGTGGACCGTACGGCGATCTTGGTGCGGTGGCCGGCCTCGCGGGCGATGGCGGCGATCTCGACGGAACCGTCGGCGATCTCCGGCACCTCCAGCGCGAACAGCTTCTTCACCAGATTGGGGTGGGTACGCGAAAGAGTGACCGAGGGACCCCGGACGCCCTTCGCCACCCGGACGACGTACGACCGCAGCCGCAGGCCGTGCGGGTACGTCTCGCCCGGGACCTGCTCCTGCACCGGCAGGATGGCCTCCAGCTTGCCGATGTCCACGAGCACGTTCTTCGGGTCGCGGCCCTGCTGGACCACTCCGGTGACGATGTCGCCCTCACGGCCGGCGTACTCGCCGAGCGTGGCGTCGTCCTCGGCGTCGCGCAGCCGCTGGAGGATCACCTGCTTGGCGGTGGTCGCGGCGATGCGGCCGAAGCCGGACGGGGTGTCGTCGAACTCGCGGGGCTGCTGGCCCTCTTCGAGGTCCTCCGCGTCCTCCTTCGCCCACACGGTCACATGCCCGGTCTCCCGGTTGAGCTCCACGCGCGCGTGACGGCGGCTTCCCTCGGTGCGGTGGTAGGCGATGAGGAGGGCCGACTCGATCGCCTCGACCAGCAGGGGGAAGGAGATCTCCTTCTCCCGAACCAAGCCCCGCAGGGCACTCATGTCGATGTCCACGGCTACGCCTCCTCTTCCTTCTCGTCCTTGTCCTTGCGGTTGAACTCGACCTGCACACGCGCCTTCTCGACGTCCGCGAGGGCGACCCTGCGGGTCGTGGCCTTACGGCCCTTCACGCCGGGGACCTCCAGGTCGAGGCCGTCGTCGTCGGCGTGCAGGATCCGGGCGACCAGTTCGCCGGTCCCGGCGAGCTGGAATCTGACCAGCCGTCCGGTGGCGCGCACGAAGTGCCGGTGTTCGGTGAGGGCGCGCTCCGCGCCCGGGGTGCCGACCTCGAGGGTGTACTCGCCCTCGCCCATCGCGTCGGTCTCGTCGAGCTTCGCCGAGAGCGCGCGGCTCACATCGGCGATCCGGTCCAGGTCGGCACCGGTGTCGGAGTCGACGACGACACGCAGCACACGCTTGCGTCCCACGGAGTCCACGGCGATCTCTTCGAGGTCCAGGCCCTGGGAGGCGATGAGCGGCTCCAGGAGCTCTCGCAGCCTCTCGCTCTGGGTGGTGCTCATCCGGGTGACTCCTCGGCCGCGTGTGCTGTTGTGGGATGGGTCGCGTGTCTGGTCAAAGGGTATCCGGTCGCGGGGTGTGTTGCCGTCCACCGTGCACGCAGGGTGGCCGCCCCTCTGCGCGCGGTGCCGCTGAGTGGTGCCGGACCGGTGCGCGGGTACGGTGATCACGGGCCTGCCGCCCTTCTTGGTGTTTTCTTCGTACGAGTTCCCCGAGGACGTCTGCCGTGCCGTTCCCCCTCCCGCCGCGCGCCCCCTCGGGGCTGCCGCGCCGAAGAACCCTGCTCGTGTCGGCCGCCGGCGCCGCCCTGCTCGCGGGCTGCTCGTCCGGTCCCCGGGATTCCGGGGACTCCGGGGGCTCCGGGAAGGAGGACGAGAGCGCGGGCGGGAGTCCGTCGGTCACCGAACGGGCCCGCGCGCGTGCGGCCCGGGAGAGCCAGGCGCTGGTCGGGCGGTACGACGCCGTCCTGGCCGCCCATCCGGCGCTCACGGAGCGGCTGGCGCCGCTGAGGGCGGAGGTGGTCCGGCACGTGGAGGCGTTCGGGGGCGCGCCGAAGGCTTCTCCGACGCCTTCACCGACGGCGCCTTCCCCGTCGGTCCCTTCCCCGTCGGACCTGTCCTCGTCGGCTCCTTCCTCGTCGGTCCCTTCCGGTTCGGCTTCGGCCTCCGCGCCCGTGTCCGCGAAGGACGCCGTCGCCGCGCTGGCCGCCGCCGAGCGGACGCTCGCGGACAGCAGGGCGGCGGCGCTGCTGGAGGTGCCGGGCGAACTGGCCCGGCTGCTGGCGTCGGTGGCGGCGGCCGGTGCGGCACACGCGTATCTGCTGACGGAGGGGGCTCGATGAGCGACACGACCACCGACACCGAGACCGCGGAGCTGACGGCGCTCCAGGCGGCCCTCGCGGCCGAGCACGCCGCCGTCTACGGCTACGGCGTCGTCGGCGGCCGGATCGGCGAGGCCCGGCGTACGGAGGCCAGGGCGGCGTACGACGCGCATCGCGCGCGCCGGGACGCGCTGGCGCGCGAGGTGCGTGACCTGGGCGCCGATCCGGTCGCCGCGAGCGCCGCGTACGGGCTGCCGTTCCCGGTGCCGGACGCGCCGGCGGCGGTGCGGCTCGCGGCCGAGCTGGAGGACCGGGTGGCCGGGGTGTACTCCGACCTGGTGCGGGCCACGTCGGGTGTGCGGCGCGGCGAGGCCGCCGGTGCGCTGCGTGAGGCGGCGGTGCGGGCGGTGCGCTGGCGGGGCGGAAGCGTAGCCTTCCCTGGTCTCGCCGAGCGGGCCGGCACCGGGTCGGCCGCCTCCGGGCCTTCGGCGACCCCGACGGCGTGACCGGTTGACGGAAGGGAACGACTCGCGCATGGCTTTCGAACCGCCGCAGCGTCTGGTGCGGGCACTCGGGGAGACCGCGCCGGACGGTGACGAGTGGTTGGAGAAGCTGCCCGAGTCGGTCCGACAGGCCGTCGCCCTGGGCGGGTTGAGCGTCGAGCGGACCCAGATGCCGGGGGGCCGCAGCAGTCTGGTCGTGCTGGTGCGGCGGGCGGACGGGACGCCCGCGGTGCTGAAGCTGGCCCCGCCCCGGTTCCGGCCGGAGGCGGAGCGGGCCGCGCTGGCGCACTGGGGCGGTCTGGGCGCCGTCGCGCTGCTGGACGGGCCGGTGACGGAGGGGGTGCTGCTGCTGGAGCGGCTGCACCCGGATGTGTCGGTGCGGTCGCTGCCGGAGGCCAAGGCGCTGCTGGAGGCGGCGGGGACGCTGCGCCGGCTGTGGGTGGAGCCGCCGGACGGCGCCGGTGCGGACGTCTTCGAGAGCGTGGCCGAGCGGACCGGGCGGCAGGCGGAGGCGATGCGGGCTAGCGCGGACGCACCGGTGCGGGCGCTGGTGGACGCGGCGCTGTCGGCCCGGCAGGAGCTGCTGGCTACGCCGCCCGAACGGCGGTTGCTGCACGGGACGTTCCGGCAGAGCAAGGTGCTGGCGGGTGAGCGGATGCCGTGGCTGGCGGTGGGGCCGGATCCGGTGGTCGGGGAGTGCGCGTTCGATCTGGCGCGGCTGGTGCGGGACCGGGTGGAGGACCTGATCGCCTCTCCCTCGGGGGCGGCCATCACCCGGCGGCGGGTGCGGAAGCTGGCGGACTCGCTGGAGCTGGACCAGGAGCGGGTGCGGGGCTGGACGCTGTTCCGGGCGGTGGAGTCCGGGGTGCGGGCCCGGCGGGTCGGGCGGACCCGGGACGCGGAACTGCTGCTGGAGTTCGCGGGCTGGCTGTAGGCGAAGGGCGCGGACCGGATCTGACGGCGTCCCCCTGCCCCGGAGGAACCTGGGCAGGGGGACGCCGCGCGTCCGGTCGACGTGCCTCCCGAGCCTGCCGGCCGGAGCTTCCGTCAGCGGTCGCCGGGCCGTACCGGGGGCGGCCGCCGTTCGACGGGGGCGGTGAACAGGCTGCCTTCCAGGGCCAGCAGACGCGTGTGTCTGCGGATGTGGGCGGCCTGGTCCGGACTGCGCCGGCCGTCACCCGGGGACGGTGTCCCGGTGGGCTCCACGTACGGGACGTGCGCGAACAGCGGGAGATCGGCGGGCGGCAGCCGCCAGGAGAGCTGGCGTTCGCCGGCCACGAGCCTCAGCAGGTGCGTGCCGTCCGTACCGCCGTCGGGGGCCGGGGTGATGACGGCGCTCGCCGGGTGCAGTGCGGCCAGCCAGGCGAGGAGGTGGGCGCGTTCACGGGCGACGAGGCTCAACTCCCGTTCGTAGGAGTCGGCGTGCCGCTGCCAGCGTTCGCGTTCCTGCCGGCAGTCGTCCAGGTCGAGGGCGAGACGTGGCCGGGGCACGGCGGCCTGCTGCTCCTGCGCGCCGCGCGGGCGGAGCCTGCGGAGCAGCGCGGCGGCGGTCCTGCCGACGGGACCGGATGTCGGGGGTGAGGGCATCAGTGCTCCGGTGACGATGAGCGTGGATCAGGTCCGCAACGGGGGGACGGGGGCCGGGGCGTGGTGGATCCGGTACGGCGGTAGCGGCCGGCGCCACGGGCGTTGGCGCTGCGGCACGCCTCGTCGACAGGTTCCCTGCGGCGCAGGTGCCGTTGATAGGCGGCCCGGGTGCCGCAGGGCGCGGGGCACGCCGGCCGCGGGGCCGCGGGCGACCGCGCCTGGGGCTCCCGGCCCCCGCCCGCCTCCCTCTCCGCCCGCCGGTCCAGGGCGTGCCGCTGGGGCCCGGTCAGCCCGGCGACGACACCGTTGCGATGACACCGGGGCAGCCCCTTCTCCCGCCGCAGGACGGCGGCCCGGCAGTTCTCGAGCACGGGACAGGCGGCGCAGATCGCCATGGCCCGGGCCCAGGTCCGCCGAGAGAACCACAACTCGGCATCCTGAAACCGACAAGCGGCCCTGGCCTCCCAGGCCCGGGACCCCCGCTCATCGACGGGCGGCGAGGCCGTACGACACGCATCCCGCGAAGCCATGCCTTCCACCGGCGACGACCCTGAGCCGACCGTCACCCGCCGATCCGTGACGTCGGTCGTCCGCGAGCCTGGGTCTCCCAGCGGCGGGGAGCCTGTGCCGCAGGCAGCCCGCACACCCGTGGCTCCGGCCCTCCGCGAGCCTGGGCCGGCCATGGCCCGCGTACCTGAGCCTTCCGGCGCCGACGAGCGTGCGTCGTCCGCCGCCCGCGGGCCGGTGCCGTCGACCTCACGCAAACCTGCGCCGCCCCCGGCCCACTCGCCTGTGACGTCCGCCGCCCCGGCCCGTGCGTCCCGCCCCCCGGCGCTCATCGGTCCGCTCCGGCGGGGTCGGGCGCCATCACCGGGCCGTACTGCGGTGCTGGGCTGTGGTCCCGTAACCGGTCGCGCTCCTGCGCCGGGCCGCGTCCCGGTGCCGGGCCGCGTCCCGGTGCCGGGCTATGGTCCTGCGCCCGACCGTGCCCTCGCGCCGACCCTTGCCCTGCGGCCGGGCCTTGTTCCCGTGCCGGGCCGCGTTGCAGCGCTGAGTTGTGGTGCCGCGCCTGGCCGTTCTCCAGCACCGGGATGGGCTTCCATACCGGACCTTGAAGCGAGGCCGCGCTGTGTTTCCCTGCCGGGCTACGGTCCCCCGCCCGATCGTGCTCCAACGCCGAACCGTGCCCCCGCGCCGGGCCTTGCCCCGAGGCCGCGCTCTGTTCTCGTACCGGTCCCTGGTCCCGCAGCCGGTCCCGCTCCTTCGTCGGGCCGCGCTCCGGTGCCGGGCCGTCGCCCCACGCCGGGCCTTGACTCGACGCCTGGCCCTGACCCGACGTCGGGCTGTGTTCCCGTGCAGAGCCGCCGGTCCGTAGACGGTCGTGTTCCGGTGCCGAGCTGTGGTCACCCGCGCTGCCGTGCCCGCGCGCCGGTTCGTGTTCCGGCTCGAGGCCGTCCCCCCACCCCGGGTCGCGGTCCAGCACCGGACCGTGCTCCCGTGCCGGGCCGTGTTCCGGGGGTGCCGGGTCGTGTTCCGGTGTCGGGTCGTAGGGCGTCGGCAGGTCGTACGGCGGGGTCGGGTCGTACGACACCGCCGGGTCGTGGGACCGTGCCAGGTTCTGGAGCGCCGCCAAGTCGGCGAGCGAGGCAGAGTCTTCGGGCGACCTCAGGTCTTCGGGCGAGGCCAAGTCCCGTTGCGGGAGCAGGTCTTCGGGCGGTGTCGGGCCCTGATACGGAGCCAAGTCCTGAGGCGAGGCCAGCCCTTCGGACGGGTCCAGGTCCCGGGGCGGGGCGAGGTCATCGGGCGGTGTCAGATTCTGGGGCGTGACCGGCCCTTCGGGCGAGGTCGAGTCCCGCGGTCGGGCCCGTTCGTCGGGTGCCGTCGGATCATGATGCGGCGTCACGTCCTCGTGCGGGGCCAAGTCGTACGGCAGTTCCAAGGACTCGGCGGCGCCTTTGGCCGGGTGGGGGGCCGGGGTCAACGGGCCCAGGTGGGCTGCCACGTTGGCCAGGGTGCAGCGTTCGGGGCGGCCGTCCAGGGACATCAGGGGCATGCCGTCCTTGGTGCGGTGGCCTTGGAAGTACCAGGTGTCCCCGAAGGTGTCGCGGTAGGGGAGGGCCAGGTCGTAGGTGGTGCCGGACAGGTGGAACGGGCGGGACGGGGGCGGGGGTTCGGGGGCCGGGGTCAGGGCGACCACCGTCACCCGGACTCCGCCGCGTTCTCCCTCGCCCGTCACCGTGTGCGGGTGGAGCCGCTCGCCGGCCGAGGCGATGCCGAAGTACGCGCGCCAGCGCACCCATTGGGCGGGGCCGTCGACGCGGAGCACGACCCGGACCCGGTCGCCGTCGACCCGGATGCGGTGCGGGCCCGCGTGGCCGGCCAGGTGGCGTTCGATGGCGCGGGCGACGCACTTGGCCCGTTCGCAGGAGGCGTCCCAGGCCAGTGCCTGGCGTTCCAGGTCGGTGACCGGGCGCGGGGCGCGGGTCCAGCCGCCGCCCGGCGCCCGGTGCAGCACCGTGCCGAAGGACCGCTCGGGGTCGACGAGGAGCCGGGCGGAGTCCAGCGCGAACGCGACGGCGTTCGCCTGCGCGGGCCGGACGGATCCGAGGACCGCCCGGATCACCCCGGCCGCGTGCGGAAGGTTGCTGTTCACACGCACACCGCCTCGGCCGTCCAGCGCATCTTCCGCAGCGCGCGATAGGTGAGCGTCTTGACGGCGCCGACGCTGCGGCCCATCGCCAGGGCCGTCTCCTCCGCCGACAGCTCGTCCAGGAAGCGGAGTTCGACGCAGTGCCGCTGGTGGTCGTTGAGGGCGTGCAGGGCGGCGCGTACCGCCTCGTGCGCCTCGACGGCCTCCAGTTCGCGCAGCGCGAGCGACTCGGTGTCCCGGCCGGGCGCCTGCGGGTCCTGGAACTCGGCGACCGGTGTCTCCAGCCGGGTGCGGCCGCGGCCGATCTCGTCGAGGTAGAGGTTCTTGGCGATGGTGGTGAGCCAGGCCGCGAACGCCGTGCCCTGCCAGGTGAACGCGTCGATACGGCGCAGGGCGCGGGTGAACACCTCCTGGGTCAGGTCCTCCGCCAGGTGCCGGTCGCGGGTGCGGACGAGCAGATAGGCGTACACCGGGCGGTAGTGCTCGTGGTACAGGGCGGCGAAGGCGTCCCGGTCGCCCGTGCGGGCCCGGGCGACCAGCTCGGGTTCCGGACCGGGCGGAGCGGCCGTGGCGTTGTTCGGTAAGGACACGATGATCTCCGCATCTTCTGTCTGAGTCTCAGCCTGAGTCTTCAGTCTTCATGTAGATGTAGATTTCTGGCGTGGAATACCACCCGGACGGATGAGGTTCGGGGATATCTACAGTCTTCACGCGGATGCATATAGTGTCAAGCGGCTTACGGGGCGTGAGGGAAGGGTGTGACGACCGGGCGGGGAGCACGGGGGCGCGTGGCCGCGCCCCGGCCCCCACAACGCTCCGGTGTGCTTCCGAAGCCCCCGCCGGCAGTCTGCGATCTACTTGCGCTTGTAGATATTGATGGCCGATCCTCTGATGCGTGACGAACCAGCAGAGCCACCCAGGAGATCCAGACCCCGGTCACGATCCGTCCCGCCGGGACGAGGACCTGGCGGCTCTGCTCGAACGACTCCTGGCCCAGGCCCCCGGACGCACCCAGAAGGACCTGGCGGCGGGCGCCGGCATCTCCTACCCGACGCTCAACGCCTGGATGAACCGGACCCGCGGCACCTCCCGCATCGACCCGGAGAAACTGCGGGCCATGGTGGAGGTGTTCCGCCGCTGGGGCGTGAGTACCACGCCGAGGGAGTTCTTCGAGGCCGTAGGCCGGCCCGTACCCGGCCCCAGCGGCGACGAGCGCGAGGCGCGGCTGCTGAAGCTGTACCGGCAACTGCCCGAGTCACGGCAGCGTGCACTGCTGAAGGACGCGGAGGCGATGCTCCAGGTCAGCCGCATCATGTGAGGTCGGCGGCGCCGCGCGCGACACGGGAAGGCTACGGATGAATGTGACGAAAGTCCTCACGAACCGGACATTCACCGGTACCATCAGTCAGCCGCTGACCTCCCGGAGCGGATCACTTCGTGCCGTAGTGCATCCCTGGGGAGACAGTTGTGTGCATCCACATTTCCATGGCGGACGATCTGCCGAGAATCGCGGTCTGGGATCCCGACGAGGTGAGTATCCACATCGCCAGAGGTTTCCAGGTCCGTGACGTGCTCCGGGAAGTACGGGAGATCCTGACGATCGACCTGGGCGCCCCAGTGTCGCGCGGCGGACCGCTGCGCTGCTTCTGCGGAATGCGCGTGGACCTCCCGCGGGAACTGTTCCCCTGTGACTTAGAGGCACAGGTCGGCTGATTCCCCGACGGCGCGATCACGCCGGCCTCCCCCGCCGGCGTGATCGTCGCGCACGCGTGAACCGTCAGACGGTGAGGCGGGCGATCGCCTCGTCCACCGTCAGCTCCTCGCGCTCACCGGTACGACGGTCCTTCAGCTCCAGGACGCCCTCGGCGCTGCGGCGCCCGGCCACCAGGATCTTGGGCACGCCGATCAGCTCGGAGTCGGTGAACTTCACGCCCGGGGAGACGCCCGCGCGGTCGTCGACCAGGACCCGCAGCCCGGCCGCCCGCAGCTTCTCGGAGACCTCCAGGGCCAGTTCGGTCTGGAGCGCCTTGCCCGCGGCGACCACGTGCACATCGGCCGGGGCGACCTCGGCGGGCCAGCACAGGCCCTTGTCGTCGGCGGACTGCTCGGCGAGCGCCGCGACCGCGCGGGAGACGCCGATGCCGTAGGAGCCCATGGTGACGCGGACCGGCTTGCCGTTCTGGCCGAGGACGTCGAGCTTGAGGGCGTCCGCGTACTTGCGGCCGAGCTGGAAGATGTGGCCGATCTCGATGGCGCGGTCCAGCTTGAGGCCGGTGCCGCACTGCGGGCAGGGGTCGCCCTCCTGGACGACCACGACGTCGACGTACGTGTCGACCTCGAAGTCACGGCCCGCGACGACGTTCTTCGCGTGCGTGCCCTCCTTGTTGGCGCCGGTGATCCAGGACGTGCCGGGCGCCACCCGCGGGTCGGCGATGTAGGTGACCTTCTCGCCCAGGCCCTGCGGTCCGACATAGCCGCGCACCAGGTCGGGGCGGCCCACGAAGTCCTCGGCGGTGACCAGTTCGACGGCGGCCGGGGCGAAGTGCGCCTCCACCTTGCCGAGGTCGACCTCACGGTCACCGGGGACGCCGACGGCCACGATCTCGCCGTCCACCTTCACCAGCAGGTTCTTCAGCGTGGCGGAGGCCGGGACGCCGAGGTGGGCGGCGAGGGTCTCGATGGTCGGGGTGTCCGGGGTCGGGATCTCCTCCAGCGCGGCCACGCCCTCGGCGTCCACCGGGCTCAGGGCGTAGGTGATCGCCTCGGTGTTGGCGGCGAAGTCGCAGTTCGGGCAGTCCGCGAAGGTGTCCTCGCCGGCCTCGGCCGGGGCGAGGAACTCCTCGGACTTGGAGCCGCCCATGGCACCGGCGGTGGCGGCGCAGATGCGGTAGTCCAGGCCGAGGCGCTCGAAGACGCGCCGGTACGCCTCGCGGTGCAGGGCGTAGGACCGGGCCAGGCCCTCGTCCTCGGTGTCGAAGGAGTACGAGTCCTTCATCAGGAACTCGCGGCCGCGCAGGATGCCGGCCCGGGGGCGGGCCTCGTCACGGAACTTGGTCTGGATCTGGTAGAGGATCACCGGCAGGTCCTTGTAGGACGTGCACTGGTCCTTGACCAGAAGGGTGAAGATCTCCTCGTGGGTGGGGCCGAGGAGGTAGTCGCCGCCCTTGCGGTCGTTGAGGCGGAACAGCTCGGCGCCGTACTCCTCCCAGCGGCCGGTCGCCTCGTACGGCTCCTTCGGCAGCAGCGCGGGCAGGGACACCTCCTGCGCGCCGATCGCGTCCATCTCCTCACGGACGATCCGCTCGACGTTGGCGAGGACCTTCTTGCCGAGGGGCAGCCAGCTCCAGATGCCGGCGGCGGTACGGCGGACGTAGCCGGCGCGGACCAGGAGCTTGTGGCTGAGCACCTCGGCGTCCGCCGGGTCGTCGCGCAGGGTCTTCGCCATCAACTGGGACATGCGCTGGACCGGTGCGTTGGCCATGGTTCTCGTACTCCTGCCAGGTAAGGGTGATGGCTAGGAGGTTAGCCGGGAGCGCGGTGTGGCCGGAAATCCGTTATCCGCGCAGCAACGGCAGCGGGGCTCCCATGACGGCGTACGGGCGGGGCGCGCTCGGGAAGAGGACCCGGCGGGCCAGGTCCTGGTAGCCGAGGGAGCGGTACAGGGCGCGGGCCGGGCTCTCGATGTCGATCGCGGAGAGGATCGAGCGGGGTTCGGCGGCGCCGTCGGTGATCGTGGTGATCAGGGCCCGGCCCGCGCCGCGGTTCTGGTAGGCCGGGTGGACGTGGAGTTCGGTGATGACGAAGGAGTCCTCGAGCCACAGCTCGTTGCGCTGGGCGCGGAGGTAGGGCTCCACGACGGTGGACCACCAGTGGGTGCGGTCGTTGGGCATGCCGTAGACGAAGCCCACGAGGCGGCCCTCGGGGGTGGTCGCGCCGTAGGCCCGCGCGCCGCGGTGGGTCATGTGGCGCAGCACGATCTGGCGCCGGACGGCCACCTCGTCGGGCCCGAGCCCGAACGCCACGGCTTGGACCGCGAGGGCCTCGTCCACGTGGGCGGGGAGGTCCAAGGGGCCGATGACGAGGTCCATGGCCGGAGCCTACAGGGGGTCTAGAAGAGGATGCTGGTGAAGGCGCCGACCTCCTGGAACCCCACGCGACGGTAGGTCCTGCGGGCGGCCGTGTTGTAGTCGTTCACGTAGAGGCTCACGACCGGTGCCACGTCCGCGAGGGCGTAGCGCAGGACGGCGGCCATCCCGGGTGCGGCCAGGCCCCTGCCCCGGTACTCGGGGGCCACCCAGACGCCCTGGATCTGGCACGCCCGCGCGGTCGCGGCGCCGATCTCGGCCTTGAAGACGACCTTGCCGTGCTCGTCGAGACGGGCGAAGGAACGGCCGGAGCCGACCAGTTCGGCGACCCGGGCCTGGTAGAGCAGGCCCCCGTCGCCGGCCATCGGGGAGACGCCGACCTCCTCGGTGAACATCGCCACGCACGCCGGCATGATCGTGTCCATCTCGTCCTTGCGGATACGGCGGACGTAAGGGTCCGGGGTGACGTCGGCGGGCATCCGGTCGGTGACCATGAGCGGCTGGTGGGCGCGGACCTCGCGGGCCGGGCCCCAGTGGGGTTCGAGGAGCCGCCACAGCCGGCCGGTGGACTCGGCGGGGCCGACGATCGAGGAGCAGCGGCGGCCTGCCCGGCGGGCGCGGTCCGCGAAGGCGCGTACGGCGCGGGGGGTGGCGCAGATCGGGACGAGGTTGGCGCCCGCGTAGCACAGCGAGGTCAGCATGCCGTCCTCGTACCAGCCCCACATCTCGCCGCCGAGGCGCCACGGGTCGAGGCCGGCGACCTGGACGCGGGAGGTCACGAAGGCGTTGGCGACCGGGTCGCGGTCCAGGACGGCGAGCGCGGCGTCCAGGTCGCTCGGTTCGAGGACCCGGGAGGTGGTCTGGGTCAACACGTGCGGGGCCTCACCCTCAGGACTGCTCTGGTCTCCGCACTGTACCTGCGGAAGCTGAGCGGTGGGGTGGTGCGGGGGGCGTCCGGGTGCCGGGGGCTACCGCCCCCAGGCCCCCGCTGTCGGCCCTGGACGGGCCTCGTCCTCAAACGCCGGACGGGCTGAAAAGACCCAAAGACCGCGAGACGTCTCAGCCCGCCACCGACACCGACGGCTCGCCCGAGGCGATTCCCTCCGCCTCCATCTGTTCGGCCAGCTTCATGGCCTCCTCGATGAGGGTCTCGACGATCTTGGACTCGGGGACGGTCTTGATGACCTCGCCCTTGACGAAGATCTGGCCCTTGCCGTTGCCGGAGGCGACGCCGAGATCGGCCTCGCGGGCCTCTCCGGGGCCGTTCACGACACAGCCCATGACGGCCACGCGGAGGGGAACCTCCATGCCGGTGAGGCCGGCGGTGACCTCTTCGGCCAGCTTGTAGACGTCCACCTGGGCCCGGCCGCAGGAGGGGCAGGAGACGATCTCCAGGCCGCGCTGCTTGAGGTTCAGGGACTCCAGGATCTGGTTGCCGACCTTGACCTCCTCGACCGGCGGGGCCGAGAGGGAGACGCGGATGGTGTCGCCGATGCCCTGGGAGAGGAGGGCGCCGAAGGCGACGGCGGACTTGATGGTGCCCTGGAAGGCGGGGCCCGCCTCGGTGACGCCGAGGTGGAGGGGGTAGTCGCACTGGGCGGCGAGCTGGCGGTACGCCTCGATCATCACGACCGGGTCGT
>NZ_JAANNX010000253.1:0-617 GCF_013363615.1 Streptomyces sp. CAI-85 | reverse complement strand
TTGATGAGGCCCTTCGGCGTGGACGCCGACTTGCTCATCTTGATCGCCGGGTCCTGGAGGTCGTAGATCTTCGCCGTCTCCTTGAGGATGTACGGCTTCGGGATCGTGAAGGTCTGGCCGAAGCGGCCGTTGAAGCGCTCGGCGAGGTCGCGGGTCAGCTCGATGTGCTGGCGCTGGTCCTCGCCGACCGGGACCTCGTTGGCCTGGTAGAGCAGGATGTCCGCGACCTGGAGGATCGGGTACGTGAACAGGCCGACGGAGGCGCGGTCGGCGCCCTGCTTGGCCGACTTGTCCTTGAACTGCGTCATCCGGCTGGCCTCGCCGAAACCGGTGAGGCAGTTCATGATCCAGGCGAGCTGGGCGTGCTCGGGGACATGGCTCTGGACGAAGAGCGTGCAGCGCTCGGGGTCGAGACCGGCGGCCAGGAGCTGGGCCGCGGCCAGCCGGGTGTTGGCCGTCAGCTCCTTCGGGTCCTGCGGGACCGTGATCGCGTGCAGGTCGACGACCATGTAGAACGCGTCGTGCGACTCCTGGAGGGCCACCCACTGGCGCACGGCGCCGAGGTAGTTGCCGAGGTGGAACGAGCCTGCGGTGGGCTGGATTCCGGAGAGCACGCG
>NZ_JAANNX010000091.1:0-14619 GCF_013363615.1 Streptomyces sp. CAI-85 | reverse complement strand
CAAGACTCGTCATACCAACACAACGACTCTCCTCGCCAAAGGAAACGTCGTCTTAACGGCACGAACCGAGCGCACAGCTTTGATCATTTTGTTCGACAGTCCTGGGACTTGATCGGCGAGGTAGCCGAGAACGGTCACACCTCCCGCGATCGAGCCGACAGCCACTGCCGCCCAACCCGCCACTTCCATATGCCCTCCGAGGGTGTCGTGATGACGGGCCGGAAGACCGGAGCCTTCCGACGCCCCCGAGAGCCCTCGACTACGAGGACTACGGACTTAACAGGAATATCCACTGTAGCCACTGGAATGGTGACGGCATAGACCGTCAGACAAGCCGTAGGCGCGGCGGGTAATACAACCCTCAGCACTGCACCAATGGGCTCCAAGGGCCTGCTGGAAGATCTACCCTTCCGCGGCAACCCACAACCGGTGCTCTCGCGCCTCTTCTGCAAGCTCACGCGCTGCGGCACTGGGGCCTGCCGCGGTCAGGTTCTGCCGGAACTCGGCGAGGTAGCTGATGCAGCGCGCGGACTTCAGCTGCTCACCGAGATCCATGGCATCGAGAGCGACACGGCATGCCTCCTCGACGTCACCCGCGCGCAAGTGAGCATCGGCGAGAACCATGGTCGCGAAGAAGTCGCTTCGTACGTGGCTGCCGCTCATGGCGTTTTCTGCATGCGCTACCGCCTGGCGAGCCCTGTTGACGTCACGGAAGCAGTGGGCGGCCTCGGCGGCAAGCTCCGCCTCATCGAAGTAGCTGATCCACTCAGGCTCGTCCTCGCTGTTCCGACTCTCAAGCGCCTTGGTCGCCGCGCTCAGGGCGGCCTCGCAGGCTGCAACATCCCCGGTGCGGGCAAGGGCGCGGGCATCCATCGCGTGGAACTGGGCCCGCAATGTTGGCGTGGCTACGGGGGAAATGCCCATGAGTGCTGCACGGGCGAGCGTGGCGGCCTGGGTGTACCGGCCGAGGAAGGTTGCTTGGTGACTCATCGCTGACAGGATGCTGCCCGCTAAGCGTCGGTCGTTGGCGTCCTGAGCGAGGCGGAGCGCCTGGAGGAAGTATCGCTGGGCGAGGCCGTGGTGACAGGCGTCGTACGACATCCAGCCGGCAAGGAGCGTGGCTTCCGCGACGGTAGAGAAGAGAACTCGGCCCACTTGCTGGGTGTATTTGCCGCGGAGCATCGGGGTCACGTCGTTGTTGAGGTACTGGATGACGGAGTGACGTGCGTGGTCTCCGCCGAACTGGTCGTCGAGCTGGGCGAACATGTCTGCCGTGGTCTTGATCGCAGCCACGTCACCGAGGCCGACTCGCATTCCCTCGGTGCGCGGGCGGGGGATGCCTGGCTCCGGCGCGACCAGCCAACGAAGGGACGCTTCGTTCCACGCCGGCTCGGACGGCTCTGCCCTGAGCAGCGGGTCGTACTGATTCAGATCCGCGCGCCACAGCTGGCTGACCGTCTGGATGGCGTCATCGGGGCTGGCGGGATACGCGGCGTCGAGTACGGGAGCGTCTTTCGCCTCTCCGTGACTGAGTCCGAGTTCCACCGCACTTACGGCGAAGGCATCGCAGAGCAGCGGGCCGTAGAAGTCGTCGGGGGTGCTGTGGTCGTTCTCCCAACTGGCGATGCGGCGCTTCACGCTGGTGTCCGACGGGAGCTGATGTCCACGGTGGGTGGCCGCCTGGCGCAACTCCCTCACCAGCCGCGGCTGGCTCCAGCCCCGGCTGATACGAGCCTCGCGTAAGCGGGCACTGGTCGGCTTCATGAAGACGTGACCCTTCGCTCCCGTGCGCATGCGCCGGCGTGGCAACTCGGCCTGTCTGATCGAATGTACGCGCTGGTGATTGCTTCTTGCAGGCAGTAATCGGAGATCGTCCACGCACTGGGGGTGACGGGGGATGACGTGGCGCGCGTGGACGCGTCATCCCCCGTCACCCCTCGTCATCTGCCCTGGGCAGGGGCTGGGCCGTGAGTCTGGGTTCACGGCGGCACCGGGGCCGCACGGTATCTCCGACTGAGGGTGAGACGACGTGCAGAGGATGACGAGGCGGGGCATCGAGTGGCTGTCCGCGGCGGCGGACAACCCGGCCGAGTGCCGACAGGTCTGGGCGGACGACCCGCGAAGGCCCAGCCTGCTGCCGACCGGCCGCTTCTTCGACGTGCTGAGCGTGGAACAGCGCCTCGGGATGGAGATGTTCGACCGCCTCCAGCGCAGCGGAATGCCGTTCGGACCGGCGATCGCCGACCGCAAGGCGCAGCGAGTCGGGTTCTTCCTCGGCTCGGAGGCCCGTGAGACGTTCCTGTTCTACCTGGGACGCGAGACGTCATCCCCACCGCCGTACCGGTACCTCGGAGCGGGCTGCGCGGTCGTCGTGCCGGGCCCCATCCCGCTGTCCGACGACCGCTACCAGTGGCTTCGCGCCCCGATGCGCCGGCCGGAGGCCAACCCGCTCCGCCCGGTCGCCCTCGCGACCGCGCTGGTCGCCTCCGCGGAACTCCTGGCCCGGATTGCCCGCTTCGACGAGAGGTACCCGACCCCGTACGCGGCGGTCGCTGCCCTTCCCGAGGAGACAGACCACTGATGCCGAATGAGTCGACCGACGGACGCGACGCCGCCGCGTGGTCGCCTCTCGACAGCGAGGGCTGGTACGCGGCCCGAAACGCGACCACGGCAGTGCGGGACGCCCTCGTGCGCGCCGGCCTGGAGAAGGAATTCCCCTACCTGCGAGCGGACTTGAATGCCTTCGGGCACGGTCTCGTCGAGTTGGGCCGGGTGTCCCCCGACACGGCCGAGCGCCTCGCGGAACTCCTGCGCCTGGCACTGGCACGTGGATTCGGCCAAGACCGTGACGGCGACGGACGCACACCGACCGCCGTCGAAGAACACAAGGAAAGGACCTGACACCATGACCGACCGGCGAGGAGTGGTGGCTAAACGGGCGGAGGACTTGATGCCCGGAGTGCCCTACGTCCGCGGCTGGAACCGCGCACGACAAAGCGCCAGCGCCTTGGCCGATCAACTTGTCCTGCTGGGACTGGACTCCGACTTCCCCGGCCTGGTGGCGGACGTGAACGTCGTCGGTGACGGACTGGTGCAGCTCGGGACCGTACGTCCTGAAGCGGCCGAACTGCTGGCGACGCTGATCGCGGCAGGACTGCGAGCGGAACTGCACGGCACGACGGCTGAAACACCTGCGACTGCACGGCGGGAAGCACCTGCGGCCTGAACTGCTTCTCGAACGCCGGTTGGCCGCGCTCCGAGCGTGCTCCCGCGATCAGCTGGTCTGGCCCCGTACGACATCGTTTCCCCCAACGCTGTCGTACGGGGCTACTTGCTGTCTCGGCGTACCCCGCCTGCCGCTCGGCCGGGACCGGCGCCCCAGCGCCGCAGCCCGGACGAAGCGGCAGGCCGAAGGGTGACATCAGCTTGGGAAGCTCACGCCCCCTAGCATGGGCCTTCCTGCTGACCTGCGGCTCGGAGCGCTGGTCTTCTGATGGACTGCCGCCTGAAACTCCGCTGTTCCCTGTGGTTGCCCACTGGATCTGACACGACCGCTTCGTCCCGAACTCTCGGCTTCTCGGTCACTGAGGTCTGGGAGGCTGGTCAGTCGGCCACTGACGGTTCCTGACGGTCAGCTGTGATCACTGTGGTTGCTGTAGCTCGCTGCTGTACAGCAACCAGCTTCGTGCGGTCGGAGGAGGCAGGCGCAGACGCGTGCGGCAGTCGAGACCGCCTTGGTAGCCCTTGAGAGCCCGCATAGGTCGCCTACATTGGCGCATGTGACCCACATCACATTTCACGGTGCCGCGAGACAACTCCTCCAAGAAGCATGACGGACAACAGTGAGTGGGAAATCTCCGGTGATGGTGCCGACCAGCTCCCGCGCATCACCAACGGGTCGGGCCAGGGGATGAAGGCTGCTGGTGGGGCCAGTGGTGTTGGGCAGAAGTCGAACGAAATCAACAGTCTTGTGCTGCTCATCAACACGATCTTGGGCGGCCTCGGTATCTTGTATTCGACGACCAAGTCCACCGGAATCACTCTGGCAGCGGCCCTTTTGGTGACTCTGATCACTGTTGTGGTCCTAGTCGGCAGAAATGTACTCAGGCCAGGTGAGAGCCCTCAAGGGGAGGACGGCAGGGGTGGGGAGTGAGGCGGTTGACCATGAGGTCTTCAATGCCTTCTTCAAAGACCAATATCCGAAGGTGGTGGCTATGCTGATCTGTCATCACAGGTTTACTCGACAGGTCGCGGAGGATGCGGTCGCCGAGAGCATGACACTTCTGCTGCTGAACTGGGAGAGAGTTCGAGCGCCGATGGCATGGGTGCGGACAGTCGCTTTTCGCGAAGCTGTTCGGCAAGCCAAGCAGCAACATGAGCCACTCCCTGAAACACCGCTCACTGACGAACATGCTGCCGGCGATCTTGCAGCGCTGGAAATGGCTCTGACGACCGGGGCTGCCGTCAAATCCTTGCCGCGTCGGCAGCAGGAAGTTATGACGCTCACCCTCGCCGATATGAAGCCCGGTGAGATTGCAGAAATTCTCGACTGCACCTCCGAACAGGCGCGCGGCAACCTTTCGCACGCGCGCCGCACACTGCGGCGAGAACTTGGAATGGAAGAGGGGGTATGAGTATGGATCCGACTCCTAGCTTCGAGACAGAGAATCCCGACGACGCTTATGCTCGAGTCGTCGCTGCCTACTCCGCCCCTCAGGCCGTTGCCGCCGCACTCGAGCGAGTCAAGGTCGAGGCGCGGCGCAGGGAGAAGGCACAAGAACTTGCCCTAGAACTGGCCACGAGGGCGCGAGGAGGACTGCTGCACAACCACACAGTTAAGGAGATCGCCCGCTACTTCCGTACCCCTGAACGAGGCCGAGTCGACCTGCTCCAGGTGGCAGAGAGCACCGGCATCCCGCTCAGCGATGCTCGCCAGGTCCTGTGTGAGTTCGTCAGCGCCGGCCTGCTGGACGAGTACGAGGAAGAGGTCGGCGACTTGATCCGTCGCTCCTACGAAGTCGCCGATGGAGCCCACGGTGGAATTACCGAGGTATTCGTGGAGGCGGAATCGGCAGCCAGGAACGGCCAGCATGCAAGGCAGGAAAAGAGCGGCTGGCTTCCTGGATGGGTTAAATGGGGGCGCGCGCGGTGATTAGGTTCTTTTTCACTGAAGTCTACAATGTCGCGTTCCTTCTGCCTGGACAGTTACTGCTCGGGTTTCTGATCTCGTCTCGGCAACTGATCATTGGCGGCCTTGAGTATATCGATGCTCAAGGTGAACAGAATCGTACTACTGTTGCGAAGAATAAGATTCTGTATAGCATTCTATCCTTTCTGGCCACTGCGCTCGCCCTTATCAGCGCAGTGCTGGTATTCGACTCCGATTTCTTTAGTGTCGTGGGCAGCATGCTTCCCGCCGCAGTTACCTTCCTGGGCGGTTGGTATCTGCTCACGATGTCGAGTATGCCGGAAGCAGTGGCCGCTTATAGCGCATTCTGGATGCCGCCGACCGAGCAGGTGACGCACCGAGAGGACACGCTGTACGCGCTGCTTCAGACTCGCGGAGTAAACCGAAGTCGGCATGCCTGGGGTCTATTAAAATCCAGTCCCCGAGCTGGATTACGAGAGCGTCGCCGCTATATGCAACTCGCCGATGCGATGGAGGTCAGATCTGGGATCTGCGGTAGTGAGGCATCGTCCTCCCGCTGAGAGAGGACGAAGCCGCCCGGCCTTCATGGGCTGGCTGCACTCGGGAGGCTGGGGCGTCGGTCATGCGGCACACCCTGCGGAGCGACTGCTTCGTCCCGAAGCCAACTTGGGTGACTGTTCGGTCTTGGATTCGTGTGCCGCCTACCTGCGCTGACGGTCCACTGGAGTTCGCGTCCGTCCGTCGTTGTGTGCCGGCGTTGTCACGCAGTTAGACACTCACCCAGGCTGCGCGCGCTCTGGCAGGGCGGCCTGTCCTCAGGGACTGTGCACATGCAGTGTGCCGAGTACGAGGCACACGGTACCGAAGAGGAAGAACCCACCCGTGGCTATCGCGGCTGCTCGAGCTTCATAGCGCCGGCGCTCTTGCCCTCTTGCGGCACAAGCGAGCTCGATGCCTGCTGTCTGAAGTCGAGATACGCAGGCAGCCGTCCGGTTCGCCGTAGCGTCCGCCCGATGCTGATGAGTGCTATGTCAAAGATCAGCGTGAGCAAGCTCGTCTGGAGCTGGTAGGCCGGGTCATGCCCGTCCGAGACAGCGATGATCACGAAAGCATCTCAACGATCCGCGGACAGCGCTGCACCGGTGTGCGGCGGACCCGGGTCTGAGCCGACGTTGGCTCCTCAGGAGCCTGCCACTGTGGGTAGCGTCGGTAGTGCAAGTTGTGAGATTGGAGCGTCATGCTCGCCAGTTTGCGGGTACTGTCAGGCTGTCCCAGCCATCGTGTGGCCGCCATTAGAGCTCTGGAATGAGATGACAGAAGCCGACCCCGCACAGACATCCATCGGGAGTGCCGGAACTGCTTCGGATGAGGCGAGACAAAGAGTCGCTCCAGAAGTTCAAGCCACGCGGCAATTAGAGCCTCCCGCCTGGGAAAAGGCCGTTATTAAAGCCATGCTTTGGTTCTCCTTTTCAGTCGTCTTGTCGGTCTTGCCTCTAATCGCCGCGTACTTCTTCAAAAGTACCAAGGGGGAAGCGGTAGCCTATTCAGACCTGGCCGGAGACGGGGAGTTGTTGATCATTACGACCGGAATGGCCGCCGCAGCCGCCGGTGATCTATGGGCTAAGGGGGCCTCTAAAGACTGGCTGACAACTCTGCTGGCCTGCTCAAATACCGCAGTAGCCATCTTTACCACCCTGTGGTTTGGGTACATCACGGCTTTGGCGGACGAGAAGTCCAACATCGATAAAGGATTCATCTCTTCGTGGTCGACAACCCTGTTCATCATTAGTTTTGCAGCTAGCGGTATGAGCATTATTCGCGCGGAGTTGAGGCAACAGTGACCTTTGAATTGGCTACAATCCTCGTGAGTGCACTCACTGCCGGGTTTGCTTTCATTTCAGTTCTAAACGCACTCCGAAAGGCTAGGAGTGAGGCGGGTAAGACCGTCTCGATCTCAATTAAAGGCGCAAATAGGTCCATCCATATCGACGCAACCGGGATGTCCGAGAGGGACATCCTTCACCTCATCAATTCTTTGCAGTCCGACGAGGATGAAAATGAAAGACCGGGCGAGGCGGTGGAGTAAATACCATGCTGTGCTCAACAGCAATGGCGGGCGGCGTTACCTAATGGGCGAGTCAAGATCTGTCTTCTTGCCCTGGGTCTTGCCGGGGATCTTGGTGAGCTGGGTCTTTGCTGGTCAGGGGCGGTGGCATCGTGCGCCTGGTGGTCGTCGTTGGTCGTCATTGGCCGCTGTCGAGCGACGTCGGACGGCCCAGGGACGGCCCAGCCATGGGCACGCTGAACGGCGTCAGCCGACGGAAGCGGCTCGCCACTGCGCGGTGATGCAGCCCTCTTCCATGTGCCACCACTCTTTGGTTACCCCGTGCTGGAGCAGCCTTTGGACCTTGGCGAGATCAGCGGTGGGCGGGACGTCCAGGGCGACCATGCGGAACCTTTCGATGCCCTCGCCGTCGACGCCGAGTTTGTGGAACGCGTTGATCACGCTCTGCCGTGCTGCTCCCGAACCGCCGTCTCGGAGGACGATGAGGCGGATGGTGCAGTTCTCCGAACGCCGGACCACGTCGCCGGCCCACCGCACACCTTCCTCGTCGGGCTCGGTGGCCACGACGTCCCCGCAGGCGATGCCGCGAACGAACCACGGGATGTTGTCGAGCCGCGCGGTGCCGTCCCCCTGGTCGACCGCCCACAGACTCTCCACCGACGCGGGGGGCCAGTCATCCTCGATCTCCAGCCGGAAATGCACCTTCACGTAAGGGCCTTCGGGGTTCGTCATGGTGCCCAGGATGCACAGTCCTGCCACGTCAGCCGTAGGTGGGTGACGGGAGAGGTCTGCCCAGAGTTGGACGCAGGTTCGTCTGCGCCTCAGCCGACGACCGTCAGCCACTACGGCGGGTACGCCGACCGATCAGGCGCGCGTGTGTCTCGCTGTACCCCCACCTGCCTCAGCCACGCTGGCAATGCCGTCGGCCAGAGCACGCCACCACGGCCGACCTGTGACGACGATGCCGGAGCCCTCAGCTTGGGAAGCTCAGGCTCTCCACGCATGAGTGTCCCGCTGACCTGCAATGGACCGGCTACTGGATTACCGGGGCTCCCCGTCCCGGCGTTGATCGATGAACCTCAAAGCCATGGCCCACTGTCAGTGACCCGGCGTACCATCTGAGGCCATCTCTGCGAATGATCTCAAGAGTGGATGATCATGCCCAACCTGCTCCAGGCCGAGCTGTCCAAGGCGCAACTGTCGCTTATGACCCTCATGACCGCGCCGTTCGGGTTGCACGGCCAGTGGCCTGTCTGGAACTACGTCGTCACGAAGATGTACGGCTTGGGCCTGGACGCCGAGGAGCAGCTGAAGTCGCTGCCGCATGTCGGTGACCGGTCGGTTGGGCGGTCGTCATATGGGCTGGCCTGGTTCGACCAGAATCACCTTGCAGACGACAGCCGCCCGAGCTTGACCATGGCGGCAGCGCTGCATCTGGAAGAGTTTCGCCCCGTAGCGCACAAGCTTCTGCGACTCACCGAGTACTTCATCGAGCGCCAGCTGGACGTCCGGCCGTCGCCGAACTCGGTACAGCGTCACTTCGTGGAAGCGGATGAGGTGGCGCAGCAGTTTCCCGACTTGAACCCGGCGTTCATGCGCGTCGTCCCGAGCCTGCTTCAGCATGAGCCGGTGTTGTCGCGCGGCACTCAGGGCTGGTACACCAAGCCCAACGGCTCTGAGTCCTGGCGGTACGAGCTGCACCGACAGATTCTCAAGTTCCACGGCGTGGGCACCGACGTCGAGAAGTATGTCCGGCGCCAGGTGGAAGAAGTGGAGCGCTTGGAGCGGGAGTACGAGTCCAAGTACTTCCTTAGCGGCGGCATCCGCAACGTCGTCAGCGGCAGCAGCAGCAACAACGTCGCTTTCGACAACGCTCAGATCACCATGACGGCCGCAGTCGCCGAAGCGGAGCTGGCGCCCACCATCGAGGTGGTGGCCGAACCCAAGCTCTACGTGAATGCCGGTCTCCGCAATGAGCTGTTGGAGAAGCAGGGCAAGACCAAGCTGAGCGTCGACAAGCTCATTGCGCTGCTGCGGGAGCTGGATGACAACTACGCGGATGGTCATGCCTACTCGTGCCACGCCCTGCTGCGCGCCGTCATCGACCACGTGCCGCCAATCCTCGGCCACAAGTCGTTTGAGGCGGCGGTGAACAACTACACCTGGAGCCGGACAGACAAGAAGTACATGACCCGCTTGCTCGACTTCAAGACGCAGGCGGATGACGTACTACACCGGCAAATCCGGGCCAGCGCTGACGTCATCTCCATGCATGACCTGCCTCAGGCGGCCGCGCTGAACGCGCTTCTCCGGGTCTGCATCGACCAACTTCAGTGAGCCGACGCCAGAGCCTCGAAAGGATAAGTAATGACGGTGAAGGCCAAGCTCGAGGGCCATCCGTTCGACCTGGACGCTTTGATGGAACTCTTCCGTGACGGTGACCCGAAGGTCAGTAAGGAGAAAGACGGCTACTACCTCAGCTCAGCCGAGCTGGAGGGGCTCATGGGTGACGGGGGCCGCTTGATCGAGGTCGCCAACCGACTACTCCAGCGCGTAACTGGCGTGGCGCGCATTCTCGACAGCAGCTTTCGCCCGGTCAGTCTGCCTGGCACCTTCGTTGAGGATGACGGTGCAGGTAACGGGCGTCGTCACCACATCGTGCAAGCAGAGACCGTTGAGGCACGGTTCAACGCCAAGGCTGTCGCCGTCGTCATGGACGGACAATCGTCAGTACCTAGGCCGGCACCACCCCCGGAGGGTCCTGGGTTCCTTCGACTGGCCATGAGCCACACTGACGTAGCAGAGGCTCTGACGATTCTGGGTCAGTTCAGCGTTTCGCTCAGCTGGGTTGATCTATACAAGCTGTATGAGATCGTCCGGGATAGTGTCGGGAGCGAACAAGCGTTGAAGGCCAAGAAATGGGTGCCGGATGCAGAGCTGTCCGCCTTCAAGGCCTCGGCCAACCGCCCTGATGTAAGTGGTAGTGCTGCCCGCCATGCGCGGATGGGAGGTGGTCCTCCCAAGCTCACGATGACCCTTGCTGCGGGTGAAGACTTCATCCGCAGGCTGGTCGCCGCCTGGTGGAACTCCTTGAGCGGCGCGCCGTGAGCTAGGCGCCGGCCACGGCCCAGTCCAAGAGGCAGCCCAGCCCCTAAGGACGTTCAGCAGCCTCTGTTTGCGCTTATGCGCTCAATCCGTCCCCGAGAAGATGGCGGACACCGGCAGATAGCAGTGACCGGTCTGGCTGGCGTGCTGGCGCTTCCGGGCGATTAGGTCGTCCAGGCGGATGCGCTGCTCCAGCACCGCCATGAAGTCACTGCCGTCCATGGTGATGAAGGGCGTGCTGTAGCTGTACACGTCCAGGGCGTCCGAGGTGAAGCCGCTCATGCTGATGTACAGACCCAGGGTGTTCTTCCCCTTACGCTCGATGTTGCTCTTGAACACGTCGAGCTCCCGGCGGCCAATGGCTTCCTTCCACCACTTGGCCTCGAGGACGTAATGGTCAGTGGCGTGGGTGAAGGCACCGTCGATCTGCTCATGGTCGAGGCTGTACGCCGCCCGGGGCTCGAGGTCGTACAGCCCCAAGAGCTTGTTGATGAAGCCTTCAAAGTCGGTGCCCCGCTGGTGCGGGTTGCTGGCCCCGTGCATCTCGAAAAAGCGCGTCTTCAGGGCCTCATGGTCAGCGTTGAACAACCGGGCCTGCTCCGCCTGCCTGGCACTGTCCGCGATGGTGGCCGCGTGGTCCTTGTGCTCCTGGATGACGGACCGCTGGTGCTCAGTCCACTCGCGCAGCTCGGCCACGGCTTCTTCAGCGCGAGCCACCATCTCGGCACGGTCGACCTGTTGTTCCAGGTTGGAGAAACGCTTCATCTCCGCAACGTCGAGCATGAGCTTGACGGTCAGGTCGCGGTACCGGGCTTCATTAGCCCGGAGGAGATCAACCAGCTCGCCAGACGTCTCCCGCTTGGTGCTGCTGAAGTCGAGCCGCGCCAAGAGCTCGCTGTGGTCTTGCAGCATCCCCCGGAGGTACCGCTCAAATGGTGGCTTGTTCCAGAAGATCACCGTGAGTGCGTCGGCCAGCGCTATGTAGGCGCGCGGGTTGATCTTCTTGCTACTGGCGCTCTGCGGCATAGCCCCCTCTTCCCCAGCCCCACCCAGGACAGCTACCCCAACACGGTACCGCGGGAACGGTCGTTGAGCTGCACCACAGTAAGGCTTCACCACACCGGATAACGGGTCATCTGGTGTGCTCCTCGGTCGCGTAGAGCGCCTGCTGTGTGGCAGCCGACCCAGATGACCACAACCCCCAGTCAGGCCCTCGAAGCACGTTCCGGGGCTTTGGATCGGCCAGGGTGTACCTAACCTTCCAGGAGTAAAACGGCACTTCTCTCCGCGCCACTGGGCAAGGCCAAAATATCGGCTCGCTCCATAGCCAGGATGCGGATGGCCTCGTGCGCCTCACGCACGGCTTCGTCTAGTTCTGGGGCCAGCTGGTACGCCTCCGCAAGGTGCAGTGAGACGTGGTCCGCTCCGCCGACCGCCCCATCCACAACGTGCCCCTTCTCTGGCATCAGGCGGCTGCATGCTTTGAGCGCGGCACGGGCGCCGGCCGGGCTGGAGCGGGACGAAGGCAGGAGCGCAGGCCCGGCCGGGGGCCGGGCCGCGCGCGGGGAGCGAAGCGAGCCGCCTTGATGACGTAGAGAAAGTCTGAGCCAACCGGGCTGTGCTACAGCCGGAACGAGAGCTCCAGCTCGTCGCCTCGAAGGTGGAACTCCTCCAGGGCCAGGGGCTTGTCTGACTCGGTGAGGGTCACGCGGAGGATGTGGAGCAGAGGAACCCCGTCGGCGAGGCGCAGTGCTTGGGCCTGGTCCGGCAGAGGCATGCGGGTGCGGACGTACTCCGTGAAGTGAAGTTCGTGGCCCAGGTCGGCGAGCGCCGTGTAGAGCTCCGGCGCCGGCGGTGGGGCCTCCTCCTCGTACTTGGTGTCGATCAGTACCGAGAAAGGCACGTACGTCCGGTGGAGTTGGCGGAGGCGGCCGTGGTCCGCTGTCTGCAACGCGTCGTACGTGAACATCGGCTCGCCCGGCGGGATACGGAGTAGGTCCGCGAGTGCAAGCGGGGCGTCGGTGCGGGTGGCTACCGGGGGCTCGGCGTCTGTCCAGCGGATGCCGTCCGCCTCGACGTAGCGGCCGTCTGGGGTTCGGCGCACGCCGCGCGGGCGGGTGTGGCTGGGGCGGTTGTGGGGGGAGCGGGCGAAGGTGCCGCGGCCCATGATGGCCTCGACGAGACCGGATGCCCGAAGCTCGCTCAGTCCCTGACGGACTGTGGGGCGCGTCACGCCGAACTGTTTCGCCAACGCTTCCTCGGACGGGAGCGGTTGGCCGGCGGGAAAGGTGCCGTCCAGGATGCCTTCTCGCAGGTAATCCGCGATCTGCCGGTACTTCGGCTGTGTGCTCTTCGGCGGCATGCGGGCCCTCCACGGCCGTGGTCAGTAGTCCTTCCACTCGCGAGTGGAACGGTCTCACTCGTGGATGGAACATAGCGTCCCTCATGCGAAGGCGGTTGACAACCCGTACTACGGGTGGCCAATCTTGTCTGTGTCGCCCGTACTACGGGTGGTCTAGCAGCCCGGAGGAACAGCCTTCGGGTGCCTGAGAAGAGGAGATCCGAACAGTGGCAAGCCTTCCGATCGACACCGCGAAGTTCACGGGGATCATCTGTGCCGTTCCCCCGGCTCCGCGGGTCGCCAACCGTGAGACAGGTCAGCTCCGCGTTGACCGCGACACGGGCAAGACCGTGTATCAGGTCGGTCTCTGCCTGATGGCGGGGACGTCGGCCGACGTCGTGAACGTGAGTGTGGCCGGTGAGCCGGCCGGTGTGCAGCTCGGCGTGCCGGTGGCCGTGCGGGACCTGGTCGCCACGCCGTGGGAGAACGAGGGGCGGCACGGGATCGCGTTCCGCGCTGCGGAGATCCGGCCCCTGAGCGCTCCCGCCACTCCGGCGGGTAAGGGGGCCAGTCAGTGATGAAGCTGGCCTCCGCTACGTCGGCCAGCGAGACCTGGCCGAGCTGGCTTCTGGTGGTGGCCGCAGTGCTGGTGTCGGGTCTGCTTCTGGCAGGCCCGGCCCTGCGCCGCCGCTATCCCGTTGCCTGGTGGCTGTTATGCGGCTTCCCGTTCGTGGCCTTCCGGGTTGTGCAGACCTGGCGGCCCTTGATGGCCGGCTGCGGGCTCGCCGTGAGTCGTCGGCCGGCGCTGACCGTGGTGTCCGGGCTCGTCGGCAAGGGGGCGCCTCCGCCGCAGCCGCGAGTGCCTCGGAGGGGGCTTATACGCCCGACCTCCGGCGGCTTCGTACTGCTCGTGCGGGTGTTGCCGGGCCAGGTGCCGGAGAACTTCGTCAAGGCTGCGCCTGCCATGGCGGAGAACTGGCAGGTGCACGCGGTGCGGGTGACCTCCTGGAAGCCGGGGGTCGTGCGAATCGTCGCCTCGGCGGCCGACCCGCTGGCCGATCCCCAGGTGCCGAAGCAGCGAGGGCCCGGCCATCTGCTCCGCGTGACTGTGGGCGCCCTCGAGACCGGAGCCGCGTGGGTGGTCGACCTGCGGCGCATCCCTCACTGGCTGATCGTCGGCGCCACCCGCTCCGGCAAATCGACCCTGATCAACGCTCTCGTGGCGGGCCTCGCCCCGCAGCCCGTCGCCCTGGTCGGGATCGACTGCAAGGGCGGCATGGAACTGTCCCTCTACGAGCCGCGGTTGTCCGCCCTCGCGACGAACCGAGAGCAAGCGGTCCGGCTGCTCGCGGCTCTCGTCGACCTGACCCTCGACCGGATGACCCTGTGCCGGGCGGCCCGCGTCCGGAACATCTGGGGCCTGCCCGAGAAGGAACGCCCGGTCCCCGTCGTCGTGATCGTCGACGAGATCGCGGAACTCTTCCTCGTGGCGAGCCGGAGCGAGAAGGACGAAGCGCATGCGGCCGGTACGGCGTTGATCCGGCTGGCCCAACTCGGGGCGGCGCTGGGGATGTTCCTCGTCGTGGCCGGCCAGCGTGTCGGCTCCGACCTCGGACCTGGTGTCACCGCATTGCGGGCACAGCTCGGCGGCCGGGTGTGTCACCGCGTGGCCGACCCCGGTACGGCAGAGATGGCGCTGGGTGACCTCAACCCGGACGCACTGAAGGCGGCGCAGGCCATCACCCCGGAACAGGCCGGTACAGCCGTCCTTGCGTCCGGCGACGGCTGGGAACGCGCGCGGTCTCACCTGATCACGGAAGCGGAGGCGGAAGCCGTGGCCGCCGAGTACGCGCACCTGACGCCTGTCCTGTCCGAACTCCACGTTGAAGCGCTGTGAGAGGGGACTGCCGTGCTGGTGTCCATGTCCGCCGTGCTGCTGCTCGGCCTGCTGATCTGGTT
>NZ_JAANNX010000252.1:0-619 GCF_013363615.1 Streptomyces sp. CAI-85 | reverse complement strand
GCGGGCCTCCTCGCGCTGCGCGTCGAGCTGCGCGAAGTGGGCCTTGCGGCGCTTGGAGAACGCCGAGCGCGCGTGCGAGAACCGGTGCCACAGCTCGTCGTCCGACTTGCGGTCGAGCCGCGGCAGCCCCTTCCACGTGTCCACCAGGGCCCGCAGCCGCTCACCGGCGGCCCGCCACTGGTCGGACTGCGCGAGCTGCTCGGCCTCGGCGACCAGGTCCTCCTTGGCCTTGCGGGCCTCGTCGGACTGCTTGGCCCGCTGCTGCTTGCGCTCCTCGCGGCGGGACTCCACGGTCGCCACCAGCTTGTCCAGCCGGCCCCGCAGCGCGTCCAGGTCGCCGACCGCGTGGTGCGCGTCGACCTGCTCACGGATGTGGTCGATGGCGACCTGGGCGTCCTTCGCCGACAGGTCGGTGGTCTGCACTCGCTTCTCGAGGAGGCCGATCTCGACAACCAGGCCCTCGTACTTGCGCTCGAAGTAGGCCAGCGCCTCCTCGGGGGAGCCTGCCTGCCAGGAACCGACGACCTGCTCGCCCTCGGCCGTACGCACGTACACGGTCCCCGTCTCGTCGACGCGGCCCCACGGGTCGCTGCTCACAGCGCCTCCTCCACATGATGCC
>NZ_JAANNX010000251.1:0-619 GCF_013363615.1 Streptomyces sp. CAI-85 | reverse complement strand
GCGTCGACCTGCTCGCCCTTGGCCTGCTCCGGGGAGAGGTACTGGGCGGTGCCGATCACCGCGGACGTCTGCGTCATGGTCATGCCGGAGTCGCCCATCGCGCGGGCGATGCCGAAGTCCATGACCTTGACCTGGCCGTTGCGCGTCAGCATGACGTTCGCCGGCTTGATGTCACGGTGCACGATGCCCGCGCGGTGCGAGTACTCCAGCGCCTGGAGGATGCCGATGGTCATCTCCAGCGTCCGCTCCGGCAGCAGCTTGCGGCCGGAGTGGAGCAGCTCACGGAGCGTGGAGCCGTCGACGTACTCCATGACGATGTACGGGATCGAGACCCCGTCCATGTAGTCCTCGCCCGTGTCGTAGACCGCGACGATCGCGGGGTGGTTGAGCGAGGCGGCCGACTGGGCCTCCCGGCGGAACCGGGCCTGGAAGGAAGGGTCGCGCGCGAGGTCCACGCGCAGCGTCTTCACCGCCACGGTGCGACCGAGCCGGATGTCATGTGCGAGGTAGACCTCGGCCATGCCACCACGGCCGAGCACATGGCCCAGCTCGTACCGGCCGCCGAGGCGACGCGGCTCTTCCATAGCTACCTACCAGCCCTCTCCGTCGGTCCCGACCG
>NZ_JAANNX010000090.1:0-14695 GCF_013363615.1 Streptomyces sp. CAI-85 | reverse complement strand
AGGACCCGGCGATCAAGATGAGCAAGTCGGCGTCCACGCCGAAGGGCCTCATCAATCTGCTCGACGACCCGAAGGCCACCGCGAAGAAGGTCAGGAGCGCGGTCACCGACACCGACACGGTCATCCGCTTCGACCCGGAGAACAAGCCCGGCGTCAGCAACCTCCTCACCGTCTACTCCACGCTGACCGGCACCCCGGTCCCCGAGCTGGAGCGGCAGTACGAGGGCAAGCTCTACGGCGCCCTCAAGACGGACCTCGCGGACGTCGTCGTCGACTTCGTGACCCCGTTCCGGGACCGCACCCAGCAGTACCTGGACGACCCGGAGACGCTGGACTCGATCCTGGCCAAGGGCGCGGAGAAGGCGCGCGCCGTCGCCGCGGAGACGCTGGCCCGGTCGTACGAGCGCGTGGGCTTCCTGCCCGCGAAGCACTGAGCGGCGCTCGGAAGCACCGACGGCGCACCGCACACACGTTCCTCGTGGCAGAGCGCTGCACATCACTTCCCTTGCGCCTGCCCACAGGACAGCGGTGGCCGTACAGTCGATAGCCGTACGACTGAGTACGAACCCGGCAGACACACCCGGCGGAGACGCCGGGCGGACATGACGACAGGAGACGACGTGGGGACCGTAACGATCGGCGTGTCGATCGCGGTCCCGGAGCCCCACGGCAGCCTGCTCCAGGAGCGGCGCACGGGCTTCGGCGACGCCGCGGCTCACGGCATCCCCACGCATGTCACCCTGCTCCCGCCGACCGAGGTCGAGCCGGGTTCCCTTCCGGCGGTCGAGGCCCATCTGGCCCAGGTCGCCGCGGCCGGCCGGCCGTTCCCGATGCGGCTGTCCGGCACGGGCACCTTCCGGCCGGTGTCACCGGTGGTCTACGTCCGGGTCGTCGAGGGCGCCGAGGTGTGCGCCTGGCTCCAGCAGCGGGTCCGGGACGCCTCCGGGCCCCTGGTGCGCGAGCTCCAGTTCCCGTACCACCCGCACGTCACCGTCGCGCACGGCATCGACGAGCGGGCGATGGACCGTGCCTTCGAGGAGCTGGCCGGGTACGAGGCGCAGTGGTCCTGCACCGGCTTCGCCCTGCACGAACAGGGCACGGACGGCGTCTGGCGCCAGTTGCGCGAGTTCCCCTTCGGCGGATCGGTCGTCCCCCCGCAGACCGCCCGCGTCGACCGGGGCACCCTGCCGACCCGCTGAGAGCGCCCGTCGTCTAGATCGGCAGGCGCCGGAACACCCCGCGCGGCATGTGCCGCAGCGCCGACATCACCACCCGCAGCAGGCCCGGCACCCACACCGTCTCCGAGCGCCGCCGCAGCCCCAGCTCGACCGCGGTCGCGACCGCCTCGGGCGTGGTGGCCAGCGGCGGTTCGTCGAGCCCGGCCGTCATCCGGGTCCGTACGAATCCGGGGCGTACGACCATGACGTGCACGCCGGTGCCGTGCAGCGCGTCCCCCAGACCCTGGGCGAACGCGTCGAGGCCGGCCTTGCTGGAGCCGTAGATGAAGTTCGAGCGGCGGGCCCGCTCCCCGGCGACGGAGGAGAGCACGACCAGCGAGCCGTGGCCCTGCGCCTGGAGCGCGCGGGCGCTCACCAGGCCCGCCGAGACCGCCCCGGTGTAGTTGGTCCGGGCGACCCGCACCGCTGCCGCCGGGTCGCGTTCGTCGTGCGCCTGGTCGCCGAGGATCCCGAAGGCGAGCAGGACGACGTCGACGTCCCCCTCCGCGAACACCTTGCCGAGGACCACCTCGTGGGAGTCGGGGTCGAGCGCGTCGAAGGCGACCGTGCGCACGTCCGCGCCGAGCGTGCGCAGTTCGGCGGCGGCCGACTCCAGGTCGGCCGACGGGCGGCCGGCCAGCCAGACCGTGCGGGTGCGGCGGGCGATCAGCCGGCGCGCGGTGGACAGCGCGATCTCGGACGTGCCGCCGAGGACGAGCAGGGACTGGGGGATGCCGAAGGCGTCCTTCACGACAGCTCCTAGAGGTTGAGGCGCCGGGACAGATCGGAGGTGAACACCCCGCGCGGGTCCAGCTCCGCGCGCAGCGCGCGGAAGTCGTCGGCGCGCGGGTACATCGCGGTGAGCAGGTCCGGCCGCAGCCGGGAGTCCTTGGCGAGGTAGACCC
Source organism: Streptomyces sp. CAI-85 (assembly GCF_013363615.1). Classification (NCBI taxonomy): domain Bacteria; kingdom Bacillati; phylum Actinomycetota; class Actinomycetes; order Kitasatosporales; family Streptomycetaceae; genus Streptomyces; species Streptomyces sp. CAI-85. The sequence continues at coordinate 12,573 of NZ_JAANNX010000090.1, read as the reverse complement.
GCCCGCCGGCGGCGGCCACCTCCTCGTCGAGTTCGTCGAGGAAGGCGCCGAGTCCGGGCAGCCCGGCCGGGATGTCCAGGGCGAGGGTCCAGCCGGGCCGGGGGAAGGAGAGCCAGCCGGGGTCGGCCGCCCCGAACCGCTTGAGGACGGCGAGGAAGGACGGGCAGCGGCGCTCGGAGATCCGGCCCACGATCCGGCGCAGCGCGTCCTCCTGCCCGTGTCCGACGACGAACTGGTACTGCACGAACCCGGCCCGGCCGTAGACGCGGTTCCAGTGCGGGACGCCGTCCAGGGGGTGGAAGAAGGCGGAGAGCCGCTGGAGTTCGCCGGTCCGCGCGCGGGGCGCCCTGCGGTACCAGAGTTCGTTGAACAGGCCCACGGTCCTGCGGGTGAGCAGCCCCTCGGGGAGGGCGGCGGGGGCGGACGGCAGCCGGGAGGGGCGGAAGGCCAGCGGGTCCCGGCGGGTGCGCGCGGGCAGCGCGTCCAGGGGCGCGTGGTCGCCGCGGGTGAGCACCGCGCGCCCGGTGGCGGCCCCGCGCGCGAGGAGGTCGATCCAGGCGACCGAGTAGCGGTAGCGGTGGTCGGTGGCGGTCAGCCGGGCCATCAGGTCGTCGAGGTCGGCGGCGCGTTCGGTGTCGACCGACATCAGGGAGGTCTCGACCGGCTGGAGCCGCACGGTGGCCGTGAGGATCATCCCGGTCAGGCCCATGCCCCCGGCGGTCGCCTCGAACAGCGGCGAGTCCTGGGCGACGGTGCGGATCGTGCCGTCGGCGGTGAGCAGTTCGAAGGACAGCACATGGCGGGCGAAGGAGCCGCACACATGGTGGTTCTTGCCGTGGATGTCGGCGCCGATCGCCCCGCCGACCGTGACGTACCTCGTGCCGGGGGTCACCGGCACGAACCAGCCGAGCGGCAGCAGCACCCGCATCAACGCGTGCAGGGAGACGCCCGCGCCGCACAGCACGGTCCCGCCGTCGGCGTCGATCGCGTGGATCCGGTCCAGGCCCGTCATGTCGAACACGGCCCCGCCCGCGTTCTGCGCCGCGTCCCCGTACGCCCGTCCCAGGCCCCGGGGGATGCCGCCGCGGACCCCGCAGTCGCGGACGGCGGCGACGGCCTCCTCGTACGTCCTGGGGCGGATCAGACGGGCGGTGGAGGGAGCGGTGCGGCCCCATCCCGTGACGGAGACGGTCGCGGTCTCGGTGTCGGGCTCGGTCTCGGCTGGCATGACGGCGACCGTATCGCCCTGTTATGTGCGTTTGGTTTTGAAACCTCCCGCACTCCCCGAAATGGGTGATTAATGGGATGTCGCTCAATATTGCCGGTGTTCTGATGGGATCGCCGTGAACAGTGAATCTCCATGGACCACTCCATGGACCACACGGACCCCTTGGACCACCGCATCCTCTCGGCGCTGCGCGCCCGGGGCGCCGACCCGCGCGTGGCGGGCGCCGCGCGCGCCCTGTCCTGGGCGGGTGAGCACGGCGCGCTCTGGCTCGCGGCGGGGCTCACGGGCGCCGCCGTGGACGGCGGCCGGCGCCGCGCCTGGCTGCGCGCCACCGCGCTCACCGCCGGCGCGCACGTCGCCAGCATGGGCGTGAAACGGATCGTGCGCCGACCGCGCCCCACCCATGTCGAGCCCCTGGTGCGCACCGCCGGACGCCACTCCTTCCCCAGCTCACACGCGACCTCCGCCGCGGCCGCCGCCGTCGCCTTCGGCGTGCTGGGCGTACGGGCCGCCCGCCCGCTGGCCGCCGCGATGTGCCTGTCCCGGCTGGTCGTCGGCGTCCACTACCCCTCGGACGTGGCGGCGGGCGCGGCCCTCGGGGCCCTCACGGCGCGCCTGGGGGCGCGCTGGCTGAAGGACGGCGCGCGGGCCGTACCGGACACGCGGGGCGTACGAGGGGGCGCGCGCTCATGACCGAGGCTGCCCACCTGACCGGCGCCGCCCGCCCCGCCGAGGCCGCCCCGCCCGCCCCGCGCACCGGCGGCCGGCTGCCCGCACCGGCCCGCGACGGCGGCCGCCCGCCCCGCCGCACCGGCTCCCTCCTCGGCGGACTGCTGCGCACCGCCCGCCCCAAGCAGTGGGTCAAGAACATCCTCGTCGTCGCCGCCCCCGCGGCCGCCGGACGGCTCTTCTCCTGGCCCGCCCTCACCGAACTCGCCCTGGTCTTCGCCCTGTTCACCGCCTGCGCCGCCGCCGTCTACCTGATCAACGACGCCCGCGACGCCGACGCCGACCGCGCCCACCCCACCAAACGGCGCCGCCCGGTCGCCGCCGGACAGGTCCCCGTCCCCGTCGCCTACGCCGTCGGCGGCGCCCTCGCCGTCCTCGCGCCCACCGCCGCGGCCTGGCTCACCACCCCGGCCGTCGCCGCGCTGCTGACCGCCTACCTCGGCATGCAACTGGCGTACTGCGTCAGCCTCAAGCACGTCCTGGTCGTCGACCTCGTCGTCGTCACCACCGGCTTCCTGATGCGGGCCGTCGTCGGCGGACTCGCCCTCGGCATCCCGCTGTCCCGCTGGTTCCTGATCACCACCGGCTTCGGCGCGCTGTTCATGGTCGCGGCCAAGCGCTACTCCGAGGCCGTCCAGATGGCCGGCGCGGCCGGCGCCACCCGCGCCCTGCTCACCGAGTACACCACCGGCTATCTGCGCTTCGTCTGGCAGCTCGCCGCCGGGGTCGCCGTGCTCGGCTACTGCCTGTGGGCGCTGGAGGAGGGCGGCGTCCCGCACACCAGCGTGCTGCCCTGGCGCCAACTGTCCATGGTCGCCTTCATCCTGGCCGTCCTGCGCTACGCCGTCTTCGCCGACCGCGGCACCGCGGGAGAGCCCGAGGAGGTCGTCCTCGGCGACCGCGCCCTCGCCCTCATCGGCCTCGCCTGGCTCGCCATGTACGGCCTGGCGGTGGCCAATTGGTAGCCGGCCGGCGTGAACTCCTGGGCTTCGCCGCCGTCGGCCTCCTCGCCTACGCCGTCGACCTCGCCCTGTTCACCTGGCTGCGCGGCCCGGCCGGCCACGACCCGCTCACCGCGAAGACGCTGTCCTTCCTGGCCGGCTGCACGGTCGCCTACCTCGGCAACGCGCTCGGCACCTACCGGCACGCGCGCGTGCGGGGCCTGCGCCCGTACGCCGTGTTCTTCGCGGTGAACGTCGCGGGCGCCCTCGTCCAACTGCTCTGTCTCACCGTCAGCCACTACGGCCTCGGGCTCACCTCGCAGCGCGCCGACACCGTCTCCGGCGCCGGGATCGGCATGGCGCTGGCGACCGTCCTGCGCTTCTGGGGTACACGCACTCTTGTCTTCCGCGTCATCGGCCGCGAGCAGGGCAGAGTGGGATCATGGACTGGCTGAAGAAGCTTCCCGTCGTCGGGCCGTACATCGCGCGCCTGATGACCACGCACGCCTGGCGGTCGTACGAGCGGCTGGACCGGGTGAAGTGGACGCGGCTGGCCGCCGCGATGACGTTCATCAGTTTCATCGCGCTGTTCCCGCTGCTGACCCTGGCCGCCGCGATCGCCGCCGCCACCCTGAACAAGTCCCAGCAGGACGAACTCCAGGACAAGATCGAGGACCAGTTCCCCGGCATCGGCGACCAGCTCGACATCAACAGCCTGGTCCAGAACGCGGGCACGGTCGGTCTCATCGCCGGCGCCCTGCTGCTGTTCACCGGCATGGGCTGGGTCGGTCAGATGCGGGACTGTCTGCGCGCGGTGTGGGAGCTGCCCGACAAGGAGGAGAACCCGGTCCTGGCCAAGGCCAAGGACGCGGGCATCCTGGTCGGCCTCGGCGGCGCCGTCCTCGCCACCATCGCGATCTCCACGCTCGCCTCCGCCCTGGTCGGCCGGCTCATCAAGGAAGCAGGCATCGACGACGGCGGCTGGGGCGGCATCCTGCTGCGGATCGTCGCCTTCACCATCGCCGTCCTCGCCGACTTCCTGGTCCTGCTCTACGTCCTCACCCTGCTGCCCGGCGTCGAACCGTCCCGCCGCCGGCTCGTCGTCGCCGCGCTGATCGGCGCGATCGGCTTCGAACTGCTCAAGCTGCTGCTCAGCGGCTACATCCAGGGCGTCGCCGCGAAGAGCATGTACGGCGCGTTCGGCGTGCCCATCGCGCTGCTGCTGTGGATCAACTTCACCTGCAAGCTGCTCCTGTACAGCGCCTCCTGGACGGCGACGGGCAGCGCCGACGACCCCGGCCCGGACGGGGCCGACGAGGAGGGCGTCAGCGACGGCGGCGGACCAGATCCGGCAGCGGCCAGCGCCGGTTGACCAGGAACGCCCCGGCCGCGAGCAGCACCAGCACCCCGCCGGTGATCGCCAGCGCGGTCCACATGCCCCGGGAGCCGTCCTCGGCGACGGCCCCGGCCGCCACCGGCTTGTCGCCCGCCTTCGCGGCGCCGCCGCCCGCCTCGCCGGACGCGCCCGGCGTGGCGGAGGTCGACGGGTTCGCGCCGGCCTTTCCTGCCTGCTCGGTGCCCTTCGGCGCGACCAGTTCGCCGACCGGGGTCACCTTGCCGGCCGCCGCGAAGCCCCAGTCGAAGAGCTTGGCGGTCTCCTTGTAGACCTCGTTGTGGTCGGACTTCTCCGGGTTCATCACCGTGACCAGCAGCACCCGGCCGTCCCGCTCGGCGACGCCGGTGAAGGTGGCGCCCGCGTTGGTGGTGTTGCCGTTCTTCACCCCGGCGATGCCCGGGTACTGCGAGATGTCGTAGTCGCCGCTCAGCAGCCGGTTGGTGTTCTGGATCTCGAAGGAGCCGCGGACCCGCTTGCCCTTCTTGTTCTTCTTCGTCTCGCCGGGGAACTTGGCCGAGACGGTCGAGCAGTACTCGCGGAAGTCCTTCTTCTGGAGCCCGGAGCGGGCGATCAGCGTCAGGTCGTAGGCCGAGGAGACCTGGCCCGAGGCGTCGTAGCCGTCGGGGGAGACCACGTTCGTGTCGAGGGCCTGGAGCTCCTCCGCGTGCTCGTTCATCTCGGCGACCGTGTCGGCCACACCGCCGTTCATGGCCGACAGCACGTGCACCGCGTCGTTGCCCGAGCGCAGGAAGACGCCGAGCCACAGATCGTGGACCGTGTACGTCTCGTTCTCCTTTATGCCGACCAGGCTGGACCCGGAGCCGATGCCCTCCAGATCGGCGGGCAGCACCTTGTGCGCGGTGCTCCTCGGGAACTTCGGCAGCAGGGTGTCGGCGAACAGCATCTTCATCGTGCTCGCCGGGGGCAGCCGCCAGTGCGCGTTGTGCGCGGCCAGCACCTCCCCGGACTCGGCGTCGGCGACGATCCACGACCGCGCGGTGATGCCCTTCGGCACCACCGGCGCGTCACCGGCCAGCGCCACCTGGGTGCCCGGCTGCCCGAGCCGGACCCCGCCGACCGTCGACATCGTCGCCGGGGGAGTCGCGGACGGGGAGCCCGACGGGGAGGGGCCCGGCGCGGCGAGCGAGACGGGCGCGGTCAGCGCGAGGGACGCGAGGGTCGCGGAGGTGACCAGCAGGGATCGCCTGACGGTCTGCATGATGGGTGCGGGCACGACGGAGAACGTACCTGGCCCCGGGCGGGAAGTCCCACCTCCCTCCCCACCCCCGTCGTGGAACCGGACACGGGGCCGCGATACTGAGGTCATGAAGCTCAGCCGCCCCGTCTCCTGGTTCCTGCTCGCCTTCGGGGTGTGGAGCTGGATCATCTGGGTCACTTTCGTCAAAAACCTGGTCAAGGACAGCAGCGGGCTCGCGTTCGACGACGGCGACCCGACGGCGTACTTCTGGGTTCACCTCACGCTGGCCGTCGTCTCCTTCGTATTGGGGACGGTTGTGGGGGGCATCGGGTTGCGCGGTCTGCGCGCACTGCGGGGAGCGTCATAGCCGATGGCCCTCCTCGTCGTCCTCTTCGTCCTGCTCGCCCTCGCCGTCCTGGTCGGGGCCAACTGGTACCTGTGGCGGCGGCTGTTCCGCGACACCACCGCCCGCCCGGGACCCGTGCGGCGCGGAGGCGCCGTGCTGATCGGCGGCGGCTGGGTTCTGGCGGTCGGCGCGCTGGTCGCCGAGCGCGCGGGCGCGCCGTTCTGGCTCCAGCGCACGCTGGCCTGGCCCGGCTTCCTGTGGCTGGCCCTCTCCATCTACCTGCTGCTCGGCGTGGTCGTCGGCGAGGCCGTACGGCCCGTGCTGCGGCGCGTCCTGGAGCGGCGGGCAGCCCGCGCCGCCGAACCGTCGGCGGTACCGGAGCCCGAGCCGGTCCCGGTCCCCGCGAAGGCGAAGCCGCAGGCACCGGACCCGGAGCCCTCCCCGCCACCCGCTCCCGCCCCCTCCCGTCGGCTGTTCGTCTCCCGGGTGGTCGGCGGCGCGGCGGCCGCGGCGGCCGTCGGCACGGTCGGCTACGGCACGTACGGCGTCCTGCGCGGCCCGGGCGTCAAGCGCGTGACCGTCCCGCTGGCCAAGCTCCCGCGCGCCGCGCACGGCTACCGGATCGCCGTCGTCAGCGACATCCACCTGGGGCCGGTGCTGGGCCGGGGCTTCGCGCAGAAGGTCGTCGACACGATCAACTCCACGCAGCCCGACCTGATCGCGGTCGTCGGCGACCTGGTCGACGGCAGCGTGAAGGACCTCGGCCCGGCGGCCGCCCCGCTCGCCGGACTGAAGGCCCGGCACGGCAGCTACTTCGTCACCGGCAACCACGAGTACTTCTCCGGCGCCGAGCAGTGGGTCGAGGAGGTACGCCGCCTCGGCCTGCTCCCCCTGGAGAACGCCCGCGCCGAACTGCCCTGGTTCGACCTCGCCGGGGTCAACGACATCGCGGGCGAGAGCGAGGGCCTCGGCCCCGACTTCACCCGCGCGCTCGGCGACCGGGACCCGGCACGCGCGTGCGTGCTCCTCGCCCACCAGCCCGTCCAGATCCACGACGCGGTACGCCACGGCGTCGACCTCCAGCTCTCCGGCCACACCCACGGCGGCCAGCTCTGGCCCGGCAACCTGATCGCGGCGGCCGCGAACCCCACCCTGGCCGGCCTGGAACGCCACGGCGACACCCAGCTCTACGTCACCCGAGGCGCCGGCGCCTGGGGCCCACCGACCCGCGTGGGCGCCCCGTCCGACATCACGGTGATCGAACTGGCTTCGCGCCGGGCGTGACTACGTCTTCTTCGGCGCGGCCGGGTCCGGCAGGGCGTTGGTCATGCCGGGGAGGAAGTCGGTGAAGAGTTCGTGGATCTCCAGGACCAGGGGGCGCAGGACGCGGAAGCGGGCCAGGGAGACGCCGCGGGCGGTGAGGCGGGCGCCGCGGCCGGCGAGGCGGTAGCTGCGTTCGCGGCCCTCCGTGCGGTCGTAGATCCAGTACATGACCAGGCCCATCTGGGAGAGCCACATCAACTCCGGGAGCACCTCCCGCAGTTCCTCCGGCACCTTCGCCTTGGAACCGGCGAGCACCTCGCGGTGGACGGCGATCGCCTCCTCGCGCGCGTGCTCCGACTCCGCCGAGAACGGGCTGAGCGGGCTGTCCGGGTCGGCGGCGTTCTTGAAGAACTGCACGGCGAACTCGTGGTACGGCTTCGCCACGTCCAGCCAGGTGCGCAGCACGCCCGCCATGCGTGCCTCCAGGCCGGTCTCCCGCGCCAGGATGTCCCGGACCGCCTCGCGGTGTTCGGCGGCGAGACGGTCGTAGAACCCCTGGATCAGCCATTCCTTGCCGGCGAAGTAGTAGTAGGCGTTCCCGACGGAGACGCCCGCCTCCTGGGCGATGGCCCGCATCGTCGTCTTGTCGTAGCCGCGCTCCTGGAACAGCCGCATGGCCGTCTCCAGGATCAGGGCGCGGGTCTGTTCCGACTTGGACGCGGGCGACGCCTCGGAAGGTTCAGAGGATGCGGCGGGGCCTTCGTGGTCGGCCGGGCCGGCGGGGGAGTTGTTGGCGGACACGGACGAGAGCCTAACCAGTGGAGCAGGACCCGTCGGCACAGGCGGGCGGGGTGTACGTCCAGCCCGCGCGCGGGTCGTAGGACCAGCCGTCCGCGGCCCGGTACGAGCGTCCGCCCCACCCCGCGGCCCGCGCCCCGCCGTACGCTCCGCGCCACTTGGCGGCCGTGAGCACCGCGCCCTTGGCCAGCCTCGCCCCGGCGGGGGTGCTCAGCCGGTGGGCCAGCGGGCGGTGCGCGCGCAGTGCCCACAGGGTGACGATCCAGGCGGCCGCGCCCCGGTAGACCTGGCCCGCGTCGCCGACGACGGTGATCTCCTCCAGGGTGGCGCGGTGGTCCAGGCCGGGGAAGCGGGCCCGGGCCCGGTCGGAGCCGGCCGGGACCAGGTCCAGCGGCACGAGCTGCGGCTGGCGGTTCAGCCAGTCCCGCACGAAGACGCACAGCTCGCAGCCGGCGTCGTAGAGGACGGTGAGCCGGCGGACCGGGACGCGCGCGGCGTCCCGGTCCGGCGTGGCCCGCGGGCCGGCGGCCACGGCGCTCACGCCCCGGCCGTCGGCGCGGCCCAGCCCTGCGGGGCGACCGGCGGGATCTGCTCCCGCTCCATGACGCCGCGCCGCCGGATCCGGTTGAGCACGTACACATTGCCCAGGTGCATCACGCCGAGCACCAGCAGCACCACGCCCAGCTTGGTCGAGAGGGCCTCGAAGACGCCGCGGGTGTCCTTGATGGTGTCGTCGCCGCTCAGATAGAGGGCGACGAAGCCGAGGTTGACGAGGTAGAAGCCGACCACCAGGAGGTGGTTGACGGCGTCGGCGAGCTTCTCGTTGCCCTGGAGCACATCGGCCAGGAAGACCCGGCCGTTGCGGCTGAGGGTGCGCGCGACCCAGATCGTCAGCGCGATGCTGACGACCAGGTAGATGACGTAGGCGATGACCGTGCGGTCCATGTTCCCCACCCTTTTCGAACGCGTTCAAAACGCTGACAGGGGTGACTGTAGCGCTGCTTTTGAACGTGTTCAACTGGCAGTGGTGGGACCTGCGTCACGGCCGGCGGCCCAGCTCCGGGCGTTTCGTGTAGTCCGTGAACCCGACGACGTTGCCCCAGGGGTCGGCGACCTCGACCGTCCAGCCGGTCGCCACCGAGAACGGTGCGTCCAGCGGTGTGATGCCCGCCCCGGCCAGCCGTCGCGCCGCCACGCGCGCGTCCGGCACCTCCAGCCACACCCGCGGCGACGGCCAGGGCGGCGGCCGGTGCCCCATCCCCTCCTCATGTCTGAGCAGGATCCCGGGGGTCTCGCCCCCCACCCTCAGCAGCGCGATCCCGGCCTCGTCGAAATGGAACGCCACCGCGAACCCGGCCCGCTCGTAGAACCCGACGGCCTCCCCGAGGTTCCCGACGGGCAGCACCACATTGTCGAAACCGAGCAGCTCGTACGAAAGATCGTCTGACATGCCGTCAGATATTAGGCGCGGGGGCCCGGAAAACAGGCCAAGGGGCACCCCGGTCTGCGCGTGGCGGGATTTCTGCTGCAAGATGACATGCACCCATCTCACCTGCGGGTGATCCGTTCGACAGACTTCGGGGGAACTCGCCTTGTCCGAAACACCGCAGCAGCCCCAGCCCCAGGACCCGCACTCCCAGGGACCTCAGCCCCAGGGACCGCCGCCCCAGCCCGGTTACGGCTACCCCGGCGGCGGTCCGCAGGACGCGACCCAGCCCGGCTATCCCGGCCCCTACGGGTATCCCCAGCCCGGCCAGCCGCCGTACCCCGGCTACGGCCAGCCCGGCTACGGCTACGTGCCTCCCGGCACCTTCACCGGCGACCCCCAGGCCCCCTACGGGTACGACCCGCTGGGCCGCCCCTACTCCGACAAGTCGAAGGTCGTCGCGGGCGTGCTCCAGCTCACCCTGGGCACCCTCGGCGTCGGCCGCTTCTACATCGGCCATGTCGGCATCGGCCTCGCCCAGCTCTTCACCTGCGGCGGCCTCGGCATCTGGGCGCTGATCGACGGCATCATGATGCTGGTCAGCGACAGCACGACCGACAGCGACGGGCGGGTCCTGCGTGGCTGACGCCGGGCGCCTCTCCGCGAGGTGCCCGGCCGTCCTGCGGCACCCGGCGGCGGCCCCCCTCGCGGTGCTCGCCGCGGGTGCGGCCGGCTCCGCGTATCTGTACGCCACCGACCCGCACGAGTCCGGCCACTGGCTGCCGCGGTGCCCGTTCCGGCTGGTCACGGGGCTGCTCTGCCCCGCCTGCGGCGGTACCCGCATGGTGTACGACCTGATGCACGGTCACTTCGCCCAGGCGTGGCTGGACAACCGGGTCCTGCTGCTCGCCTCGCCGTTCGCCCTCGCGCTGTTGGCCCGCTGGGCGTGGGAGGGGCTGCGCGGGCGCGTCTGGCGGCCGCGGCTGGGGACGGGGGGAGTGGCCGTCGTCCTCGGGATCGCGGTCGCCTGGACCGTGCTGAGGAACGTTGTTGGCTGATTTTGATCACGGATCAGGAACAATGGATCATCTCCCCTCCCTTTTTTCCCTCTGCTTTACCTAGGCTCACCAGTCACAGGGGGGATGTCCTGGCACGGCGGAGCTGTGCGAGGGCGTCGGTCGGCAGCGGCGGACATGGGTCGACGCGCGTTTTCGTGACGTCGCCACGTCCCTCCTGGACTCCCCGTTCCGACATGCAGCACAGGAGCAGTAGCCATGACCGTCCCCACCCCGCAGGCCCCCTACGGCGTCGACCCGCTGGGCCGCCCGTACTCCGACAAGTCCAAGATCGTCGCCGGTATCCTCCAGCTCTTCCTGGGCACCCTGGGCATCGGCCGCTTCTACGTCGGCTCCGTCGGCGTGGGCGTCGCCCAGCTCCTCACCTGCGGCGGCCTCGGCATCTGGGCCCTGATCGACGGCATCCTGTTCCTCACCAGCAACGACCGCACCGACAAGGAAGGCCGCGTCCTCCGCGGCTGACCTCCCCAGGTCACCACACCTCCGCCCCGCCGGTCATGTGACCGGCGGGGCGGAGTCAGCTTCCGGCTTCCAGAACCGCCGCCACGTCCAGCGCGACCTCGGCGCCGACGGAGTCCGGCAGGGCCGCCATCTCACCGGGGGCGTGCGCGTGGTGATTCACGTACGTGTCCCCGACGGGCTCCGTGAACACGTGCAGCCGCTGGTGCTCGCGGTCGACGACGACATAGACCGGGATCTTCGCCTCCGCGTATGCGGCGACCTTCGTGCGCAGGTCGGTCCGGTGGTTCTCGGAGGTGACCTCCAGGACAAGGCGGAAGCATCCGGGGTCGTAGCAATTGTTCTCCGCGTGGTGGTCCGTGTAGTCGGCGTCCACCAGGGACAGGTCCGGGATCGCGTAGTCCTCGGCGCCGGTGGGCAGCCACAGGCCGATGCCCTGGAGCAGCGCGCTCCCGCCATCGTGCAGACCCGCCTCCATGAAGCGGAGCATCAGCTCGGTCAGGGCCACGGCGTGTGGGCCGTCACGGAGTGGGGACACGAGGATCTGACTGCCGATGACCTCGACGCGGTGGCCCGGGTGGTGCTGCATGAGCCGGTCGGCCGCAACGATCAGCGGACGGTCCCTCTCAGGGCGTTCGACGGCTCCGGCGGACATGGTGTGCCTCCCGTGGATCGGTGTCGAAAGCATCGTCGTCGCCCGGACACCACGCGCACGGCCTCCGTGACCGGCATTCACCCGGACGTGCCCCCCCCACGCCCGAGGGCCCCGCTTCCATCGGAAACGGGGCCCTCGGAGACGGAGCGAGCGAAGCTCAGAAGCGGCGCGTGATCAGCGCTCGCTTCACCTCCTGGATCGCCTTCGTGACCTCGATGCCGCGCGGGCAGGCGTCCGTGCAGTTGAAGGTCGTGCGGCAGCGCCAGACGCCGTCGCGGTCGTTGAGGATCTCCAGGCGCTGCTCGCCCGCCTCGTCACGGCTGTCGAAGATGAAGCGGTGCGCGTTGACGATCGCGGCCGGGCCGAAGTACTGCCCGTCGTTCCAGAAGACCGGGCAGGACGACGTGCACGCGGCGCACAGGATGCACTTGGTGGTGTCGTCGAAGCGCTCGCGGTCCTCGGCGGTCTGGAGACGCTCGCGCGTGGGCTCGTTCGTCTCCTTGGTGATGAGGAACGGCATGACGTCCCGGTACGCCTGGAAGAACGGCTCCATGTCGACGACCAGGTCCTTCAGGACCGTCAGGCCCTTGATGGGCTCGACCGTGATCGGCTTCTCGGGGTTGATGTCCTTGATCAGCGTCTTGCACGCGAGACGGTTCTTGCCGTTGATCCGCATCGCGTCCGAACCGCAGATCCCGTGGGCGCAGGAGCGGCGGAACGTCAGCGTTCCGTCCATGTCCCACTTGATCTTGTGGAGACCGTCGAGGACGCGCTCCTTGGGGTCCAGTTCGAGCTGGAAGTCCTCCCACGTCGCGTCGGCCGACACCTCGGGGTTGAAGCGGCGGACGCGGAAGGTGACGGTGATGTACGGGGAGGCCGCGGCCTCCGCCTCGACCTTGTCCAGAACGGGGGTTGCCATCAGTACTTACGCTCCATCGGCTGGTAGCGGGTCTGGACGACCGGCTTGTAGTCGAGACGGACAGTCTCGCTGCCGTCGTCGCCCACCTCGCGGTACGCCATGGTGTGGCGCATGAAGTTGACGTCGTCGCGGTTGGGGT
>NZ_JAANNX010000026.1:0-74830 GCF_013363615.1 Streptomyces sp. CAI-85 | reverse complement strand
CTTGGGCTCGAAGCCCTCGGCGCCGAAGTCGCGGATGGTGCCGTGCGTCTCCAGGGTGACGAAGTCCTCCTCGCCGCCCACCGGCACGTCCGGGTGGACGAGGTTGCCGAGGCGCAGCAGCAGCTCCTGGGTCTCGGCGTCGGCCGCGTCGCTCTCGGCGTCGGCGGCCTTGACGTCGGCCTTGAGCTGTTCGGCCCGCTTGAGCAGCTCGGCCTTCTCCTCGGGGGACGCCTTGGGGATCAGCTTGCCGAGCGACTTCTGCTCGGCGCGCAGCTCGTCGAAGCGGACGCCGGACGACCTGCGCCGCTCGTCGGCAGACAGGAGAGCGTCGACGAGCGCGACGTCCTCTCCACGGGCGCGCTGGGACGCGCGCACACGGTCGGGGTCCTCACGGAGCAGGCGAAGGTCAATCACGTGCTCAAGGCTACCGGTGCGCAGTTGCGGGTCACGACCGACTATTCCGAACCGCGCGCCGCGCGTTCCGAATCGCGGCTTACGGTGCGTTGTGAGGGAATTGCCGAGCGTGTCAATAAAAAGCGTCTCACTCCCTGGGACGGGGCAGGCCCCGGGCGCCGGGTTGACCTGATTTCCTTGCGGGGACCGGGATTTGGCGGCCCGGTTGTCCACAGGAATCGGCTCCCAGGGAAAGTTATCCACAGGGTGTGCGCATCATCTGTGGACACTGGAATTGATCATTCCGGCATGGGTCCCCGGGGTGATGAATTCCTTGCCCAAACGCCTCTCGTCTCCACTTTCGGGTGCAAAAGGGTCGCCCTAAAGGATTGTTCGAAGGAAACGGGAGGGAACAGGTGGGCGAAGGGTGGCGTACGGGTGGCGTGACGTCCCGAGGGGCTGTAGGCCGATTTGTCGACTGAATCATGCTTCGTTGTCGACTTGTCCCCAGGTCGAGAAGCCGTCCTGTGGATAACTTCTGTGGATAACGAAGATATGCAGGTAGGACCAGCCGGAACCCGGCGGTGGGGCAGGGCTAGAACCGGCCGTCCTGGCAGCGCGCCACCCAGTCCGCGGCCGTGGTGAACGCGGCGTCGGAGGTCCCCGGCAGCGGAGCCGGCACGTCCGCCGCGACCGCGTCCGCACGCGGGTACGAGCCGAGGAAGCGGACATCGCGGCAGATCCGCTTCAGGCTCATCAGCGCGTCCGCGACCCTGCGGTCGGAGATATGGCCCTCGGCGTCGATGCAGAAGCAGTAGTTGCCGATCCCGGCGCCGGTGGGACGGGACTGGAGCACCATCAGGTTGATACCGCGGGTGGCGAACTCGCCCAGCAGATCGCGCAGCCCACCGGGATGGTCGTCGCGCTGCCACAGCACGACGGACGTCTTGTCCGCGCCGGTCGGCGCCGCGGGCCGGGCGGGCCGGCCCACCAGGACGAACCGGGTCTGGGCGTTCTCCGCGTCGTGGATCCCGGTCTCCAGGGCCGTCAGACCGTACCGGGCGGCCGCGAACTCACCCGCGAAGGCGGCGTCGTAGCGGCCCTCCTGGACCAGCCGGGCGGCGTCGGCGTTCGAGGCGGCCGACTCCCACACGGCGTCCGGGAGGTTCGCCTTCAGCCAGTTGCGGACCTGCGGCTGGGCGGCCGGATGCGCCGACACGGTCTTGATGTCCGACAGCGCGGTACCGGGCCTGACCAGCAGCGCGAAGGTGATCGACAGCAGCACCTCGCGGTAGATCATCAGCGGCGCGCCCGCGACCAGCGAGTCCAGGGTGGTGGTGATCCCGCCCTCGACGGAGTTCTCGATCGGCACGAACGCCGCCTCGGCCTCGCCCGAGCGCACCGCGTCCAGCGCCGACTGCACGGAGACGTACGGGATCAACTGCCGGGTGGCCGTCTCCGGAAGCGTGCGCAGGGCGACCTCCGTGAAGGTGCCCTCGGGACCGAGATACGCGTAGCTCGCTGGCATGACCTCACCCTAATGGCCGCCGTGGGCCTTCAAGGGCCTTCAGGGGCTCTGTGGGCATTCAACTCGGCCTTTCCGGGGACTTCCGGGACCGTGCGGGGCCTTCGCATGGGAGCCTCACCCCTCCAGCAGCGCCTGCCCGACGTACCCGCCCTCCGCCGCCCCGCCCGGCACCGCGTACAGGCCGCTGGACTCATGGCGGACGAACGCCGAGAGGGCGTCACCGCGGTCCAGCTTGCGCTGCACGGTGACGAAACCGCGCAGCGGATCCGCCTGCCAGCACACGAAGAGCAGACCCGCGTCCGGGGTGCCGTCCGGGTCGATACCGTCGTGGAAGGAGAAGGGCCGCCGCAGCATCGCCGCGCCGCCGTTCTGGTCGGGGCGGGTGATCCGGGCGTGCGCGTTGAGCGGGACCACGAGATCGCCGTGCGCGTCCGTCTTCTCCAGGTCCATCTCGGTCGTCTCGTCGCCCCCGGTCAGCGGCGCCCCGTCGGCCTTGCGGCGCCCGATGACCTGCTCCTGCGCCCCGGTCGACAGCTTCTCCCAGTCGTCGAGGAGCATCCGGATCCGCCGTACGACGGCGTAGGAGCCGTTCGCCATCCAGGCGGGGTCCTTCGTGCCGGACTCGGGGACGAAGATCCGCCGCTCGAAGTCGGACTCGGCCGGCTTGGGATTGCGGGTGCCGTCGACCTGGCCCATCAGATTGCGGGCCGTCATGGGGTGGGCGGTGGCGCCCGGGGTGCGGTTGAAGCCGTTCATCTGCCAGCGGACCTTCGCCGCGCTGCCCGCGTCCTTCTGGATCGCGCGCAGGGCGTGGAAGGCGACCAGGGCGTCGTCGGCGCCGATCTGCACCCACAGATCGCCGTTGCTGCGGGACTTGTCCAGCCGGTCGGAGGAGAAGTCGGGCAGCGGGTCGAGGGCGACCGGGCGCTGTTTCTCCAGTCCGGTGCGGGCGAAGAAGCTGTGGCCGAAGCCGAAGGTGACCGTCAGCGAGGACGGTCCGGCGTCCCGGGCGATGTCGGTGTCGTCGTGCGGGGCCGCCTCGCCCGCCATCAGCCGGCGGGCCGTATCCGACCAGCGGCGCAGCAGCGCGGCCGCTTCCTTGCGGCCCGCACCGGCCGCGAGGTCGAAGGCGATGAGATGGCCGCGCGCCTGGAGGCCCTGGGTGATGCCCGGCTGATGTTTCACGTGGAACATCGCCTTCCCGGCCCCGATCGAGGACAGCGGCGTCGCCTGCGCGGGAGCGGCGGCATACCCGCCCGCCGCGCCGGCCGCCCCGAGGACCAGCCCGGTGGCCCCGGCGGTCCCGAGCAGCCTGCGCCGGGTGAGGCCCTCGGGGGAGGACGGCTCGGAGGACGGCGGCACGGTGCGGGCGGCCTCGGACGTACGGGCCTCGGGGAGGGACTGGTCGGGCATGGTGCGGTCAGCCGATCTGCGCGTTCTTGGAGACGGTCACCTGGTCGACGTCGGAGGTCCGCACGGTCACGGCGATCTTCCACTCGCCGGCCAGCGGGACCTGCACTCCGTTCGCCGACCAGTGGCCGGTGGTGATGTGGTCGGGCACGACGGGCAGCGGCCCGATGTCCTTGGCCTCCAGGGTGAAGGCGACCTTCACCTCGGGGACGTCGAAGGCGCGGCCGTTGGGCCGGGTGACGTAGACATGCATCTCGTTGGCGCCGACGCGGGCCGGGTCGATGTCCACGCTGACGACCCCCTTGCCGTCGGTGCCACCGGTGTCGAAGGTCATGTCGAGCGTCAGGGCCCCGGAGGCGGAGCCCGTCGCCGAGGAGGACGACGAGGACGAGGCCGCGGCGGCCTTGGCGGCCTCCTGCTCCGTACGGCCCGGCTCGGTCGAGGTCAGCGCGGTGGTGACGGCGAGCAGCACAATGGCGACACCGGCCTCGGCGAGCACCGAGCGGCGCAGCCCGAAGCGGTTGGGGTCGCCGTCCCGCAGCCGCTTCTGCCGTGCAGTCTCGACGGCGGCCCGCTGCCGGGCGAGCTGAGCGGCCCGCTGGGTGTCCTGCTTGCCGCCCGCCTTACCGCCGCCCGCGGACGCCGCCTGCTTCTCGGAGCCGCCCGCTGCCGCCGCCGACGCCGGCACGTGCTGCTTCTTGGGAGCCCCGGACCGGGCCGCCGCGGCCCCCTTCACCGTCGTGTCCGCGAGCCGCGCGGTCCACCGGCGGGAGATCCACGCGAGGCCGACGAGCAGGGCGACCAGGGCGATCTTGGCGAGGAGGAGCTGTCCGTAGCGGGTGTCGGTGAAGGCGGACCAGGAGCCGAGCTGGCGCCAGGACTGGTAGACGCCGGTGGCGACCAGGGCGACCACGCTGCCGAAGGCGACCTGGGAGAAGCGGTGGACGGCGGCCGCCTCGACGGGCCGGTCCGCCGGTGCCCGGTACAGGGCGACGAGCAGCGCGGTCAGCCCGCCCAGCCAGCCGGCGGCGGCCAGCAGATGCAGGATGTCGACCGGCATGGCGAGGCCCGGCTGGATGCCGGTGGAGGCGTGCTCGGCCATGGCCCAGCTCGCGGCGAGCCCGGTGGCCACCACGGTCCCGCCGATGGCGAGCCCGAAGGTCAGGTCCCGCTTCTCCTCGGCCTCCCGCTTGTCGTAGGCGCCGAAGAGCACGGCGATGAACAGCGCGGCCGCGGCGAGCAGCATCAGCCGGGAGACCAGCGCGGCACCGGTCTTGGTCTGGAGGACCTGCCCGAGCAGTTCCAGGTCGAAGACGTCCCCGAGCTTGCCCGAGCTCGTGTAGGAGCCGCGCAGGAGCAGCAGGAACAGGGTGGCCGCGGTGATCGTGACCCAGCCGGAGACGACGAGCCGCTGCACGGCCCGCACCCCGGTCCCGCGCTGCCAGCAGGCCAGCACGAAGGCGGCGGCACCGGTCAGCACGATGAACCCGGCGTACGAGGCGTACCGCCCGAAGCCGTACAGCCAGCCGACGACCCCGCCGCCGGCCTCCCTGGCGGACGCCGAGACGCTGGTCTCGGAGGGCGCGCCGATGGAGAAGGTGTAGGCGCCGGCGACCGGATGGCTGTCGGCCGACACCACCTGGTAGGTCACTGTGTACGTGCCGTCGGGCAGCCCGGAGTGCAGCCGGACGGCGTAGGAGGTGCCGCTGACGTTGCCCGGTCTGCCGTCGTCGACCCGGGTGCCCTTGGGGTCGAGGACGCGCAGCGAGTCGTCGTTCAGGGAGACGGTCTCGGAGAACGTCAGCGTCACCTGCGTGGGAGCCTTGTCGACCACCACCCCCTGCGCGGGGTCGCTGCCGGTCAGCGCGGCGTGCGCGGAGGCCGGTCCGGCGCCGGCCAGCAGGGCGCCGGTGACCGCCAGCAACAGCAGCACGAACATCCGGACGCGGGGGGCGATGGTCTGCCTCACGGTGGTCCCTCCCTCAGTGGCCGGTCTTGGGGGTGTACACGGCGGACTCCACCGGGATGTCGACCTTCAGCGGGCCGGACGCGGCGAAGTGCAGTTCGACGGTCACCGTCTCCCCCTCCACGGGTTTGCGCCGGAGCTGCTCGAACATCAGATGGCTGCCGCCGCTCCTGAACTCCAGCCGGCCGTGCGCGGGGACGTCGAGGGAGTCGACCTCCCGCATCGACGAGCCGACGGTCTCGTGGAGGGTGACGTTGCCCGCGGCGGTGCTGGTGACGGACGTGAGCTCGTCCTTCGCCCCGCCCTCGTTGACGATGGTGAGGAAGCCGGCGGCCATGGTGTCGGAGACCGGCTGGGGTATGTAGGCGGAGCGTACCGACAGCTTCGCCGCGGCGGGGTCCGAGCCCGTGCCGCAGCCCGTCAGCAGCAGCGCCGCCGCCAGGGCCACGGGTGCCAGGAGCCTCACGGCTTCTGCCCCTTGACGATCCTGGGCAGGTCCTTGGTGTACTCGTCGACGGTGGCCTCGTCGTTGTACAGCAGGTACCCGGCGTCGGTCTTCGGCGAGAAGGCGACGACCTGGGTGCCGTGGGTGGAGACCGTCTTGCCGTTCTTGTCCTTGTGCGGTGCCTCGACGGAGATGCCGAGTTCGAGCGCGGCGGCCTGGATGGTGGCGAAGTCGCCGGACAGGCCGACCACCTCCGGGTCGATGCCCTTGAGCCAGGTGCCGAGCGCGGCCGGGGTGTCCCGCTCGGGGTCGGTGGTGACGAACACGATCCGCAGCGCGTCCTGCTCCGCCTTCGGGAGCTGCTTCTTGGCGACGGCGATGTTGTTCATCGTCAGCGGGCAGACGTCGGGGCAGTTGGTGTAGCCGAAGTAGACCAGGGTCGGACGGCCCTTGGTCTCCGCACGGAGGTCGTAGCTCTTGCCCTCGGTGTCGGTGAGCACGAGGTCCGGCTTGGTGAACGGCTGGTCCAGCACGGTCACGTGCGAGGACGCGCCGGTCTTCGCCGACTCGGGGTCGACCACGGCGACGGCGCTGTTGCCGCCGTCCCCGCCGTCGGTGCCGCAGGCGGAGAGGGTCAGGGTGGCGGCGGCGAGCAGCGCGGCCGCGGCGAACGTCTTGGTGCGCATAGAGAAATGTCCCAGATGTATGAACTCCGGCGGGCGCCGGGGGGCGTACGGACGTGCTGTACGCCCCCGGCACGCACCGTGGACGAGTCGAGCCGGGCGCCGGCGGTCATCCGTCGGCGCCGCCCCGGCCCCGGATCAGGCGTCGGTCGTCGTCCGGCGGCGGCCGGCCAGCACGCCGTAGCCGACGCCCGCGGCGCCGACGACGATGCCGACCACGCCGAGGACCCGGGCCGTGGTGTCGCTGCTGTCGCCGGCCGCGGCCTCGGTGGTCGCGGACGCCGCCTCGGCGTCGTCCTTCTCCTCGGACCCGTGGGAGTCGTCGGACGCCTTGTCGGCGCCCGCGCCGTGGTGGCCGTCCTCGGAGGCGGCGGACAGGGCGAGCACGGGCGCCGGGTTCTCCGGCTCCTCCGCGCCGTCCTCCTGGACCTCGATCCAGCGCACGACCTCCTTGTTGGAGTACGTCTGGATCGCCTTGAAGACGAGCTCGTCGGTGTCCTCCGGGAGCGTGCCGACGGACACCGGGAACTTCTGGAAGAAGCCCGGCTCGACGCCCTTGCCGGTCGCGGTCCAGGTGATCTTGGAGACGGCCTCGGAGATCTGCTTGCCGTGCAGCTCGATCGGCTTGTCGAGGGTGGCCTTGGTGACCTGGATCTTCCAGCCGTCGATCGGCTCCGGCATGGCCGAGGCCAGCGGGTGGTCGGTCGGGAAGGTCACTTCGAGCTTGGTGGTCGAGGCGTTGTCGCGCTCGTTGGGCACCTTGAAGTCGACGACGGCGTAACCGCCCTTGGCGGCCGTGCCCTCCGGCTGGACGGACACGTGCGCGAGGGCGGGCGAGGCCACGCCGAGGACGGCGAGACCGGCGACGACGGTGGCGGCGGCGATACGAGAGGTCTTCATGACGGTGAGCACTCCACTCAGGATGAGGTGGCGACGGTGACAGACGTGCGCGGAGCACCACGCACGCGCGCGTGCCGTACGACGGCGCCCCGTCCCCCCGAGTCGGTGGAGTGTCGGTCGCGTCGTGTCAGGCAGCGAGGACGAGAGCCCCGGCGGCCGGCGGGCCGCGTCTGATCACCGAGTGCTGGAGTGCGGTGGTGCGCGGCTCGGCCGGTGCGAGCAGCGCGGCGAGCGGCGGGCGCGGGGCCGCCGAAGGCGTGGCGGGCAGCCCGGCCAGCAGCGCGCGCACCAGCGCCAGCGCCGCGCGCAGGGACCGTACGCACGCCCCCTCGGCGACGCCGTGCGCCGACAGGTCGATCAGCCGCCGCAGGGAGGCGTCCCCGCGCCGCAGCAGCCAGCCGGCGGCGAGGGCCGCGAGGAGATGGCAGAGCAGCATGGGCAGGGACGGCAGCAGATGCGGCGACGGCAGGAACGACAGCGGTGCCATCGACGACAGCCCCGAGCCGCCGCTCACGGCCGTCGGCAGGGCGTCGGCCGCGTGGTGCATGGACCCCATGCCGTCCGTCGCGCCCGTGCCGCCCGTGCCGCCCGTGCCGCCCGGGTAGAGCCGGGCGTCGATCAGCAGTTGCTGGGCCCGGGCCGGGGTGATCGCCGCCGCCGCGGCCCCGCAGACCAGCCGGGCGGCCCGCGCCACCAGTTCGGCGTCCGTGAGACCCGTGGCCGTCGTCGTGGCCGCCGCCGCGGTGTGCTGCCCGAGCCCGAACAGGGTGTGCAGCACGCCCTGTCCGGCGGCGAGCAGCGTGGCGACGTACGGCAGTGAGCGCTCGCGCCCGGCGAGCGGCACCACCACCGCGAGCACGCCCAGGAATCCCGCGCCGAGCGTCCACAGCGGAACGGCGGTGCAGGCGGCCATGGTGTGCCCGGCCGCGGCCAGCACGACACAGACCGCGGCGAACACCGCGGCCCGCAGCAGCCGGGGGCCGGCTTCGGAACGCGCGCCGCCGGGGCGCTCGTCTCGACGGCGCGCCGCGCGCGGGTGGGGGGCACTCATGGCGGGCTCATCATCGCACTGGCCGCGCGGCCGTCATACGGCAGGTCCGCAAGATTCCGCATGCCCCGGTGAGATGGGAAAGATCACCCTATGATCCGCTTCTGGGACGAGTGGTACGACTGATACCCCGTGCGCCTCACATACACCGATTCCCGCCTTCACCACATCCCCCATATGGGCCGCATCACGTGGAATTCGCGCTTACGGAGGTGTCGTAGCGGCAATACGTATCGGTATGTCGAGCCGCAGCCAGGAGGCTGGAGCATGAGCATCTGGTGGTCACTCCATCTGCGGCGTGAAGCCGCGAGTGTTCCGCTCGCCCGTCGTCTGCTCCTCGGCACCATGGAGACGGCCGGCGTCGACCCGGACGTCAGCTACGACCTCTCCGTCGCCCTCAGTGAGGCGTGCGCCAACGCCGTCGAGCACGGCGGGAACCGCGGGCACGGCGGCGGGTCGGAGGCGTACCGGGTGACCGCCTACCTCGACGGCGAGAAGTGTCGTATCGAGGTCGCCGACTCCGGTCCCGGCTTCCTCGGCGAGCGCCCCAGCCGCGCGGTGGCGTCCGTGTTCGCGGAGGACGGCCGCGGTCTGCATCTCATCCAGGAGCTGGCGGACCATGTCCACATCGGCAACAAGCCGGGGCGGGCGGGGGCCGTGGTGAGCTTCGACAAGATCCTGAAGTGGCGCAAGGACGCGCCGCTGATGGCGGTCTGACGCCGCGTCGGCACTCACAGCCCGCTCTCAGCGTCCCCCAAGGCGTCTGACGGTCGGTGTTCTTAGGTTCCTGGCATGACGGGAAACCACAAAGACAGCACCATCACCCGGCGCCGTGCCCTCGTGGTGACCGGCGGCACGGCCGTGGCCGGCGGGCTCGCCGTCGCCGGTTACCAGGCGGCGTCCGCCGATTCCGGTACGGCGACATCGGCTTCGGCTTCGGCATCTGCTTCGACCGGGGCCGCGTGCATGACGTTGATGACGAGCGTCACGGAAGGGCCCTACTACCTCGACGGGGCCCTGGTGCGGAAGGACATCACCGAGGGCAAGAGCGGGGTCCCGCTGACGCTGCGGCTGGCCGTCGTCGACGCCACCGACGGCTGCACGCCGGTCAAGGGCGCGGCCGTCGAGATCTGGCACTGCGACGCGTGGGGCTACTACTCCGGCTACACCACGGCCAACCCCGGCGGTTCGGCGCCCGCCGAGAGCGAGGACGGCTCGACCGCCGACGACGACACGTATCTGCGCGGCTATCAGGTCGCCAACGCCAACGGGGTCGTCAAGTTCGAGACGATCTTCCCCGGTTGGTACACGCCCCGCACCTGCCACATCCACGTCAAGGTGCACACCGGCGGCGAGAAGGAGGACGGCACGTACGAGGGCGGCAAGGTCAACTTCACCGGCCAGTTCTTCTTCGACGACGCGATCGCCGAGGAGATCTTCACCCTGGAGCCTTACTCCCGGCACTCCGGCAGCTACACGGTCCTGGACGACGACATGGTCTACGACGGCGGCGGCGCGGCGAGCGGACTGCTCACCCTCGAGGCCGTGCACAAGAAGGATCCGTCCAAGGGGTACAAGGGGTTCCTGACCCTGGGGATCGACCCGGACGCCGAGAACACGGGCGCGGGCGGTGGCGGAGAGGGCGGTGGCGGAGAAGGCGGTGGTGGCACCCCGCCGAGCGACGCGCCGTGACGGACCGTGCGGACGAGGTGCTCGCGCAGGCCGCGGTGGCCGCGCTGACCGGTCAACTGGCCCTGGCTCCCAAGCCGGGCCTGCCCGACCCCCGTGACCTGGACGCCCGTGTCACCCGCCGCGACCACCGCGGCCTGCGCTGGTCGGCCAAGGCCCTCGCGCCCGGCCTGGCCGCGATGGCCGCCGCGGCCCGCCGCATCGGCGAGGCGACACCCCGGCTGCGCGCCGAGCTGGGCGCGATCGGGCGGTGCACCGAGCACACGGTGGGTCTGGCAGGCGGCGGCCACCGGGGTGCCCTGTGGGCGCTCGGCCTGCTGGTCGCGGCGGCCGCCCTCGACCCCGGCGCCCGCGGACCCGAGGTCACCACCACCGCCAAGCGGATCGCCGCCCACCCCGACAAGGGCGCGCCCCGGCGCCCCTCCCGGGGTTCCTCCGTCTCCGCGAAGTACGGCGCCCCGGGTGCCCGCGGCGAGGCCCGCGCCGGCTTCCCCCACGTCCGACGGGCCCTGGAGGCCCTCTGCACCGCCCGCCGGGCCGGCGCGACCGAACCCCAGGCCCGCCTGGACGCCCTCCTCACCGTGATGTCCACCCTCCAGGACACCGAACTCCTCCACACGGCAGGCCCCTTGGGCCTCCGCCACGTCCAGGCGACCGCCCGCGGAATCCTGGCCGAGGGCGGCACGTCCACACCCACCGGCGGCGCGACCCTGGCCGCGTTCGACACGGACCTCCGCACCCGAGGATGGACCCCGCGCGGCAGCGCGGCCCTGCTGACGGGCGCACTGTTCGTGGACGCGTTGCCCTGACGGTCGCAGGCACGCGGTACATCAGGACGGGCGCTCACGGCGCCCCGGCCGCGGGCGGTGCGGTCCGGCCGGGTGGCCTGTCTGGCCGGGCGCCGGCGGTGTGCCGGGCGAGGTCGGCGCGGCCACACCTGCCGGGGGGCGCGGCTCTGGCCGCGTTCGGCATCGGCCCCGCATCCACGCAGACACACGAACGGCCGGGCACCGATGTGTGCGTGCCCGGCCGTTCCGTATGTGTGTGTGGCTCAGGACGTCAGGGACGCCATCCACGTCTCGACCTCGTCCGAGCGGCGCGGCAGACCCGCCGAGAGGTTTCGGTTGCCGTCCGTCGTGACGAGGATGTCGTCCTCGATGCGGACGCCGATGCCGCGGTACTCCTCCGGCACGGTCAGGTCGTCGGCCTGGAAGTACAGGCCCGGCTCGACGGTGAGGACCACGCCCGGCTCCAGGGTGCCGTCGACGTACGACTCCACGCGCGCGGCGGCGCAGTCGTGGACGTCCATGCCGAGCATGTGGCCCGTGCCGTGCAGCGTCCAGCGGCGCTGGAGGCCCAGCTCCAGGACCCGCTCCACCGGCCCCTCGACCAGGCCCCACTCCACGAGCCGCTCGGCCAGCACACGCTGGGCCGCGTCGTGGAAGTCGCGGTACTTGGCGCCCGGCTGGACGGCGGCGATGCCGGCCTCCTGGGCGTCGTACACCGCGTCGTAGATCTTGCGCTGGACGTCGGTGAAGCGGCCGTCGACCGGCAGGGTGCGGGTGACGTCGGCGGTGTAGTACGTGTGCGTCTCGACGCCCGCGTCCAGCAGGAGCAGGTCGCCCGCGCGGACCGGGCCGTCGTTGCGCACCCAGTGCAGCGTGCAGGCGTGCGGCCCGGCGGCGGCGATGGTGCCGTAGCCGACGTCGTTGCCCTCGACCCGCGCGCGGAGGAAGAACGTGCCCTCGATGTAGCGCTCGGAGGTGGCCTGCGCCTTGTCGAGCACGCGCACGACGTCCTCGAAGCCGCGGACCGTGGAGTCGACGGCCTTCTGGAGCTCGCCGATCTCGAAGTCGTCCTTGACGAGCCGGGCCTCGGAGAGGAAGACCCGCAGCTCCTCGTCGCGTTCGGCGGTGACCTTGTCGGTCAGGGCGGCCTCGATGCCGGCGTCGTGGCCACGCACGACCCGGACCGGCCCGGTGGCCTCGCGCAGCGCGGCGGCCAGCTCGCGCACGTCGGAGGCGGGCAGGCCGTACAGCTTCGCGGCCTCGGTGAGGGAGTGGCGGCGGCCGACCCACAGCTCGCCCTGGCCGCTGAGCCAGAACTCGCCGTTCTCCCGGTCGGAGCGCGGCAGCAGATAGATCGTCGCGTCGTGGCCCTCGCCCTTGGGCTCCAGGACCAGGACGCCGTCCTCGGTCTGGTTGCCGGTGAGGTACGCGTACTCGACGGAGGCGCGGAAGGCGTACTCCGTGTCGTTCGACCGGGTCTTGAGGTTGCCCGCGGGGATCACCAGGCGCTCGCCCGGGAAGCGCGCGGACAGCGCGGCCCGGCGGGCGGCGGTCTCGGCGGCCTGGGCGATCGGCTCCAGGTCGCGCAGCTCGGTGTCGGCCCAGCCGGACTTCATGTTCTCGGCCAGCTCGTCGGAGACGCCCGGGTACAGGCCGTTCTTGCGCTGCTTGATCGGCTCTTCAGACTCTTCCGGGGTCTCCGGGGTGAGCTCGTCGGCCACGGTCTTCCTCCTCGATACGGCACTGGACCCCCTCCATCGTACGGTCGTACGTAAGGGGGTCCAGGGGGGAAGCTGCTGTCACCGACCGGTCACCGGGCGACCACGTTCGGTCGCGACGGGTCACGACAGGACACGACGAGTCGCGACAGATCACGGCCGATCACTCGAAGCGCGCCGCGAGCAGGACGACGTCCTCCTCGTCGTCCCGGTCGGCCTCCCCGTCCGGCAGGACCGTGCGCAGCACATGGTCGGCGATCGCGCCGGGATCGTCGCGCAGCGCCCTCGGCACCCCGCAGGCGGCCGCGTGCAGCCGGGCGAAGGCGCGGTCGACGGAGTCGCCGGTGCGGTGCAGCAGACCGTCGCTGTAGAGCAGGACGGTCTCGCCGGGCTCGGCCTCCAGCTCCACGCTCGGCGCCTCCCAGCAGGACAGCATGCCCAGCGGCGCGGAGACGGACGTCTCCACGAACTCGGTGCGCCGCTCGCCGACCAGCAGCGGCGGGCAGTGCCCGGCACCGGCCAGGGTGACCTTGCGCAGGGCGGGCTCGCAGTAGGCGAACAGCGCGGTCGCGGAGCGGGCCGGTTCGGTCAGCCGCAGCAGCAGTTCGAGGTCGGACAGGACGGCGACCGGGTCCTCGCCCTCCATGACGGCGTACGCGCGCAGGGAGGCGCGCAGCCGGCCCATCGCGGCGACGGCGCTCGGTCCGGTGCCGGTGACCGATCCGACGGCGAGGCCGAGGGCCGCGTCCGGCAGCGGCAGCGCGTCGTACCAGTCGCCGCCCCCGCGCGGGCCGGTACGGTGCCGGGCCGCGAGCTGCACTCCGGCCACCCTCGGCAGCCGGGACGGCAGCAGTTCCTCGGCCATCGTCGCCATCGCCGCGCGCGTGCGCTCGACCTCCAGCAGCCGCGCGAGGTGCTCGGCGGCGTGACGGACGTACAGACCCACCAGATGGCGGCGGCGCTCGTCCGGTTCGGCGGGTTCGTCGTACAGCCAGACGACGGCGCCCAGCCGACCCTTCGCGCCCTCGGTGTCGAGCGGCAGCGCGTAGCTCGCGGCGTAGCCGAGGCGGGCGGCGACCTCCCGGTGGCGGGGGTCGAGGCCGTCCTCGGCGAGCAGGTCGGGCTCGGCGATCTCGCCCTCGGCGCCGGGCAGGCCGTCGAGGATCCGCCCGAAGGACAGGGCGCTGCGGGGCACGGTCTCGATGTGCCCGAGGTCGGCGTGGCCGAGGCCGAGGCCGATCGTGGTCCGCGGGCCGAGTCCGTCGGCGGGTTCCAGGGCGACGAGGCCGCGCCGGGCGCCCACGAGGGCGGATCCGGCGCGCAGCAGTTCCTGGAGGGCGTCGGGCAGGGCGTCGGTGCGGGTCAGCCGCTCGGTGAGTTCATGGAGCGTCGTGAGGTCGGAGACCCAGCCGGCCAGCCGGTCCTGGAGCAGCGCCCCGGGGCCGGTGGTGGCCGCCGGGGCGGAGGGTGCGTCCGGGGGTACGGATGTGGGCGCGACAGTGTGTGCGGGCGAGGGAACCGTTGAATCGATTCCGGCCACTTTCGGAGGGTGAGGGGCGTTCATGGCATCCGGCTCTCGGACCGGAGCGTATTGCTCAAAAGCATCGCAAACCCCCATGTCAATCTGCGCCGCTAGCAGTGTCTCCACATGTACACGCACTCGTAAGGGGATGTCCAGCATTGTCCTGCCGGGATCGCTGGTGTCCATGGGGCCTTTGGGGGGAATCGGACAGCGTCCCCCGGCTCCCTTGCCAAATAACAAAGTTGGCCTAAAACTGACTCGGGTAACGGGTGTTTGCGGTCGACTGGCCTTGCTCCACAGAGCGTCACAGCGGTCGTGATGGGTACGTACTCGGTAAGGACCAGAGGTCGTCGGGAGCCACCCGGAACCTGGTGACCGACCCCGGCGTCCTATCCACCGACGACCGCGCCCCATCCTCCCGTGGCGGAGGCGGAGAGAAATACACGAGACGGCAAAACGCCAGACTTCGCCACCCCACGCCATGCCCATGATGTAGATGGATGCAAGCCGGACGGAGTGGCCGCGGAAGCAGCCGTCACCGGACCTCCAGGGGACCCCCCTGTCATGAACAGGGGTGTGATGCGCCAAAAGGTACGCACAGTGAAGTGATCGACACATGGTGTGATGTGGCCCACGGTGTTGCCAGCGGTGCAACGGAAAGGAACGAGCGCTCATGCGCGAGATCCTCGGAAAGCGACGCAGGCTCCTGTCCCAGCGCAGCGACGCGGGGCCTGAGTTGATCGACTCGGCCCTGACCTTCGCGACGGAATGGCAGTGGCCCGTCCTCCCGGGTGTGACGGCCGACCGGCGGAGCACGTCCCGCTGCGGCTGCCCCGACCCGGAGTGCTCGGTGCCCGGTGCTCATCCCTTCGACCCCGGCCTCCTCGCGGCGACCACCGACGCGCGCATGGTGCGCTGGTGGTGGGGCAACCGGCCGGCCGCCCCGATCGTCCTGGCCACCGGCGGCCCGGCACCGTGCGCGGTGAGCCTGCCCGCCCTCGCCGCGTCCCGCGCGCTCGTGGCGCTGGACCGCAAGGGCATCCGGCTCGGCCCGGTGACCGCCTCGCCCACCCGCTGGGCGATCCTCGTCCGGCCGTACTCCATGGAGCAGTTGGGCGAACTGCTGTACGCCAAGGACTTCGTCCCCGGCTCCCTGCGGTTCCACGGCGAGGGCGGTTACATCGCCCTGCCCCCGTCGGAGACCGGCGGCGGCGACATCCGCTGGGAGCGCGCCCCGCTCCCAGGCTCCGCCTCCCCCTGGGTGCCCGACGTCGAGGCCGTGGTGGACGCCGTCGTCGACGCCCTCACTCGTACGGGTGTGAGCGCCCCCGAGTTGTAGGGGTGTCGGGCGCGCGCCGGACGGCACGACCGGGTCCGCCCCTTATCTTCCGCGTATGAACCTTCGTCTCGTTGCCCTCGGCGGCGTGGTGGCCTGCGTGCTGGCCCTTCCCCTGGCCATGGCGTCCGCCGGGTCCAAGGGGGCGGTGGGGGACGAAGGTCGCGCCGT
The DNA here is from genome assembly GCF_013363615.1 of Streptomyces sp. CAI-85. Lineage (NCBI taxonomy): Bacteria > Bacillati > Actinomycetota > Actinomycetes > Kitasatosporales > Streptomycetaceae > Streptomyces > Streptomyces sp. CAI-85. The sequence goes on along the minus strand of NZ_JAANNX010000026.1, from coordinate 59,233 downwards.
CGCGGGGGCCGCGGGGGCGGACTCGGGTGAGGCGGAGGGTGTGGCCGACGGGACCGGTGTCGGCGGTACGGCCGGCCGTACGGATCCCAAGGCACCGCGCGTCGATCCGGCCGCCTCTCCCGACCCCTCCCCTTCCGCCTCGCCGCTGCTGCTCGGCCTCGGGCTGGCCACCGCCGCCCGCTGCGGTCCCGAACTGACCTCGCCCGACGGTGTCGAGGCGCAGACCTGTGTCCTCACCCAGGGCGCGGACACCTGGGCGCGCACCTACTACCGCAACGCCACCGGCCGCGCCCTGAACGCCGTACTGAGTCTCATGGGGCCCGAGGGGCGCACGGTGCAGACGCGGTGCGCGGTCGGCGCCGAGGACGAGCCCGACGCCTGCGAGACGCCCCGTGAGCGGACCCGGGGGGCGCTGGACGGCTACTCGGCGGTCACGGAATTCGCGGAAGCGCTGGGCGAGGGGCCGCTGTTGCTGCGTTCCGGCAGCAACTCCTGAGCAGGGCGCGCCAGTTGGGGAACGGCGTCCGACCGGCCAGGTCGGCGGGGCATGGAAAGACCCGGTTGCTGGCGACGGGGGATGCACCAGCAACCGGGCTACTCGAACGGTAACAAGAGATCGGCTCCAAGCAAATTCGATCTCTTGTTTTCATCGGGCTTTCGGACACCCGCCGACCGGCGGTTTCGGCGTCGACTCGCCCTGAAGCAGCGGGAGTTGTGAGCGGAGTCACGTCTTTCTAGGGGCCAGGGCGGCTGACCGACCGGTCAGCCGGACCCTGTCTCCCCGCTGTGTCTCAGCTCAGCGTCACCTGTCGGTTGGTGAGGCCGCCGCGGGCCCGGCGCTCCTCCGGGGTGAGCGGCGCGTCCGAGGCCAGGGCGGCCGCGAGGCGCTCGGCGAACTCGGCGGCCGGCTTCTCCACGTCGTCCGCGGTGATCTCGCTCGGCAGGTCCCAGACCGGCACGGTGAGGCCGTGCGCCCGGAACGAGCCCACCAGACGCGTGCCCTCGCCGAGGCCGGAGCGGCCCGCCGCGTGCAGCCGCGCGAGCGCGTCCAGAAGCCGCTCCTCGGGGTGCGGCATGACCCAGCGCAGGTGGTTCTTGTCGGGCGTCTCGCACCAGTACGCGGCGTCCACACCCGTCAGCTTCACGGTCGGGATCGCCGCCTCGTTGGCGCGCTCCAGGGAGGCGGTCACGTCCGGCGCGGCGTTCTCCGGGTCCTGGACCCAGAACTCGAAGCCGCTGTGCACAACTGGCGCGAACGCGCCTTCGGGGTCGAGCAGATCCTGCATCCGGACCCCGTCGGCGGGCGCGCGGCGGGCCTGCACCGGGGTGCCCGGCGCCGCCTCCAGAGCGCGCTGGAGGGTGTCGGCCAGGTCGCGGCTGATGTCGCCGGACGGCGTGTCGTTCTGGAGGCCGAGCAGCACCGAGCCGTCGTCCCGGCGCAGCGCGGGCCACGCCATCGGCAGGACCGTGGCGAGGGTGACGGACGGGACGCCCTCGGGCAGGCCGCCCTTCAGCTTCAGCTCGACCGTGGCCGCCGGGACCAGCTCGCGCAGGGCCACCCAGTCGCACTCGCCCGGCAGCCCCTCGAAGGGGCGCTGCACCAGCTCGGTCGCGGCGTGCGCGGCGGCGCGGCCGTGACACGCCTTGTAGCGGCGGCCGCTGCCGCAGGGGCACGGCTCCCGGGCGCCGACGACCGGGATCTCCCCGTCGGTGAGCTGAGGCCGGCCGGCCTTCGTCTGGGGTCGCTTCTTGGCCATCTGGGTGTCTCCCGGGTACGGCTCGTCTGGTACGGCGGGAGCCTAGCCGTTCGTACGCGCGGTCACCGGAACCTGTGGACGACGGCCGGGTTGTGGAGAACCGTTGTGAACGCCTGTTCCCTACGGCCGCCGCTGCTCCAGGTCGTCGAAGGCGTCCGCGAAGTCCAGACCCGGGATCGACGCCACCACCGGCGCGGTGATCCGGGAGGCGAAGTCGTCGCGGCGCCGACCCGCGTCGGGATCGTGGACGTCCGTGTGGACCAGCACCCACACCGTGACCTCGCCCCGGGCGTCGTCGCGGACGCCCCAGTCGTCGGCGAGCGCGGTGATGATGTTCAGCCCGCGGCCGCCGTGCGCGGTGACGGACGGGGTGGCCGGGGCCGGGCGGGTGGGACCGCCGCCGTCGGTCACCTCGACGACCAGCCGCCCGCCGGGATCCACCCGCCACGCGGCGCGTATGTCGCCGTCACCGGCCAGTGCGTCGCCCAGGGGCCGACCGTGTTTGCACGCGTTGCTCAACAGCTCGGAAAGGATCAGTACGGCATCGTCGATGACCGTCTCCGGCACACCTCCGCTGCGCAGTTGATCGCGCATGCGATGTCTCGCCTTGCCCACGCCCGCAGGGCCATGGGGTACGGCCATGCTCGACGACGTGGGCACCTCCTGTGCCACCACCAACGCCACCCCCGAGACCTCCTTCGCCCCACGCCACGGTGTGGATGCCCCATTGGCCTGTACCGGAAACCGGCCAATCCAGGTCCGGGGACGCATTCACAACGATCGAACGCGGACCGAACGCGCCGGAGCACTCCTGGTGAGCGCATGGCTGAATTTCGTCGGTGTGGCCGATTTGGAGCATGCGGGAGGGTTGGTGGGGAGGTCAAGGGGCTGTGAGGGACATGTGTGAAGTGAGTGACGGACGGGACGACTGAGGCGGAAGGGCAGGCCGGGACTCAGGAGACGGGTGAGGCACCGTCAGGAGCCGCGCGCCGGCTGCGCGAAGGCTGTGTGAATCGCGTCACTCGCCCAGGCGGTGCAGCACCGCGCGCGGGCGGTTGGTGATGATCGCGTCGACCCCCAGCTCGACACAGAGGTCGACGTCCTCGGTCTCGTTCACCGTCCACACGTGCACCTGGTGCCCGGCGCGCTTGAGGCGCTCGACGTACCCCGGGTGGTTGCGCACGATCCGGATCGAGGGGCCCGCGATCCGCACCCCGGCCGGCAGCCGCCCGTCGCGCAGCCGCGGCGAGACGAACTGCACCAGGTAGACCGTGGGCAGGGTCGGCGCCGCGGCACGCACGCGATGCAGCGAGCGCGCCGAGAAGCTCATCACGCGCACCGGGGAGTCGGCCGCGGTGGCCGGAGCGTCCAGGCCGAACCGCTTGAGCAGCACCAGCAGCCGCTCCTCCACCTGTCCGGCCCAGCGCGTCGGATGTTTCGTCTCGATGGCCAGCTCGACCCGGCGCCCGGCGTCGGAGACCAGCTCCAGCAGGCGTTCCAGGGTCAGGACGGAGGTGTCCTCGCGGTCCTCGGGGCGGAACTCCCAGTCCGGCTCCTCGTCCCGGGCCCGCCACGCCTCGCGGGCCTCCCGGGTCTTCCAGGACCCGAAGTCGAGCGCCGCGAGATCGGCCAGCTCCAGGGCGGAGACCGCGCCGCGGCCGTTGGACGTACGGTTGACGCGACGGTCGTGCACACAGACGAGATGGCCGTCGGCCGTGAGCCGGACATCGCACTCGAGGGCGTCGGCGCCGTCCTCGATGGCCTTCCGGTACGCGGCCAGGGTGTGCTCGGGGGCCTCTTCGGAGGCGCCGCGGTGGGCGACGACTTGGATGCGGTGCGGGCGTGCGTGGGTCACCGCGTCATGGTGTCACCCGCCGGCTGTCTGAGAAGCCCGTGAGATGTTTCGGTGAAGCGTACGCATTGCGTTGAATATCCCATATAAAGAATGGTCAAGGACCCACAGGCACCGCTTATGGTGCTCTGACGGCTCGTGGGAAAAGCTGGGACGTACAAGAAGCACACGCACAGCTTCCAGCGCGCCGGGTCGACGACAAGCGTCAAGACAAGCGTGAACAGGCATGGACAAGCGTGAGCCGGCGTGACAAGCGCGGGCGAGCGCGAAGGCGTGACCCCGTGCGACCGACAACAGCCGTGGATCGAGGAGAAGAGCTGTGAGCACCGAGAACGAGGGCATCAACGAGGGCACCACCCCGGTACCCCCGGCCCCGTCCGCACCTCCCGTGCCGGTGGAAACTCCCTCGGCCGCCCCGCAGCCGCCCGTCCCCGACGCGGGCGCCCCCACGACCCCGCTCCCGCAGACCCCGGCCGCGCCGGCGGACGGCGCCTGGCCGCCGCCCACCGCACCGGCGGCCGCCACCGAGTGGCCGCCTCCGACGGCTCCCCAGGCAGCCCCGCCCGCGGTTCCCGCGTACGCGACGGCGGGCGCCCCGGCGGCCCCGGCACCCGCGTACGCCGAGCCGGGCACGCACGCGTACGGCGCGACGGTCGGCGGTGTTCCGCAGGCAGGCGCCGCCTTCGGTTCGAGTTCGGGTTCTGGCGGCGGCCAGCCCCCCGTCTGGGGCGCCTCCTACCAGCAGCCCGCGCCCAAGGCCGGCAAGGGCCGCGGCGGTCTCGTGGCCGCGCTCCTGATCGCCGCGCTGGTCGCCGGCGGCCTGGGCGGCGGCATCGGCTACACCCTCGCGAAGAACGACGACAGCTCCGGCTCGACGACCGTGTCCTCCTCCACCAGCGGCGGCGCCGTCAAGCGCGACCCGGGCACCGTCGCCGGGGTCGCCGCCAAGGCGCTGCCCAGCACGGTCACCATCGAGGCCGAGTCCAGCAACGGCGAGGGCGGCACCGGCACCGGGTTCGTCTTCGACACCCAGGGTCACATCGTCACCAACAACCACGTCGTCGCGGACGCGGTCGACGGCGGCAAGGTCACGGCCACCTTCCCGGACGGCAAGAAGTACAACGCCGAGGTCGTCGGCCACGCCCAGGGCTACGACGTGGCGGTCATCAAGCTCAAGAACGCGCCGTCCAACCTGAAGCCCCTCACCCTGGGCAACTCCGACGAGGTGGCGGTCGGTGACTCCACCATCGCGATCGGCGCGCCCTTCGGCCTGTCGAACACGGTCACCACGGGCATCATCAGCGCCAAGAACCGCCCGGTGGCGTCCTCCGACGGCTCCGGCAGCAGCTCGTCGTACATGAGCGCCCTCCAGACCGACGCGTCCATCAACCCCGGCAACTCCGGCGGCCCGCTGCTGGACGCCCAGGGCAATGTGATCGGCATCAACTCCGCGATCCAGTCGACGGGCAGCGGCGGCCTCGGCGGCGCCGCCCAGTCCGGTTCGATCGGCCTCGGCTTCGCCATCCCGATCAACCAGGCCAAGTACGTCGCCCAGCAACTGATCAAGACCGGCGAGCCGGTGTACGCCAAGATCGGCGCGTCCGTCTCCCTGGACGAGTCCACGGGCGGCGCGAAGATCACCGACCAGGGCGCGGGCGGCTCCGACGCGGTCGAGGCGGGCGGCCCGGCGGCCGAGGCCGGCCTCAAGCCCGGCGACGTCATCACCAAGCTCGACGACACGGTGATCGACAGCGGCCCCACCCTGATCGGCGAGATCTGGACCCACCAGCCGGGCGACAAGGTCACGATCACCTACGAACGCGACGGCAAGACCCACACGGTAGACCTCACCCTCGGCTCCCGAACCGGCGACAACTGACCCCCACCCGCTACTCTTGTCCCCGCGCCACCGAGTGATCGACGGCGCGGGGTGGGTTGCCCGAGCGGCCTAAGGGAACGGTCTTGAAAACCGTCGTGGCAGCGATGTCACCGTGGGTTCAAATCCCACACCCACCGCGTGGTGAGCAGTGAGAACGGCCCCTGACCAGGAGTATCGGTCGGGGGCCTTAGTCATGCCTGCTACCCGTCGGTGACCGCGATTTCCCACGAGTTCCTGCCCTGTCGGGCACCGCGTCCCAGGCTTTCCGGAGCACGACTTCCGCTTCCGGGTGACTGGGGTGTTCACGGTTGGCGCGGTCACCTACACCGAGACCAAGGATCTCGAAAATGGGGGGCTCCGTAGAGGGCGGCTGGAGCACATCCTTGAGTTCGCGGAACCTGTCGGCGACACCTGATCCGGAATCTCAACCCATCAGTGCGGGGCGGCCGTCGCCGCCGTCTTGATCTCCTTCGCCCCCGCCGGTTCCAGCATCAAGGTCGTCCGGGCCGTGGCGCTGTTCAAGCGGTACGGGGCGAAGAAGACCGCGAACATCATCTGGCGCTTCGTGATCGGCAAGCGGGTCGGTTCGGCGGAGCGGGAGGCGCCCTGGTGGTCGAAGTGGCGATCATGGTCCTGGCCAGGGTCGGCACCGAGCGGCGTCACTGGAACCACCACAAGCGGCGCGGCCCCGCTCCGCTGAGGAAGGACGACATCACCAGCGTCCCGGCCGTGCTGTACGGCCTCGCCGCCGTCGCGATGGTCGTCGGCGCGCTGACCGTACGGGTCGAGTCGACCCTCTCCGCCGTCGGCACCTTCGCCCTGTTCGGGCTCCTGCTCCCGGCGTTCGCCGCCAACTCCGTCATGGTGATGGCGACGCACGGCCGCCCGGAGACGGTCACCCGTTGGCAGCGCGGGCTCGCCTGGACCGTCGCGGCGGGTGGCGGTCTGGTGTCGGCCGGGCTCGTCGGGTGACGGCGACGCCGCAGTGACGAACGGCCCCTGACCAGGTGGTGGGACGGTTGGGGGCCGTACCCCTAGATGTTGCTGATGTTCCACTCCAGGCGGCCCGGTACAGCCGATGCCCAGGACTCCATCACCCTCTCCACGGTGGGGACGCCGGCCGTCGCCGGGACCGTGATCACGATGAAGTGGCGGTCGGCGGGGGCCTCCACCAGGCCGTTCAGAGGGGCGAAGGCGGTGATTAGGGCCTCCAGGGACGTCGCGGTGAAGGGTGGGTCGCCGAATGTCTGGACGCAGAGGTTCGGGCCTCGGTGTTCGATCTGGAACGTGCCGTCGGCGGCGACCTTCAGTACGTCCCCGGCCGCACAGCCCTCGACCAGGCCGGGGCTGCCCGTCAGTTCGTAGGTGTCGGGGCCGATCGCCCGGGCGGGAAGCGTCTCGTACACCGGCTTGCCGGAGGCGGCGGCGCCGATCTGGAGGGCCACGTGGCCGGAGTGGGCCGGACTCTCGTTGCTCATTCCAGCATGTTCGCGTAACCCCGGTCTTCGCCCGGCCACGGCTGTGTCCCGGCTGTGTGACGTAAGGGCTTGCTGGGGTGTCCGGCGGCGGGGCGGCGTTGTTACGGTCCCGCTCCGTGAGGGTGACCGGTCCGGGCGCCCGTGAACAGGGGGACGTCCCAGATGAAGGTCAAGGTCAACCGGCTCAGATCCGTTGCCGTCGTGCTCGCCGGGGTCGCGCTGACCGCGGTTCTCACCGGGTGCCAGGGTGGGGACGACGAGACCGGGAGCAGTGGTGGTGGGGCCGTGGGGTCGTCGTCGGCCACGCCGTCCGGTGGGGCCGGCAAGACGCCGGGGGTGAGTCCTTCGGCCGCCCCTTCCACGCCGAGCGGATCCACGGCCTCGCCCTCCTCCCCCGCCTCCGCCGAGCCCGTCGCCGACGCCACCCCCTCCGCCGTGCCCTGCGCCGATGGGCCGCCCACCGTCGAGGAGGTCGACCCCGACGAGATCGCGCTCTTCCGGATCGAGGAGATCGACGGCATCACGGACAAGGTCAACCTCGTGCTCCAGCACGGCGCGTGGGGATGCCCCGGCAAGGACACGGACGGGCCGCCGTTCGTCGTGACGGGGGAGGACAGCCGGTGGGCGATGGACCAGGGGGCGTACGTCACGGCCGTCACGCCGATCGTCGAGAGCACGGAGAACCAGCGCATCGGCGTCCAGGAGCTGATCGACTGGGTGGACGCCCACCCCGACTCCGGGCTGGTGTTCCGCTACACCGTCGGCGCGGACGGGGCCATTCACCGACTGGAACAGGTCTTCACGCCGTAGGGCCGCGGCTCATGCGTGCCGCCGATTCGATCGTCGAGCGGGCCTCGTGTTCCGTGAGGCCCGTGTGGACGGCCGCCGCGACGAGGGCGTCGGTGAGGGACTCGCCGATGCCGTCCTCGTAGGCCCGGCAGGCCGCCCAGAACAGACGGGTGTTGCGCTGGCCCGCGTGCGCCGCGAGGACGAACCGGACCAGGCCCTCGCCGTGCGAGCCGGACGCCTGGACCCGGGCGGCGCGCGGCGCGGGCGGGGGCGGCAGCAGCAGGCGCAGCAGGGCGCGGGGGCAGGGCGCCGGGGCCAGATGGTCCGTGCCGGGGGCGGTGGTGTAGACGCCGTGGGCGGTGCGGGAGCCGGGGCCGACCAGGTAGCCGCCCGCGCCGCGGATGTCGATGCCGGGGGCGAGACGGCCGGCCGAGTTGGGGACGACGACGTCCGGCGGGCCGGTGAGCCAGAGGTGGCGGCCGCCGGACGGGGTGATGACGACGATCGTCGGCGGGATCGTGAAGCGGTGGCCGAGGGCCAGTTCGCGCAGGGCGGTGGTGGAGTCGGTGCCGTCCTTGGTGTCGAGGTCGACGCCGATCAGATGGTGCGGGGGCAGTCCGCAGGCGATGCCGTAGCCGGTGGCCCAGGGGGCGGCGGCGAAGAGGGCGCGGATACGGGACGGGTCGGTGGAGGCGTCGTACACGCCGTGGCCGGGGCGGCCGCACTCGCCGTGGCAGCGCGGGCCTTCCGGCTGGTCGCGGTGGGGGGAGCGCACGGCCGGGAGTTTGGTGCGGGACAGGGGGATCACGGCCAGGCCGCGTTCGGCGGCGGACAGCGCGTGGGCGAGGGCCAGCTTGGCGGCCTGCCCGGGGTGCCGGACGACGGGCCCGGTGGGGAACCGGTCGGTGGTGGCCATACCTTCATTGTCGTACTGGTGTTCGAAGAAGGGAAGAGGGTCCGAGGGGGCGGCGGAACGCTTCTTCCCAAGGGGCGCCTCGGGTGGGTGGCGTCCGAGTTGATACCCGCCAGGTGATACGGGGTGATCTTGGGCGATAAATGTCGTGCTGGGGGTTTATCGACATGTCATCACGCTTGCGTGCGAATCATGCCATCCAGGACGGTTCGCAGGGGATTCGGTGGGCAACTCTGGTCTCGCGACGCCACACAAGCCGCAGTTGGGCGAGTCGTCGTCGCATCAGCCGTATTGCAAGCTCCGAAGTGCATGGTTCTGGAGGAACTGACATGGCAAGCATCCGTACCGCCCGCGTCGTCGCCGCCGTCTCCGCCCTGCCGCTCGCCGCCGCGCTGTTCAGCGGTGTCGCGGTCGCGGACAACGGCGGATTCGCGGACAGCGGATCGAACGCGGGTGTCACGAGCGTCGTCGGCAGCGGTGTCGGGCGCGACAACAGCGGCAACTCGTCCACCACGGCGCAGAACGCCGTCGGCGGCGGTGCCTCGAACCAGAGCAACACCGCGCAGGTCAACGGCGCGGCGCCGACGGCGGTCAATCAGGGCAATACCGGGGTGGCGCTCGCCTTCGGGCCGTTGTGGTGGTGACCTGAACCGCACCGGGGCGGGAGGGGGATCCGGGGAGGGGTGAGGGGGAGAGGGGAGGGGGAGTGAATCGCGCGGCGGTGCTTCGGCGCCGCCGCGCGGTCGTGTGTGCGCCGCCTTGAACTCCCCACCTTCCAGGCGACCTTGACAGCTCTCGTCATCTGACGGACAGTCAGAAATCATGGCGGTCCGGGGAGAAGGGCGTGCTCGTGAGTGACGACGGCGACGACCTCTACGCGCGGCTCAAGGAGTACGAGGGGCGGCCCTCCACCGTCGCCGGCGCCGGACGCGACCCCGTCAACGCGCCCATGATCCGGCACTGGTGCGAGGTCATGGGGGACGCCAACCCCGCCTACACCGGCCCCGGCGCGATCGCCCCGCCCACCATGCTCCAGGCGTGGATCATGGCCGGCCTGAGCCCCCACACCGGCCGGGCCCGCCCCTACGAGGAGCTGCTCGCCCTTCTGGAGGAGGCGGGGTGCACGTCCATCGTCGCCACCGACTGCGAGCAGGAGTATCTGCGCCCGCTGCGGCCGGGCGACGAGGTCACCTACGACTCCGTGATCGAGTCGGTCTCGCCGCGCAAGACGACCCGGCTGGGCACCGGGTACTTCGTCACGACCCGTACGGACGTCAGGGTCGGACCCGTCCTGGTCGGCACGCACCGCTTCCGTGTCCTCAAGTACGCCCCGGCCGCGCGCCGGCCGGCCGAGGCGGACCGGGACCGGCCGACCGAGCGCCGCCCCCGGCCTGTCGTCAACCGGGACAACGCCGGGTTCTGGGAAGGCGTCCGGGCGCACCGGCTGCTCCTCCAACGCTGCGCCGACTGCGGCGAGTTGCGGTTTCCGTGGCTGCCGGGGTGTGCCGGGTGCGGCGGCTCCGGCTGGGACACCGTCGAGGCGTGCGGCGAGGGGACCGTGTTCTCGTACGTCGTCATGCACCACCCGCCGTTCCCGGCCTTCGATCCGCCGTACGCGATCGGGCTCGTCCAACTCGCCGAAGGGGTACGGATGGTGAGCAACGTGATCGGGGTGCCGTACGACAAGGTGCGGATCGGGATGCCGGTACGGCTGGAATTCCGGCGCTACGACGACGAGTTGACGCTTCCGGTGTTCCGGGCGGTGGCGGGGTGAGGGCCGGGGACGCGTTGCCGCCGCTGGAGATCGAGATCACCCGGACGCTGATCGTGGCGGGGGCGCTGGCCTCCCGTGACCACCAGGACGTGCACCACGACCCGGAGGCGGCCCGGCGCAAGGGCTCGCCGGACGTCTTCATGAACATCCTCACCACCAACGGCCTCGTCGGGCGCTATGTCACCGATCACGCCGGGTCCACGGCGGTGCTCCGCAAGGTCGCCATCCGGCTCGGCGCCCCCAACTACCCTGGGGACACGATGGTGTTGAGGGGCAGTGTCGAGGCGTTCGACGGGGAGACGGCCGTGATCCGGGTGACCGGGGACAACGGCATCGGGCGGCACGTCAGCGGCACGGTGACCCTGACCCTCCCGGCGCCCGAAGGAGACCCCCGGTGAGCGTCCGGGCGCGGGACTCGCTCGGGGGGCGGGCCGCCGTCGTCGGGATCGGCGCGACCGAGTTCTCCAAGGACTCGGGGCGCAGTGAGCTGCGGCTGGCGGCGGAGGCGGTGCGGGCGGCGCTCGACGACGCCGGGCTCACCCCCGCCGACGTGGACGGGCTGGTGACGTTCACGATGGACACCAGCCCGGAGATCACCGTCGCGCAGGCGTGCGGGATGGGTGAGCTGTCCTTCTTCTCTCGGGTGCACTACGGCGGCGGCGCGGCCTGCGCGACCGTCCAGCAGGCGGCGCTCGCGGTCGCCGCGGGCGTGGCGGAGGTGGTGGTCTGCTACCGGGCCTTCAACGAGCGCTCCGGCCGCCGTTTCGGCTCCGGTGTCACCCGACGCGAACCCACCGCCGAGGGCGTCGCGCTCGGTTGGTCGCTCCCCTACGGGCTGCTCACCCCGGCCTCCTGGGTGGCGATGGCCGCCCAGCGCTATCTGTACACCCACGGGTCGACCCCCGAGGAGGCGTTCGGGCCGGTGGCCGTCACCGCCCGGCGGCACGCGGCGACGAACCCGGCGGCGTACTTCCACGGCCGTCCGATCACCCTCGCCGAGCACGCCGCGTCCCGCTGGATCGCCGAGCCGCTGCGGCTGCTGGACTGCTGCCAGGAGACGGACGGCGGCCAGGCGCTGGTGGTCACCTCGGTGGAGCGGGCCCGTGACCTGCCGAAACCGCCCGCGGTGATCGCCGCCGCCGCGCAGGGCGCGGGCCGCGCCCAGGAGCAGATGACCAGCTTCTACCGCGACGGCCTGACCGGCCTGCCGGAGATGGGCGTGGTGGCCCGCCAGCTCTGGCGGACCTCGGGGCTCGCGCCCGCCGACATCGACGTGGGGATCCTGTACGACCACTTCTCGCCGTTCGTGCTGATGCAGTTGGAGGAGTTCGGCTTCTGCGCGCCGGGCGAGGCGGCCGCCTTCGTCACGGCGGACCGGCTGCCGCTGAACACCCACGGCGGCCAGCTCGGCGAGGCGTACCTGCACGGCATGAACGGCATCGCCGAGGCCGTACGACAACTGCGCGGCACGTCCCCGAACCAGGTACCGTCCGCGGCCCACGCCCTGGTCACAGCGGGCACGGGCGTACCGACCTCGGGTCTCGTGCTGACGGCTGACGGCTGACGGCTGACGGCTGACGGCTGAGCCTGCGGCTCGGGCGGGGCGGGCGGGGCCTCTCGGTCCGGCTCCGCGCCGGGCTGCCGGTCTGTCGGGGTTGGCCCGGAGTCGTGCCGGGGGTGTCCGGGGCGCCCCCCCCGAGTCGTGCCGCGGGTCTCCCGGATCGCTCCCGAGTCGCGCCGCCGGTCTCCCGCGGCCGGCCCCGGAGTCACGTCGGGTCTCTCGGGGGCGACCCCGAGGCCGTCCTCCCCCCTCGTCCACCTTCAGGAGGTGACGTCGGCGTCACCCCTACAACCTGAGGCGGACGTCGCTTCGGCACCTGCGGGCGATCCGCCGGGGGCGGGTGCGCTCCTAGCGTGGAGCCATGACCACACCCGTCTGCACCAGCGCTTCGAACGGCAGGACGCGGCCCGCCTCGTACCCGTCGTTCACGTCGTACGTGAGAGCCCGCCAGCCGGTGCTGCTGCGCACCGCCCGGTCGCTGACCGCGAACCCGAGCGACGCGGAGGACCTGCTCCAGACCGCCCTCACCAAGACGTACGTGGCGTGGGAGCGGATCGAGGACCACCGGGCGCTGGACGGCTACGTCCGCCGCGCGCTGGTGAACACCCGCACCTCGCAGTGGCGCAAGCGCAAGGTCGACGAGTTCGTCTGCGACGAGCCGCCGGAGCCCGAGCCGCAGGCCGGCGCCGACGACCCGGCCGAGCGGCAGGCGCTGCGCGACGCGATGTGGCGGGCGATCATGAAGCTGCCCGCCCGGCAGCGGGCGATGGTCGTCCTCAGGTACTACGAGGATCTCAGCGAGGCCCAGACGGCCGAGGTGCTCGGCGTCTCCGTCGGCACCGTGAAGTCGGCCGTCTCGCGGGCCCTCGGCAAGCTCCGCGAGGACTCTGAGCTGGGGCTTGTCCGCCGGTGAGCCGGTCTGATGTGATGCCTCGGGCGGCTTTGTGACTTGATCGATCATCGCCACCTAGTGACATACCGCGCGGTATGTGCGCAGAATCAGCGCAACCGTTACCACCGCGTAGGCAATGTCGCCGCCCTGGGAGGACGCCGTGCTGAGCACCATGCAGGACGTACCACTGCTGATCTCGAGGATCCTCACCCACGGGTCGAAGATCCACGGCACATCACAGGTGACCACCTGGACGGGCGAGGGCGAGGCCCACCGCCGCTCCTTCGCGGAGATCGGCGACCGCGCGGCCCAGCTCGCCCACGCCCTGCGCGACGACCTCGGGGTGAGCGGCGACGACCGGGTCGCCACCCTGATGTGGAACAACGCCGAGCACGTCGAGGCGTACTTCGCGATCCCCGCCATGGGCGCCGTCCTGCACACCCTGAACCTGCGGCTGCCCCCCGAGCAGCTCGCGTGGATCGTCAACCACGCCGCCGACAAGGTCGTCATAGCCAACGGCTCCCTGCTGCCGCTGCTCGCCCCGCTGCTCCCGCACCTCAAGACGGTCGAGCACGTCGTCGTCTCCGGCCCCGGCGACCGCTCCCTCCTGGACGGCGTCGCCCCGCGGGTCCACGAGTACGAGGACCTGATCGCCGGCAAGCCCACCGCCTACGACTGGCCCGAGCTGGACGAACGCACGGCCGCCGCCATGTGTTACACCTCCGGCACCACCGGCGACCCCAAGGGCGTGGTCTACAGCCACCGCTCGATCTACCTGCACTCCATGCAGGTCAACATGGCCCAGTCGATGGGCCTCACCGATCAGGACACCTCCCTGATCGTGGTCCCGCAGTTCCATGTCAACGCCTGGGGCCTGCCGCACGCCACCTTCATGACCGGCGTGAACATGCTGATGCCGGACCGCTTCCTCCAGCCCGCGCCGCTCGCCGAGATGATCGAGGCGGAGAAGCCCACCCACGCCGCCGCCGTCCCCACCATCTGGCAGGGCCTGCTCGCCGAGCTGACCGCCAAGCCGCGGGACGTCTCCTCGCTGGGCCAGGTCACCATCGGCGGATCGGCCTGTCCGCCCTCCCTGATGACCGCCTTCGACGAGCTGGGCATGCGGGTCTGCCACGCCTGGGGCATGACGGAGACCTCCCCGCTCGGCACCATCGCCCGCCCGCCGGCCCACGCGGCCGGCACCGACCGGGAGTTCGCCTACCGCCTCACCCAGGGCCGCTTCCCGGCCGGCGTCGAGGCCCGTCTCACCGGCCCCGGCGGCGAACGCCTCCCGTGGGACGGCGAGTCCGCGGGCGAGCTGGAGGTGCGCGGCGCCTGGATCGCCGGCGCCTACTACAACGGCCCCGACGCCGAACCCCTGCGCCCCGCCGACAAGTTCAGCGAGGACGGCTGGCTCAAGACGGGTGACGTCGGCACCATCTCCCCCGACGGCTTCCTCACCCTCACCGACCGTGCCAAGGACGTCATCAAGTCCGGCGGCGAGTGGATCTCCTCGGTGGAGCTGGAGAACGCGCTGATGGCCCACCCGGCCGTCGCCGAGGCCGCCGTCGTCGCCGTCCCCGACGACCGGTGGGGCGAGCGCCCGCTGGCCACGGTCGTCCTCAAGGAGGGCGCCGCCGCCGACTTCGAGACGCTGCGCACCTTCCTCGCCGAGGAGGGCCGGATCGCCAAGTGGCAGCTCCCCGAGCGCTGGACGATCGTCACGGCGGTCCCGAAGACCAGCGTCGGCAAGTTCGACAAGAAGGTGCTGCGCCGCCAGTACGCCGAGGGCGAGCTGGACGTCACCCGGCTCTGAGGCCCGAGGGCCCGCACATACGCGCCGGGCAGGTCACCTCGCGGCACCTGCCCGGCGTCCGGCTGGCCGCATGCCGGGTGCGCCTGCCACGGCCGTAAGCCTTCGCGGTCGTACGGCTTCACCGGCGTCCGGCCCTCGGGGAGGGGAAGCGGTCACCGCCGTACGACGCCCTCGTCACCGTCGTACCGCCGTCGTCACCCACCCCAGCAGCAGCCACGCGCCCGCCACCGCGACCACCCCGCCCCAGCCGACCTGGGTGTAGGCGAGGCCCGCCAGGGCCGAGGCGGTGGCGCCGCCCGCGAAGCCCGCCACGACGTACGCGCTGTTGGCGGTGGCCGGTGCGGAGGTGGTGGTCAGGGCCAGGGTCTGGTTGGCGACATGGGAGGCGACCAGCGCCGCGTGGATCGCGACCGCGGCCACCACGAGCGCCACGACCACCCGACCGCCCAGCCAGAACAACGGCACCGACACCGCGGCCAGCACGTACGCCCCGCGAACCACCTTCGCCGCGCCGAACCGGTCGACCAGCCCGCCCGCCAGCGGTGCCACCACGCTCGCCGCGAGACCGAAGAGGCCGAACAGCCCGGCCGTCGCCGTGGACATGCCGTACGCCTCGCCCGTCAGCAGCAGGGCCAGCGAGGTCCACAGCGCGCTCCAGGCGCCGTACATCCCCGCCTGCCGTACGCAGGCCCGCCACAGGTCGGGGGAGCGGCGCACCAGTCCCGGCATGGTCCGCAGACCCGTGAGGAGCCCGCCGTCGCGAGGGCGCCGGGCCTCGGCCGGGAGCGCGGCCGCCGTCAGCAGGCCGAGCAGCGCCGTGAGCACGGCCGCGCCCACGAACACCGCCCGCCAGCCGAACGCCTGCCCGGCGAGACCGCCGAGCACCCGGGCGGCGACGATGCCGGTGAACAGCCCGGCGATGACGGCGGCGACATGGCGCGCTCGGTGGTGCGCCGGGGCGCGTTCGGCGACCAGCGGCACCAGGAGCTGCGGGACGACGGTCGCGGCGGAGGCGACGAGCACGGCGGCCGCGAGCGCGGTGGTGCCGGCCGCCGCGGCGCCCGCGACCAGCGCGGCCGAGGTGACCAGGGAGAGCACGGCGACCAGCCGGCGCCGGTTCACCCGGTCGCCGAGCGGGGCGAAGAACAGCAGCCCGGCCGCGTAGCCGAACTGGGCGACCGAGGCGATCCAGGCGACGGCCGAGGGTGCGGAGCCGAAGTCGTGGGCGATGAGCGGGAGCAGCGGGGCCGCGACATAGATGTTGGCGGCCGTGACCGCGGTGCACAGGGCGATGAGGACGAGCAGGAGATCCGGCCGCCGCGCCCGGGTGGGGAGCCGTTCGGCGGTGGGGGACAGGGTCTGCATGGAAAGGCGCTCCTCGGAGCCGGCGACGGCAGGTAACCAAACAGTTGGAAGAGTCGGAACAGCGGGTGCAACCGCCGGGGGCGCCACCGCATTCCCGATTTCCAACTGACTGGTTACAAGCGTGACTACGATGGAGTCATGGCAGCCACCAGGGACCCCGACGCGACCCGGGCGCGGATCTTCGACGCCGCGGTCGCCGAGTTCGCGCGGTACGGCGTCGCCGGCGCCCGCGTCGACCGCATCGCGGCCGCCGCCCGGGCGAACAAACAGCTCATCTACGCCTACTACGGCAACAAGGCGCAGCTCTTCTCCCAGGTCGTCGGCCGCTGCATGGTCGACCTCGCCGCCGCCGTCCCCGTCGACCCGGACGACGTCGAGGGCTGGCTCGACCGGCTCATGGACTACCACGCCGCCCACCCCGAACTGCTGCGCCTCCTCTACTGGGAGGGCATCGAGTACGGCAGCGCCGAACTCCCCGACGAGCCGGAACGCCAGGACCACTACGCCGTCAAGGTCGCCGCCGTCCGCGACGCCCAGGAGCGGGGCGTGATCTCCGACGCCATCCCCGCCCCCGACCTGTTCTTCCTGCTGATCGCGCTGGCCAACTGGGCCACCGTCGTCCCCCAGATGAGCCGCATCCTGACCGGCGAGACCGACGCCGACCGCGCCCGCCTGCGCGCCTCGGTCAAGGAGGCGGCGCGGCGGCTGGTCAGGAACTAGAAGGCGGGCGTAGGCGGCCGGTGGGGACCTAGTTGGTGCTGATCCGGGACAGCAGGTCCACGATCCGGCTCTGCACCTCGGCGCTGGTGGAGCGCTCGGCCAGGAAGAGGACCGTCTCGCCCGACGCCAGCCGCGGCAGGTCCGCCGGGTCCACGGCCGCCGTGTAGACGACCAGCGGGGTGCGGTTGAGCTGCCCGTTCGCCCGCAGCCAGTCCAGGATCCCGGCCTGTCCGCGGTGCACCTGCATCAGGTCCATCACCACGAGGTTCGGCCGCAACTGCCCGGCCAGCGCCACCGCGTCCGCGTCGCTCGCGGCCCGCGCCACCTGCATTCCGCGCCGCTCCAGCGTCGAGGTCAGCGCGAGCGCGATCTCCGCGTGCTCCTCGACCAGCAGGACCCGCGGCGGGTGCTGCTCACTGTCCCGGGGCGCCAGCGCCTTCAGCAGGACGGCGGGATCGGCGCCGTACGCCGCCTCGCGCGTCGCCTGTCCGAGCCCGGCCGTCACCATCACCGGCACCTCGGCGGCCACCGCCGCCTGCCGCAGCGACTGGAGCGCGGTCCGGGTGATCGGCCCGGTCAGCGGGTCCACGAACAGCGCCGCCGGGAACGCGGCGATCTGCGCGTCCACCTCCTCGCGCGAGTGCACGATGACGGGACGGTAGCCGCGGTCGCTGAGCGCCTGCTGCGTGGGGACGTCCGGCGCCGGCCACACCAGCAGCCGGCGCGGGTTGTCCAGCGGCTCGGGCGGCAGCTCGTCGTCCATCGGCACCGGGCGCGGCGGATCCGCCACCTCGACGGCCCCGCCGGGACCGTCCAGCGGCTCCGGGCCCTCGGCCGCGTTCTCGTCCGGGGCGCCTATGGCGTACGACCGTCCGGCGCCCTCCGTGGCGGGGCCGCCCGGCACCAGCCGCGCCTGTCCGGCGAGGGACGGCTGCGGCGGGAGCGGTGCCTGCGGCGGAACGGCGACGGGCTGCTCGGCCGTGGGGTGGGGGCGGGCGGTCTGGGGCTGCGCCTGGGCCTGGGGCTGTTCCTGGCGGGTGGCGGCGGTGGCGGTCGGGTCCGGGGGCGTGCCCAGCTTGCGGCGGCGCCCGGAACCGGAAGGGGAGTGCGGGGCGGGGGTCGCGGTGGCCTGGGCCTGCGGCTGTGCCTGCTGCACCTGCGCGGCCTGCCGGGTGAAGGGGACACCCTGCCCCAGCGTGCGCACGCTTATGGCACGGCCCTGCGTGGAGTTGGGGTCCATCGGCGCGGCGGCCGGCAGCGGCTGGGCCGCCCGGGGCGCGGCGACGGCCTCGGGGGGAAGGGGGGTGCCGGTGCTGGGGGTGGAGGTGGGGGGCTTGGGAGCGGGGGTCGCCGCGGAGGGTGCCTCGGCGGGCAGGGGCTGGCCCTGGGCCGGGACGGGCGCGGGCTGCGCGGCGGGGAGGGGGTGGGCCGCGGGCAGGGCCGTCGCGGCCGGTTGTCCTACGGCGTCCTGTGCCGGTGTCTGGACATGGGCCTGGGCATGGGCCTGCGCCGGAACCGCCGTCGGACCGCTCACGGCGCCCGTCGCCTCGGCCGCCTCCGCGGGCATGGCGACCGCCCGACGGCGGCGGCCGGTCGGCGCGGTGGTGGGGTGCGGCTGCGGCGGGGTGTGATCGTCGGCCTGTCCGGGCACGGCGGCGTCGTGCCGGCCGTGGTCGATCCGGGCGTCGTCGGACGGACCCGGCATGGGCAGCGCACCCGGAGGAATCTGCGCCGGTACGGGCATCGGGGCCGCCGGTACGGGCATCGGGGCCGCCGGTACGGGCATCTGTGCCGCCGGTACGGGCATCGGGGCGGCCTGCGCCGGGATCTGCGGCTGGGCACTCGCGGCCGGTGCCGGTGCCGGTGCCTGCGCCTGGGCCGGAAGCGGCGCGGAAGTTCCGGGGACGGCCCCGGGCACGGCTCCCGGCACGGCCCCGGCCGGACCCTCCGCCGGACGGTCCGCCTGTGCCGGCGGCAGGGCGAAGACCGCGCGCGGCCCCGCCTCCTGCGCGGCGGCGCGCTCCGACGCGGCGGCCAGGGCACGGCGTCGGCGCCCCGTCGGCTGCCCCTCGTCGGAGTCGGAGCCGATGTCGGTGGACGCGACCGCGGGCAGGGCCGGCGGCAGCGCGTGCTGCTGAGGCTGCTGTTGCGGGGCGGCGGCCGGCACGGGCACGCCCTGCGGCGGCACGGTGCCGCCGAGTCCCGTACCCGACGCCGCGGTGCCCGCCGCGTGCTCGGCGGCCGTCATGACGGCGCCCTCGGAGACCCCGGCGCCCGCGTCGGCGTTCGCGCCCTCGGCGGGCCGTCCGCGCCGCCGCCCGGTGCCCCCGGAGGCACCCTCCTCGGGTGCGGCCGCGGCCCCGGCCCCGGCCTCCGGCAGTGCGGGCAGCTCGGCGGCCGCCTCCCCGGCGGCCTGCGCACGCCTGCGCCGCCGTCCGGTCGGAACGGCACCGTCCGCGTCCCCGCCCGCGTCGGCCGCCGTACCCGGGACCTCGCCGTCCAGGAAGGCGTCGACGGAGGAACGGCGTGCCCGGCGTCGCCCGTGGCCCTGATCGGCCGCCGCGGAAGCGGCGTCCGCGGGATCCGTACCCGCGGCGAGGGCCGGCAGCGCGGCGGGCGCCGGAGGCGGCACGGCCCCCGCGCCACCGCCGAGCGGCACCTCCAGCACGAACGCGCTGCCGCTCATGCCCGGCACCTCGTGCGTCTGGAGCACACCGCCGTGCGCGCGCACGATCCCGCGCACGATCGGCTCGTGCACCGCGTCGCCGCCGGTGTAGGGGCCGCGCACCTCGATACGGACGACCTCACCGCGCTGGGCGGCCGCGACGACGACCGTGTTGTCCATGTAACCGCCCGCCGAGACGGGCGCGTTGCCGGTGGCGTCGACCCCCGCGACGTCCGCGACGAGATGCGCCAGCGCGGTCGCCAGCAGCCGGGCGTCGACCTCGGCCTCGATCGGCGGCGCGTGGACGGCGAACTGCACCCGCCCCGGCCCGATCAGCTCCACGGCGCCGTCGACACCGGCGGCCACGACGGCGTCCAGCATCACCTTCGTACGGACGATCGCCTCGCCGCCGGCGTCGAGCCGCTGGTAGCCGAGGACGTTGTCGATGAGGGTCGTGATCCGCGCGTACCCGGCGGAGAGATGGTGCAGGACCTGGTTGGCCTCCGGCCAGAGCTGCCCGGCGTCGTCCGCGGCGAGCGCGGCCAGCTCACGGCGCAGCTCGTCGAGCGGCCCGCGCAGGGAGGTGGCGAGAAGGCTGAGGAGCTGGTCGTAGCGCGCGGCGAGCGCGTCGTGCCGGTCCTTCTCCCGCTCCCCCAAGGCGGCGTAGCGCTCCTCGCCCGCCGCCAGTTCCTCCTCGTGCTGCTCGCGCAGCTCCTCCAGCTCGGCGACGTGCTTCTGGCGCAGCGCGGTCAGGTCGGAGGCGTGCTCCTCGGAGAGCCGCTCCAGCTCCTCGGCGTGCCGCTGCTCGACGGTGTCCTTCTCCTCGGCGAGGGCGTCGAACGGCCGCCGGTCGGTGAAGGTCATCACGGCGCCGACGAGCTGGTCGCCGTCGCGCACGGGAGCGGTCGTCAGATCGACGGAGACCTTGTCCCCGCTCTTGGACCACAGCACCTGCCCGCGCACCCGGTGCTTGCGCCCGGAGCGCAGGGTGTCGGCGAGCGGCGACTCGTCGTAGGGGAAGGGCGAGCCGTCGGCGCGGGAGTGCAGGACGAGGGTGTGGAGCTCCTTGGCGCCGAGATCGCTGGCCCGGTAGCCGAGGATCTGGGCGGCGGCCGGGTTGACCAGGACGATCCGCCCGTCCGTGTCGGTGCCTACGACGCCCTCGGACGCGGCCCGCAGGATCATCTCGGTCTGCCGCTGCGAACGCGCCAGCTCGGCCTCGGTGTCCACGGTCCCGGACAGATCGCGCACGACGAGCATCAGCAGCTCGTCGGCGGCATAGCCGTAGCCGTCGTACGCCTGCTGGCCGTTCTCCAGGTTCGCGCTGGTGACCTCGACGGGGAACTCGGAGCCGTCGGTGCGCCGGGCGACCATACGGGTCGGCTTGGTCCGGCCGCGCGGGTCCATGTGGTCGGGCCGCCGCATGGAGCCCGGGATCAGCTTGGAGTCGAACTGCGGGAGCAGATCGAGCAGGCCCCGCCCCACCAGCGCCGTACCCGGGGTCTCGAACGCCTCCAGCGCGATGGTGTTCGCGTTGACGACGGTCCCGTTCGCGTTGACCAGCACCAACGCGTCGGGAAGGGCATCGAGTATGGCTGCGAGGCGAGCAGCGCCTCGGGATGGCCTGCTGCTCACGAGTCGCTTCCTCCCTGTTACCGCAACGTGCCGACCGCTCGGGCCATAGTGCCAACCGGCCCGCAGCGTGTCACGCGAGGGAGTCTAAGGGCTGGGGGGCGCTCACAGGCGCCGGATGAGAGGCACCTCGCACCACGAAGTGACACGAAACCTCCCCCCGCGTGCCCACTCGCACATCCGACCGCACGCACGACCTTCGCGGTACTTCCACGTACTTCTACGGGACGGATGTTTCCCCTGTGTGCCACCTGTGCGGACGGCACCCGGTCGGGCGGGGTCCGCGAAGGAGGTGAAGGCGGTGAGGATGGGTGAGGGCGTCGGGCGGATCATCGACGGAAGTCGTCGAGGGGATGCGGCGCCCGGCGGAGATCGGGCAGAAGCGGCACGAACCGGTCCCACCGTTCGATCGCGCACCCGTCGCTGCGGTCGAAGACCGCGTCCACCGGCCGCCCGGCCCAGCGCCCGGTGACACGGGCGGTGGCCGGACCGCCGTACCGCATGGTGCAGACGCCGTCGGCGGGCGCGGGCGCGAAGGGGTCCCGCCCCCAGCGGGTGTTCCGCTCCACGGCACGGCAGGCGCCGCCCGCGTCCGGATGGCTGCCGTGCCCCGGACTCGGCGGGCACACCACCTCGAAGGTCCCGTCGGCTCCGAGGCCGGCGCGCCGCACGGTCACGACGAGACGGTCCCCGCGCAGATCCGGAACCCGGTCCTCGTCACGGACGGGCGGCGGCGCGGCGTACGCGGCACCGGCGCCCGAGGGGGCCGCCGGCCCGGCACAGACGACGACGGCGGTGGCGGCGACGACTCCGGCCGCGCACACGGTGACGAGAACCCGGCGCACCGGGAAGACCTGGACCATGCCCTGCCCAACGCGACACGGCCGACGACGTTGCGCCCGGGCAAGTGCTTTGCCCTGCGACCCGCCCGCCTAGTACCGTGGACGTCGATTGGTGACACCCCGCTCGACTGTGTCATCATCTGCACGCACCACTCGCACGCGAGCGAGCGGTTGTGCGGGAGGCGTCGCCTAGTCCGGTCTATGGCGCCGCACTGCTAATGCGGTTTGGGCCTTAAAGCCCATCGAGGGTTCAAATCCCTCCGCCTCCGCGCGATACACCGAAGCCCCGGTCCGTGAGGACCGGGGCTTCGTCGTTCCCACGCATGATCACCGACACCCGCTCAAACGGCGTTTCCGCAGCTCACAAGGGGTGCGGCAAACGGATTTCACATGTCGGCGGCAGTCATGTAATGTTCTTCCTGTCGCCGCGAGCGGGCCGCAAGGACCGGAAGCGAAGACAAGGAAAACCGAATAACACGCACTCGTAGCTTAACGGATAGAGCATCTGACTACGGATCAGAAGGTTGCAGGTTCGAATCCTGCCGAGTGCACACAGGTCAAAGGGCCCTTGGGATCATCCCAAGGGCCCTTTGACATCAGCCGGTGACATCAACGCCCCCGGACTCGGCGTCAGCCGTCGGCGTCCGGACCTGTCTCGCCCTCCGCGTCGTCGTCGATTCCAAGAGCTTCGTCCATGCGCTCCGCAGCGGCCCGCAGCGTCGTGTCCATCACATGCGCGTAGGTGTCCAGCGTCATCGTGATTGTGCTGTGGCCGAGCGTCTCCATGATCGTGCGAGCGTCGACACCCTGAGCCAGCAGCAGTGAGGCGCACGTGTGCCGCAGGTCGTGCACCCGCACCCGCCGTACGTTCGCGTCCCGGCACAGGATGGTGAGCATCCGGTTCAGACTGCGAGGGTCAGTCACGCGGCCGGTCGCCGTCGTGAAGATCAGCCCGTCAGGCTGGTTTGGAGCGGGCTGCCACTTCTTCCCCGCGATCTTGCGTTCCCGTTCCTGCTGGAGACGGTGCTGCGTGAGCGCCTGTACGCAGTGCTTCGGCAGGGGAACGGTACGGATGGACCGCATGGTCTTGGGTGTACCGAAGATCAGTTCCCGCCGGATGCGCTGCACGTTCCGGCGAACCCTGAGCTGGCGGCCCGAGAGGTCAATGTCTGCCCACGTTAGCCCGAGCACTTCACCGCGACGCAGGCCGGTCGAGACCAGCAGCAGCCACAAGGCGTAGAGACGGTGGGACCGGGCGGTCTTGAGCACGAGACGAACCTCCGCCGTGTCCAGCGGACGCACCTCCTTCGGGGTGACAGTGGGGGTTTCGACGATCCTCGCCACGTTGCGCGCGATCAGTTCCTCGCGCATCGCCTGTTGCAGCGCTGAGCGCAGCACGGCGTGGGCGTACTGAACGGTGCGGGCAGACGGCTTGCGGCCGCAGCAGCGGTTCACCGCGCAACACGTGCGCTTGCCTTCCGGACGTTCCTTGTCGGCGCCACGGAGACAGCAGAGGCACGACGCCTTGAACTCCATCAGGAACCGGCGCACGTCCGCCGGCGTGAGGCGGTTCAACGTCTTCTTGCCGAGCGCGGGCCGGATGTACAGGCGGGTGAGTCCCTCGTAGCTGTTCAACGTGGACGGCTTGAGCCGTTCCGGTGCGATGGCAGCGAGCCAGTAGGTGAGGTAGTCCCCGAAGGCCATCGTCGACGACGCGGCAGGGATGCCCTGACGTGTCTTTTCCTGCAACTCCGTCAGCTTGTCGGCCACTTCGTCGCGGGTCTTGCCGTAGGCGAACTTCCGAGTCCGCGTTCCGTCCGGCTTGTACACGTAGGCGGCAGCCTGGTAACGGCCGTCCTTGCGCTTGGTGATCGTTCCTTCGCCGTTGGCGCGGCGCTTGGCCATCAGTCGGACTCCTCAATGCGGTTCTGCATGTACCGGCGTACGGCGTCGACCGGCACGCGACGGGCGCGGCCGGCCGTGAAGCTTTCGAGCTGCTTCGAGCGGATGAGGTCGTAGACCTTGCTGCGGCTGAGGCGCAGGGCCGTCATGACTTCGGGGACCTTGAGCGCTTCGGGGTGCGGGGGCATGGCGGTGGTCACGCAACGGCTCCTTGATCAGAAGGAGTCGGGGGCCCAGGGCCCCCTTCTGGAAAGTCCGCTACCTGCGCTACCTCCGCTTCCTCGCAGGTCAGAGCCCTGCCGGGGGTAGCGGGAGGGGGTAGCGGTAGCGGATGGAGTAGCGAGGGGTAGCGGGTCGCGGGGGCGCGACCCGCTACCGGGTTTGTGCTGGTCAGACCGTGTTCTCGGTGCCGGGTAGCGGGAGTAGCGGACTTTCCGGGGGTGGGGGGCAGTAGCGCTGCCACGCGTCGTGGAGATCGGTGGCGTAGTAGCCCTTGAGGACGCTGCCGCCGGTCTTGATGTTGCGGGAGGCGACGGGGTCGCCGTCGGCGGTGACGTACTCGGAGAGCATCCGCGAGAGCCGGCGGGAGTCGAGCGGCTTGCCGTTGAAGTCGGCCCACGGGGCGTCGTCGAGGGCGTTGAGCCGGTCGAGGATGGCGACGGTGGGAAGACGGTCGATGCCGATCATCACGTGATCCCGCAGGTCGGTTAGCAGCCGGATACCGATGCTGCCCTTGTCATTGGCCTGTGAGGCTTTGACCAGGGTCAGGCAGGCTTCCCGAGCGCGGCGCGGCCAGTCCCCGCCGGCCGCGTCCGCGATGGCCACGAGCGGCTCCCACACGTCCGCCGGCCGGTCGGCCACCCCGTCGGGCATCTCGGGGAACGCGTCCGTGACCTGCTCCTGAACGGCTTCGGCCCACTTGGCGAGCCGGTCCCGGAGCTGGTTGCCCTCGCGGACGTGGATGCGGGTGCGGAACTGTTCCACGGTCTCGTTGCGGGCCCGTCGGCGCATGCGGATGATGACGGACCGGGTCATGATCGTGTCGGGCAGTGCCCCGAGTCCGGCGACGGCGACGGCGCAGTACGAGGGGAACCCCTGTACCTGCTGGTTGGCGCCGTCTCCGACGCACCGGTACATCACCCGCCCGCGCGTGTGGCCGGCGTTGATGAAGCCCCGGAGCTGTTCGTTCTCCCCCGCCTTCGGCCCGAAGATGGTGTCGATCTCGTCGAAGAGGATTGTGGGCCGCCCGCCGTCGACGCCGGACACGGACCGGAACAGTGCGGCGGCGGACGCGTCGACGGCCGCCATGGAGCGCGGCACGAGGGTTTCGACGACTTCCAGCGCCCGCGACTTCCCCGACCCCGGCTCGGGGGACAGGAACGCGAGTCGGGGCGTGGAGTCGAACGCGTCCAGCAGGTGCGCGTGGGCGTCCCACAGCGTGACGGCGACGTAGGCGGCCTCGGTGGGGAAGACGTTGAAGCGGCGGTGGAAGGCTTCCACCTCGTTGAGCAGCGTGGCGCCGTCGATGGCGGGTGTGGTGGGGGTCGCCTCACTCATGCGGCGGCCCTCCCTTCCAGGTGAGTTGCGGGCGCCGGGTTGCAGGCGCTCTTGTGGGCGTCGTACTCGGCGACCAACACGGCCACGCTGCGTAGGCCGGTGGCGGTGGCGGTCCGTCCGCAGGGGCAGGCGTAGGCGGCGGTGGGGGTGTCGCCGTGACGTGTGGACCAGCGGGCCCCGTCCTTGTGATGCCGGTAGACCGGTGGGGCGTAGATGCGGATGCCGGGTCGGTCCGGGGTCGGGTCGCCGCCGTCGCCGGGGGACGGCATCGGGGAGGGAAATGCTGAGATGACGCCCTTGCGGGCGGCGCCTTCCGGCTCGCCCACGGCTGTCTGCGGTACGGCCGGTGCGGCGGTGCGCGGACGAGTGGGGGTGGCCTGCTGGCCTTCCAAGGGAGGGCGGGAGGGGGTGCTCATGCCGCGTCCCGGGGCCGGGCTTTGCGCAGGGAGCTGTTCAGGGCGCTGCGGATGGTGGCGCGGCACTCGGCGGTGGTGAGTCCGCTCGACTCCCCCGCCGCTTGGAAGGCATCCTCCACCACGTGCCGGGGGATCTCGCCCCACGCGACGAAGCGCCCGACCTTGAAGGCGCACCGGTTGAGCGTGATGTTCCGCTGGTGCTCCGGTGCCCCCGCGACCACCGCACACTCCCGCTCCAACGCGACCAGCGCCGCCCGGTTGCCGTCGACAGCCGGGAGCCGAAGCGGCCCGACCTGACGCGCGGGGGCCGGTCGCAGCAACTCCAGCAGCCACACCGGCAGTTCAGCCGTCTCGGGGCCGCCTGCGGGCTCGTAGGGGCCGGTGGGGGTGGTGCTGCCTGCGGCGACGACGTAGCCGCCCCACGCGCGGGTGTCGACCAGCGGAGCGAGGGTGCCGGCCGTGTTGCCCACCCGCACCCCCGCCGGGGCCGCGAAGTACAGATGCCTGCCGCCGCTCGCGGTCCGCGTCCCGCAGGTCGTGGGGACGGGGTGGCCGGTGCGCTCGCAGAGCGCCGCAAAGGTCGTCGCGCCGTCAGGCGCGTCCGAACTGCCCTTGTCGTTTTTGGGCTTGTCGAGGTCGACGACGACCAGGCGGGAGGGGCCGGTGGCGATGCCGACGTTGTACGGGGCCCGCGACCACGTGGCCCGGATCAGGACGGGGTCGGTGGTCGCGCGCTGCTCCCACTTCCGGTGACCTGCCGCACACGGGCCCGTGCGGGGGCATGCGGCTTCCCCGTGGAGGGCGGGCCGCTTGGTGCCGGGGCGCAGTGGGAAGACGTGCCAGCCGCGCCCGGCGGCGGTCAGGGCGGCGTTCAGCAGGGCCTCGCTCACGCTGCCACCCCCACAGGCACGGTGGTGAGGAAGGTGCGGCCGATGTGCTCGGTGTAGGCGGGCGGGATGCATTCGCGGATGCCGTCGCGGTTCATCCAGTGCACGCCCATGACGCGGCGGGCGTGGTCGACGCCGGAGAAGTTGCCGACGAACTGCCCGTAGTGGCCGGGCGGGATCGGGCGGCCCATCTTCGCGACCGGCGCCGCGTGCTCCGGGTGCCGGGGCGGGGTGAGCGTCCACCGGCCGGTCTCGAAGTACCGGTGGCGGTAGGTCTCCAGGGCGAACATGCCCCCGCACAGCAGCACCGGCGCGATCAGGTGCGGGACCGCACCCCGGACGTTCTCGATCACATACGGCCGCCCCGTGGCCTCCAGCGCGGCGCGGGTGGGGGCGATCAGGTCGGGGTGGGCGTTGCCGGTCAGGCGCTGGGTATCGCTGTAGAACTGGCACGGCGGTGAGGCGTGGATGAAGTCGAAGTCGGCGCCGTGTTCGCGGACGAACGCGAGCGCGTCCGCCTGCACGAACCGGTGGGGGTAGCGGGGCTGGGGCTCGGTGTCGACGCCGGTCACGTCGAAACCGGCGTCGCCGTAGCCCTTGCCGGCGCCGCCCTGCTTGCAGAACAGGTCCAGCAGACGCGGCCGTCGGCCCGCACGCTGGAAGAGTGCGTTGTGCGTCATGCCGCCGCACCCCCGTCCGTCCACAGGCTGAGGATGCTGAAGCTGTAGCCGTCCATGGCGGCGCTGAACGCTTCCTTGTCCCCGGCGCGGAACGCAGCCAGCAGGGCGGCGCCCTCGGGGGTGGGGCTCGGGTCCGGGATGCCGTGCAGGTCGCGGTCGAGGGTGTGCAGCAGGGCGCGGGTCAGGTACCGGTCGAGGAAGAAGCGGTTTTCGACCAGGACCATTGGCGGGCCCGGGGTGAGCACGACCAGGACGGTGCTGCCGTCGGGACGGGGCTCGGTGCGGACCATGGCCGCCCGCTCGGCGCCGTCCGGCACTCGCGGAATGCTGGGGTGGTCGGTCATGCTGAATGTCTCCAGTTCGTTGTGAGCGTGCTGGATTGCAAGGGCGGCCCCGTCTTCTTTGGCGAGATGAGGGGGGCCGCCCTTGGCGTAGCTAGCCGTAAAACTTGTTCCGCTTGATCACGGCTTTGCGGATGTTGACCGTGGTCCCGCTGCCGGTGGGCCGGTGGCCGAAGACCTGCACGGCGATCCAGCCGCCGAAGATGACGGCGGCGAGGGTGATGAGCTGGGTGACGAATGCGGTCAGGGCGGTGATGAACGTGGTGAGCATCAGCAGCCCGCCGCAGACGGCGGCGAACCCGATACCCCCGAGCGCGACGTTCACCGCCGTACGAGAGACGGCGTGCTTGTGGGTTACCGGTTCGGACTTGGCCGGCTCGATGGCGTAGCCGGTGACGATTCGCCCGTCGGGCAGGACGACGCTCGCGACCGCCGGGACGGTGCCCGGCTGTATCGGCAGTAGGGGCGTCGGCGGGTGCGTGTTGATCGGTTGGGGGTGGTGGACTTCGACGGCCGTGGGCCGTTCGGGGTAGGTCATCGGGGCCCTCCCTGGGATGGCGGCGGGCCCGCGCCACGGTGGTGGCGCGGGCCCGGCGGGGTGAGGCGTTAGGTGCGGGTGTCAGGGGTGTCAGCGCGTGGTGTCAGGTCCGCGTGACACCGGGTTTGCCTAGGGGTTTGGGTGTCAGGGCGCCGTGACGGTGTCAGGTGTCAGGCGGCCGTCAGGGCGGGGACGATGCGCCACCGGCCGGTGGTGTTCGTCGCCTCCAAGCGGCCCTCGATCGCGGCTTCCTTGAGCCGCGCGGACACCCACGGGCGGGAGAGGTTGTGGGCGTCGCACCAGTCCATGAAGTCCTTCGGACCGACGATCATCTGTCCGGCTTCCTCGAAGTCGGACAGCGCGCGGGCGAACAGCCGGCGCGCTTCCTCGGGGGTCGGCTTGTGCCCCGTCTCCTGTCCGAAGATCGGGGCGTCGTCGCCGTCCTCCGCCTCGGGGAGTTCGGCCTCGGGGTCGATGTCGGCGTCCTCGGGGTCGGCCAGCGGCCCGTACCCGATCTCGTCCATGTCCTCGTCGTCCTCCACGGCGGCCCGGGGGTCGGCTGGTGCGGTGTCGTCGTCGGGGCGGCCGGTGTAGGCACGCCCGGCGACGCCGGAAGCGGCGCCCGCGGTGATCGGGTCGGCGGTGGCGCCGTTGCGCTGCGCCCACGCGGCGAGGACTTCCATGCCGGAGACGGAGCGGTGGGTGAAGGCGCGTGTCCGGCCCGGTGAGGGGTAGCGGGTCTCGTCGATGCCGGGGGAGACGACGTAGCAGTAGCCGGGGCGGCGGTTGCCCCACGCACCGGGATGCGCGCCCGCGTCGATGACCGCCTCGGGAAGGCTGAAGCCTTCGTCGCGGGGGTCGCAGCCGAGCGCGACCACCGACGGCAGAGACGCACGTGTGGAGGTGGACATCTGGTCGTACGACGGCCGCTGTAGGGAGACGATCAGGGAGACGCCGGCGGACCGGGCTTCCTGAGCGATGCCGGTGAACGCGTCGTCCCCCATGTCCCGCAGGGTGCTTGCGGCCTCTTCCATCCACGCGACCAGGAACGGCATGCCCTCACACCCGCACGCGCGGCCGTCCGGACGGCAGGAGTGTGCGGGGTCGGTCTGCGTCTCGAACGACTCCGGTTCCCACTGCCGGTAGCCGTGCTCACCCAGCCACCGCGTACGCGCGGGGATCACGGCCTTGACCGCTTCGACCATGACCTCGGTCGGGGTTCCGCCCTCCGCTGCCCAGTCGATACCGGGCAGCAGCGGGCGGAAGTCCTGGAACATCTTCGGGTCCGACAGCCACAGCAGGACATCCCGGCGGGAGAGGATCTCCGTCTGGAGGTTCAGTGCCGCGTCGCCCTTGCCGGAGCCGGTGCCGCCGGCCACGAGGACGTGGGTGGAGTTCCGCTTTGCCTTCGGGTCTCCGGGGAGCCACAGCAGGAGCGGGGAGCCGTCGTCGTAGCGGCCGATCACCAGCGGATCGGCGATCGAGCCACCCAGGTTCGACGGGCCCTCCCACTCCACGAACTCCGCGAGCATGTCCTCCGGGACGATGACGAGTTCGCCGCGCCGGGCGGAGTCGGGGTTGGGGGTGTAGCGCAGCGCGGAGACCGGGAGATCCAGCGCGGACGCGAGCCGGGACAGGGCTTTGGAGACGTCCTCGTTGGTCTGCTCGCCGGGCTCCAGGGCGATGGGTGCGGTGACCCGGTTCGGCTCGACCGTGACGTTCCCGATCTGCGCCCGCGCCAGCCCCACCTTCTCCAACAACCCCTTGTCACCGCTCTGACCGGTGGGTTCGTCGTTGCGGCGCAGAATCATCCGAATGTTCCACGACAGCGCGAGCACGGGCCCGCCGATCAGATACATGTCGTCCAGCGGGCCCGCCGTGGGACCGGCGAGGCACGCGGCGGTCAGCCACGCGGACCCGGCGGCCACGGTGACGGCGGAGTGAAGCCGTCGCTGCTGGGTGGTGGACTTGCCCATCCACCACGTCGCCCCGGTCAGCAGCACAGAGCCGAGGGTGAGGCCGACGCCGGCCGCCGCGCTCTCGGCCCACTGGAGACTGCCCAGCCCGCCGGCGATGCCGATACCGGCGGTGGCCACCCAGGGGGGAAGATGGGGCATGGCCCGGTTGAGGAGGTAGGCGCCGATGCCGCTGCCGCCGCCGTGGGACTGGCCGGGCAGAAGCCCGTCGCCCCGATAGTCGGCGATCAGGCCGTTGTCGAGGAAATCGGTGTGCCGCACGCGGCTGTTGCTGTTCCTTGCCATGGGTCAACCTCCCTTACTGCTGGGCCCAGTTCATGGGCGGTTGCTGTGGCTTGCGGGCGCGGTGACGGACCCGGTTGATCTCCTCCTCGTACTCCTGCTGGAACGCGGAGTAGCAGGCGGCGGCGTTCTTCGCCGCGTCCCGAAGGTCGTCGGCGGCCCGGTTCAACTTCCGGGCCACCTTCGCCGCGCGGACGCGGGAGCCGAACGCCCGGCCCTCGGGGTCCGGGACGGCCGCGAGGACGCCCTTGAGGATCTCGGCGCCCATGGCAACCTCGATCGAGAGCGTCACGGCCGCCGCGCGCAGGGTGTTGCAGTAGTGCCGCACCTGCGCCGGGGAGGTGAACTCCGGGGAAGGCAGCAGCGCTTCGGCGTGCGGACGCCGCCCGTTCGCTGCGGCGCCACGCTGGTTGTTCACGGTGACGTTGATCGGCGGGACGATCGAGCCACCGAGCGCGCCGACGAACCCGCCGGCGGCGGCGCCGGCGTTGGCGAACTTGCCGGTCTTGGGGTCGTTCACGGGCCCGCGCGGACGCCGGCCGTTGGTGTTCTGCGCCATCAGACGATGTCTCCTCAGGTCAGCGGGACGGGCGGACGACGAACCAGGTGGTCTGCGCGGCGATCCACACCAGCAGCCACAGCAGCGGAAGCGGGCCGGTGAGCGGGCCGAACCCGGCGGCCAGGGCCAACCACATGGCGGCGGCCGTGGCGAGCACGGTCAGACCGACGCGCCAGCCGAACGTGCTGCCGCGCGCCGGGCGGCGGCGCTGCATGACCAGCAGCCACACCACCGGCACGGCGGCCAGCGGAGCGACGACGAGGGACGACCACCAGGCGGTCAGGTGCAGCAGCCCGGCGACCACGAACGCGAGCACGGACAGGCCGGTCGGGGCGAGCGCGGCACGGAAGCGCCACAGCACGCGGCCGACGAAGCCGAGCGCTTCACGGGTCAGGGAGGGGCGTTCGGGAACGACGATCACGAACGGCTGAGCGGAGCGGCGCCCGCGCTGACGCGGGATACGAACGGTGTGGACTCCGGCGCCGGTCTTCACGGCGCGGGTACGGGTACGGCTGGACACAGCAGAGACTCCCAGGTCGAAGGGGGTGTTCAGGCGGCGCGCTGTTCGTCGTCGGGGAAGGCGCACGGCACGCACACCCCCAGCTCGGCGGGGATGACGTAGCCGGCGTCGGTACGGCACTGCGGGCAGGTGCGGCGGGCGGCATTCGCCTTGCCGAGCGCCGCCCACTTCGCCGGCGTCATGGGCCGCACGGGCTTGGCGGCGTCGATGCGGTAGAGGTAGGCGACCAGCGGTGGACGGCGGTGGCGGGGGCGTTCGATCTGCGCCACCACGTCCTGACCACCGGGCCGCAGCCCCTGAGAGCGGAGCTGTCGGCGGGTGGCCAACCCGTCCGGGGCGAGCCGCCAGACGTAGACCGGGATGGAGGCCATCAGCCGGTCGCGATCGACAACTCAGCGCCACCGGCGGCAGGGTCGCGCAGCTCGGCGTAGCGGGTGGAGACCCAGCCGACCGACCAGCCGCACAGCTCGGCAGCCGCCCGCACCGGCAACCCGGCATCGAACGCTGCCTTCACGAGCCGGCGGGCCCGGTCCTCGGCGAACTTCTCCGTGGCCGGCCCGAGAGCGAGCAGCGCGGCGCGTTCACGCTCGGCCCTCTCCTCCCGCTCAGCGTGTTCACGGCGTTCACGCTCGGCCCGCTCGACACGCGCGGCGTGTTCACGAGCCTGCCGCTCCGCCTGCTCACGCTCACGGCGCTCGGTCTCCTCGCGTTCACGGCGTTCACGCTCGGCCCGCTGCTGTTCACGCTCGCGTTCAGCGTGTTCACGAGCCTCCCGCTCAGCCGCCTCGCGGGCCGCCTGCTGCTCGCGTTCCTCGCGGCGGACCCGCTCCTCGCGCTCGGTCTGTTCACGGGCCAACCGGGCTTCGTGCTCACGCTGTTCACGAGCCATCGCGGCGGCATGCTCGCGTTCCTCACGGGCCCGCCGTACGGCGGCCTCTCGCCGTTCCTCGGCGGCCCGCTCACGTGCTTCGCGCTCGGCGCGCTGCTGGGCTTCCAGCTCGGCGACGGCGGTGGTGATGGCCCGCCGGTAGGCGAGGCCGGTCTCTGCGGTGACGATCAGCAGCAGCGGCGCGACCGCGTGCACGGCCACGCCCACCAGGTCGTTGTTCAGGGCGGAGTCGGCGACGTTCAGGGCGAGCGTCATGCAGCCGGTCATCCACCGCAGTACCACCGGCCACTTACCGCCGTGTCCGCCGAGGCGGGCCAGCACCGCATCGAGGCGGACCACGATCACGACGGCCGCGTCCACCACGAGGGGGAGGATCGGGGCGGTCCAGTCCCACTGGTCGGGGGTGTGGGCGGCGGCGAGCGGGGTGACGGTGAGGATCGAGTAGAGCATCGCTCCGGCCACGATCAGCCACGTGCCGACGGACAGGGCGCGCTCGGCTGAACGGATCTGAACGGCGTTCACGCGGTCGCCCCCGTCCATGAACGCACCTTGATCGTGGCGATCAGGATGACCGGCGAGGAGGGGTCGTCGTGGGTCTCGGTGTCCTCGGTCCACTCCCATCCGACCTCCGGGAGCGGCTCGAACCCGAGCGCGGTGAGCGCGTTCACGCGGTCCGTGAACGTCGGCGCCACCGGGCCGAACCGGTGCTCCGGCCACCGGTCGGTGGTGTTCATCAGCACCACGTACAGGCGCCACCGGCCCTCGCGCATGGACATCTGCGCCGTGAACTCAGCCTCCATCAGGCCACCGCCGGCGAAGCGGCGCCGCCCTGGTTCGCCAGGGTTCGGCGCGCGGCCAGCACCTTGCGGTTCGCCCGGCGGATGCGCTGGTGGTCCATCTCGGTGGGGGTGCGGTCGAGCAGGCTGATGCGGACGTCCAGCAGCTCAACCTCCGCGTCGATCAGCGGTGTCTCGACCGCGATCGCGTCCAGCTCCGCGAACGTCGGCTCGCGGTCGAACTCGTCGGTGGCGGTAACAACCGTCTGAACAGCACCGATGTGCTTCATGGGTCGTGATTCC
Source organism: Streptomyces sp. CAI-85 (assembly GCF_013363615.1). Taxonomy (NCBI): domain Bacteria; kingdom Bacillati; phylum Actinomycetota; class Actinomycetes; order Kitasatosporales; family Streptomycetaceae; genus Streptomyces; species Streptomyces sp. CAI-85. The sequence goes on along the minus strand of NZ_JAANNX010000026.1, from coordinate 25,672 downwards.
TCTCGAAGGGGGGAACGGCCCGAACAGCACCCCCGGAGCTGCAACTCCGGGGGTGCGCGCCGTTGTGGGGTGGTCAGCCGCGCCAGACGCGCGGCACGGCCACGTTGAGTGGCCGGAGTGCCCCGGGCGAGATTCGATCTCGCGCCCTCACGGCGTGATGCCGGGGCGGTGAAGATGTCTCCTTCGGGGTGCCGCGCCCGTATCAGGTAGCGCGGCGTGACCCGTTGTAGGCGTATGGAGACGTGACCTTTCGGTCTAAGCCCTCCCGAATGACCAGGGTCGGGTGCGCCCTCGGCCCGCTCTGTCCCGGGCCCCTTGACCTCGAACGGGCCCTAAAACAGGGCGCATTGAGGTCCGACACCCGCTGTCCGGTGAACCGACCGGCGGGCACATCCCTAAGGTTCCCTAGGGTTCCCTGCGGTGTCAAGCGGTAAGCTAGGGAACCTCAGGGAAGTGACGACAGGGAGCGGGCAACATGGCAGGCCAGGCCGACAATCGGGCGCCGTACGCGAAGATTGCCGCCCACTACACGGAGCTGATTACGTCTGGTCAGCTCCAGCCGGGGACCCTCTTGCCGAGCATCAAGAACCTCTCGGAAGAGTGGAAGGTGAGTACGGCGACAGCCGAGAAAGCCCTGCGCAAGCTGCGCAACGAGGGGCTTGTCCGTGGCATCCACGGCATTGGCACCGAAGTGCTGGACCAGCCGGCGCCGATGTCGTCCGGGGCGCAGCGGCAGGACCGGGGACGCCGTACCGGGTCAAGCTGGGGGGCGGGCGAGCGGTCCGACTCGCACCAGGCGGCCGTGGTGCCCGCGCCCGATGAGGTGGCGCAAGCGCTGGACATTCGGCCCGGCTCCGACGTGGTGCGCCGTAGCCGTGTGTACCGGGACCGACACGGCATCGTCGCTCACAGCACGTCGTGGATTCCCTCTCGGTACGGGAAGCTGATCCCTCAGCTAGCAGCGAGCGAGCGTCTGACAGGGGGAACGTCGCTCCAGCTCATCGCCCAGGCGACCGGTCACCCGATCAGCCACCGCATCGACACGGCTTCCGCGCGCCTGCTGACGCCGGAATACGCCCGGCTCCTGGAACTGGACCCTGACAACCCGCCGACGGACCCGGTAGTCGTGATGACAGCCAAGTTCGTGGATAGCGAGGGCAACATCGTGGAATACGGCGTGGACCTCGGCGGGCCCGGCCGCACATGGCGCACAGAATCGGAGGTCTCCCCGTGACGGTCGCGGACGGCACGCTCGTGAGCGTGCTCGAAGACCGCCTAGAAGCACTGCCTACGGCCCGCAGGGCTGGCACAATCAAGCCCGAAGCCGAAGCGGAGGTGGCCGCCATCTCCCGAACCGTGACGAGATCGATGCCCCCACACCCGCCGTTCTGCGTCCTTATGGCCGGGCTCCCCGGCTCCGGCAAGACGACCCTTTCCCGCGCTCTGACCGCCCGTGGGTTCATACGACTGTGCCCAGACGAAGAGATGTTCCGTCGGCACGGTGTCTATGGCGTGGACTTCCCCAGAGGCGTCTTCCCCACCCTTGAGCGGCCCGTCCTCGAAGACGTGGCGGCCGATCTCCGGGAGCAGCTCAAAGCCGGGCACGACGTCGTGGTTGATCACGGCTTTTGGACCCCGGAGGACCGGGCCAACTGGCGAGCGATCGCCACAGACGCCGGCGCGACTCCCGTACTCGTCTATCTGGCAGCCAGTCATGACGAGCTGTGGGCGAGGATCAGCAAGCGCAACGACTTCCACGCGAACGATCCCAACTCGATCTACTTCTCCGAGAGCGACCTACAGCGGTACCGCAAGCGCTTCGTCCCTCCACAGGCAGATGAACCGCACCTGTTGTACGACGGTGACCCGGCGACCGTGATCGCAGCTCTGAAAGCCTCTCGACCCTGACGCTCAGGGGACAGACGTACAGGTCGGCCGGACGATGCTCCGTCTCAGTATGATGTAGTTCGGTCTTTTTAGACATTAAGAGGGGGGCGGGGGATGGTATGAGTAGGGCTAAGAGACAGTTCTGGAAGACCTTCGGAACGGCGGTCTTGACACTGTCTGGACTCGTCGGCACGTACGTCACTGCGGAAAGCGTGGGAGCGACGTGGGCCTTTTGGATCATTGGTGCTGGCGCTTTGGCGTACGCGTCGGTCGCCGTCGTAATCCCGCGAGCGTATCGAATGAGCGTCGAGTACACGAACCGGATCACGAAATATCCAACGCTCCTTCGTGTTAATGCCGAACTCCAAGAGAGGAACGAAGCCCTTTCGGTATTGAATGAGGAGGCGTTGCGGGAACGTACGCTGGAGTATGAAAAGGGTGTCCGAGAAGGCATCGGTAGGGCGTGGGGGACTGTTGCGGCACTTGTGGCGGAAGTGCCGGAAATCAGCAGGGTCATTAAGGACTCGGGTGCCGTTGTGCTCACTGCGCGGTGCTCGGGGGAACCCCCCCAGCCTGGGGCTCGGTACCTCGTCACGATGCGCCATTCCAACGCTGTCAAAGGTGTAGTTGAAGTTCGACAGGTGGGCCATTCTCGTCGTTCCGTGCAGCTGCTCTGTGTGAAACCGGTGGATGAAGACTTCTGGATCCGGCTAGCGGAAAAAGCGGAATTTGAGGAAGATGTCTCACAGAGTGTTCAGCTCGTGCGATACCAATTGAAGGATGATGGAAGCGAGTATCCCCTTTCGGTGCAAGGGGTGGATGAGGGGTCGGTCGAATGAAAGCAATTGAAGCAAAACTCGCAACCGTTGTCGACGAATCACGTATCGCGCTTAATCGCGGCTCGCTTGCCGGGGTCCAAGAAGGTGACTCTGTGGCGCTCTATAGGACCGTTGAGGTGCTCGATCCGGACAGTGGCGAATCGCTTGGTTCGGTGGACGTGAAGAAGCTTAACCTCGAAGTGGAAATCGTCCAGGAAAAGATGTGTGTGGCTGTCGTTACGGATCTGTTTTTCGCGGATAACGAACCGACAGACCTGATGTCGAATATCTTGAGACCGAAGAGGCGAAAGCGAGTGTCCTTGAACCCTGCCAAGGGTGATCGGCGCACTGTGCGCGTGATGGTCGGAGATCGCGCAACGATCCATATTGAGACGCCAGAAGAGGTGGCCTGAAGAGTCGGCATCCCAGCCGTAGCGGGGCTGGACTGCCAAGCGGGCTGACATCAGCGCCTGACATCAACAGGCACGGACACCAGCACACAGCGGCGGACGACGACGGGCGCGTCGCTGTGGATCGATGGCGCTCAACGGCTGGTCACGGGTGGCACGCCTCTGGGTGAACACGCCTACGGATCAGAAGGTTGCAGGTTCGAATCCTGCCGAGTGCACAGTGACAAGAGGCCCCGGAGAGATCCGGGGCCTCTTGCGTTTCAGGGGCGCGGCGCGGGAGGGGAACTCATGAAGATCAAGTTCCCCTGGTGAACCTGATGGGTGAGCCGACGGACTGCGCGATCTTCATGAACTCGGCCAACGGGTCCGCGGTCCTGGACGGCGAGGAAGTCGACTCGGAGACCAGCCTAGGAGAGTCGATCTCCGTACAGAGCGTCGCCCTCAACCCCGTCACCGGCACGGACGGGCGCTTCACGACCACCGGGTGCGGCCTATGGGTCCAGTTGCCCCCACTGAAACCCGGGAACCACACCCTGACGATTCGTGGCCGGGCACGGGACTTCGCGGTTGATGTGGACTACTCCCTGACCGTGGGTGCCGCGTAGGCGAACGACGCGCAGGGGAAACCGAGTTCCGGTTCCCTGGGGAGCAGGTCGTGGCCAGCCGGAGGCCGGAGCACGCTTTCGAGCTGAGGTCCCGGGAAATCCGCTGCGCGCCGGCCCCGAGGGTGTCCTACGGTTCGGCGCATGACTCCGATCAGCTCCGAGAACCCGCTGAGCTCCGAAGACGCCGAGGCGTTGATTGCCATGCTCTCTGCCCGCGTCGAGGTGAAGCGGGGCATGACCGAGCGGGAACTCGACCGTGTCGAGGAGCGCTGGGGGTTCCGCTTCGCTCCGGAGCATCGAACCCTGCTGGGGGCAGGGCTGCCTACGGGGAGCCGCAATTGGCCCGATTGGCGGGACGGCGAGCCGGAGGATCTGGCGAAGCGGTTGGCCTGGCCGGTGCACGGGGTGCTGTTCGATGTGGAGCACAGCGGTTTCTGGCATCCGGACTGGGAGCCGCGGCCGACAGTCACTCAGGATGCCCTGGAAGCAGCGCGCACGTACTTGACCAAGGTCCCGGTCATGGTGCCGATCTACTCGCACCGCTACATGTTGGCTGACCCAGACCGCACCGGTACCCCTGTGCTGTCGATGTACCAGACGGACATCATTTACTACGGCACCGATCTGGTCGACTACTTCCACCACGAGTTCGGTCGCGCTGTGCCGACACCCGAAGACCACCAGTACGCCCCAATCCCTTTCTGGTCCTACTTCCTCGACTGAACAGAGGCTGCGGGAGTGTCACCGAGTCCACACCCGCTGGAACTCTTCGGCCGGGATGGCTTCCAGCGGGTCCTCTTCCGGGTCGATCGCCTGGTCTGTCAGGAAGCCGTGCTCATCCTCCAGGTGCTCCCAGTCGTACCGGTGGAGCCGGCCGGCCGGAGTCAGTTCGGCTTGCTTGACGGCCACCAGCTCGCCGCGGTCGGGCACGGCCTCGAACCACCACAGGCCACCCTCCTCGTCGACGTGGCGGAAGTGGTGCCGCGAGGTGGCGTTCTCGTCGAGGGCTCGGAAGTACGCCACGGACTCTGCTCTGATGCGCTCCAGGTCGGCCACGGGATCATCGTGCCAGCGAGCAGGCCGAGCCCTGGAAGCAGGTCGGCCTGCCTCGTAGCCGCCGGCGGTGGCCCGTGACCTGCCGCCCCTGGCTGATCTGCCATGTCCGTGACATGGCTAGGATTGATCAGCTTCGGGGTTCGAGGGGGGAAAACGATGATGGTGCGAGGGAGATCGCTCGCCTTCGTGGGTGTGGTCGCCGCGTTGGCGCCGTTGGTTGTGGGTGGGGCTTCCGCGCAGGCCGCTTCGGGGTCGCTGGCCGTCACCACGCTGGGGCGGCACGGTGGCAAGGTCGCGACGACGGTCACGGTCGTCGCCGTTTCGTCCGGGCGGACGTACACGGTCAAGTCCGGTAAGCGGATCAGCCTGCCGGCGGGGCAGTACATCGCGATGGCCGACATCGGCGAGAACACCACGGAGGGTTTCGGCATCGACACCCTCGGCGCGAAGGTCGTCAAGGTGGCGGGCAGTACGGCGGTGACGCTCGACGCGCGCAAGGGGAAGGCCGTCAAGGTGGCCCTTGATACGCCTGCCGACGTGACCGGGCCGCCGCGGATCAGCGCGCAGGTGTGCGCCGCCACCGTCAGCGACATGCCCTCCGCCTACAGCGTGGGCGCATGGAACGACGCCGGGTCCCTCTACGTCATCCCGGACTCCTCCAAGCTGCTTCAGTTCGGGTACCTGGCGCAGTGGTCGGGTGACGACAGCTACATCGCCGTGAAGAAGACGACCGGCATCCCGGCCACGCCCGGTGGGACGTTCAAGCGGGCGAACATGGCGACCGTGCGCTTCTCGGTGCGCGGCGGTACGCAGATGGCCCGTCACAACGGCGTCTCGCTCCAGGCGCGGCCGAAGACCGACGACTGCACGAGCGGTCTGATGGCCGAGGTCCACGCCGACGACGCGCCGTACAACGCCGTCGCCCATGTGACGCCCGGGACCTGGCAGCCGCGTGACGACATCTTCGCGAGCAACGGCGACGACGTGAGCGGCGGTTTCCCGAAGGTCAGGACGTTGAAGGCGGGGCAGAGCGTCATCCAGCCGTTCGGCCGGGCCGTGTGGGGGCCGTTGCACTATCTGCCGACGGTCTGGCAGAAGTCCGTGTACTTCGTTCCGGAGGGCCTGATCGGCGACCCGGACGTCGGTGTCACCGCGACCGACCCGACGAAGGAGACGGTGGTCCTGTCCAAGGGCGGCACCACCGTCAAGAAGAAGACCCTGACCAACTGGGGCAACAGCGGCGCCGAGTTCTCCGCCCGGATCGGCTCGGCCGGCTGGTACCGCCTGACCGTGGACGCGCAGCGCCACCGTCCGGGCATCACCTTCCCCGCCGGCATGCTGTCGTCGCGCGTCACCCTCGACTGGTACTTCAAGGCCGACCCGGCCAAGTCGGCGGTCGCTCCCGTCTTCCTGACCCGTTTCCTGCCGAGTGGGCTGAACGCCCGCAACCAGGCCGCGCCCAGCAGCACCACGACTGTCAATGTCAGTGCCGCGCGCGGGGCCCAGAACCCCGACACGAAGTTCACCAAGGTGACCGCCAAGTCCGTCAAGGTCTGGTCCTCCGCCGACGGCGGCAAGACCTGGAAGGCGGCGACGGTCAAGCGCTCCGGCTCGGCCTGGCAGGCGACCGTCCGCAACCCGGCGTCCGGCGCCGTCGCCCTGCGCTCCGAGGTCAAGGACGCCGCGGGGAACCGCTCGGTGCAGACGGTGTACCGGGCGTACGCCATCGGCTGAGCCTGTTCCCGCCGTCGCGGAGGAAGGGCGGTCGCGCACCCACGTGCGCGGCCGCCCTTCGTGCGTCGGCGGGCAGGTGACGACAGGCCCTAGGGAGCGCTCGTCCCGTCCTGGACGCGGAGTTCGCGGCGGTAGGTGTGGGCCAGGGTCGTGGCGCGGGTGAACCAGTCGGTGAGGACGGCGATCTCGTCGGCGGTGTAGTCGGCGAAGAGGGTGTTCAGGCGGTCGTAGTAGGGCTGGTAGAGGGCGTGGACGCGGGTGACCGCGGTGGGTTCGGCGGCCACGCGGACGCGGCGGCGGTCGTGGGGGTCGGGGCGACGGGTGACATAGCCGGCGCGTTCGAGACGGTTGAGGATGCCGGTCACCGCGCCGGTCGTGACCTGGACCCGGGTCGCCAGTTCGCCCGCGGTCAGGAGGTGTTCGCCGGCCTGGAGGACGTAGGCGAAGCAGGTCAGGTCGGTGACGTTCAGACCGAGGCGCTGGGCCATCTCCTGCTGGCCGACCATGCTGGCCGCGATCAGGTCGTCCATCGCCGACAGCGCTTCTGCGGGAGTGGCGGCGGGGCGGGGCGGGGGTGTCATCGCGGGGACGGCTCCTGGTGAGACGGGCGGCGTGCGGCTCTTCTGTGCTGGTCCCTTGTTATCGGCTTTCTTCTTCTCTTACCTTGTAAGTAGTTTTCTAGCTTCTTAGATCGTGAGGGAATGGCCATGACGCTGTACGACGAGGGGCACACCGTCGCCGGCTGGACCGGTGTCGCCGTCGCCACCGTGGGGACCACCGTCACCGGGCTCGGCGTCTGTGCCGGGGCCGGTGTGCTCGTGGGCGGAGGGCTGGTGATCGTCGTCGTCGCCGCGCTGGTCACCTGGGGGCTGCATCTCGCCGGGTGGGGCAAGCCGCCCGGGGTGCGGCCGCGGGCCGAGTGGGGGATGCGGGTCCGGGACACGGCGGCTCGCTCCGGACATCCGGGGTGCCTGGGCTGTCGGCTCGCCGGGCGAAGAGCCGCAGGTCGGAGCGCGTTGTCAGTGGCGGCGCCTACCGTTGTGGGTGATGGCACAGGCATGGAGGAGCACCGGGCTGCGCTGGTCGGCGGGGCGGCCGGTGTTGACGTGGGCCGGGGGGCGTCGTAGCGCACTGTCCTGGGGGAGGCGCGTGGCGTTCGGGGTCGTGGAGGGGGGTGTGCGGGAGTGTGCGGGGGCTCGTGGACACGTGTGTCCGCTGCGTGCCACGGTGTCGGCGCGCAGCACCGGGGGCCGTTGCGAGGAGTGCGCGCGCCTCGACCGGGCGCACTCCGTCGCCGCGGACGGCATCGCCGACGACCCCCGGCCCTACCGCGTCTACCTGGCGTGGTTCGGGCCGGGGCTGGCCAAGGTCGGGATCACGGCCGTAGAACGCGGGTCCGCGCGGCTGCTGGAGCAGGGCGCCGTCTGCTTCACCTGGCTCGGCACCGGTCCGCTGATGGCCGCCCGCCGCAGCGAGGAACTGCTGCGCGCCGCCCTGGGCGTTCCCGACCGGATCCCCTACGGGGAGAAGCGCGCGGTGCGAGCCGCCCTGCCGGACCTCGAAGAAGGACAAAGGGCCGCCGAGATCCGTGAGTTGCATGCGAGGGCCATCGGATTGATCGGCTGGCCCGAGTCGTTGGCCCGGGAGACATTCCAAGCCGTCGATCATGTGGGGGTGTTCGGGCTCGATCACGCCCCCGCCGCCTGCGGCGAGGTGACCGAGCTGGTCGCCGGGGGAGCAGTCAGCGGGGAGTTGGTGGCCGCCGCCGGGCCCGATCTGCATCTGGCGACCGGCAATCGGGTCGTCGTCCTGGACACGCGGCTGCTGAGCGGGTGGGATCTGGTGCCGGCCACTGCTGAGGGGGAAGTGCGGGTGCCCATAAGAGAGTTCAAGACCGCCGCCGCACCCCTTCAGGACGAGCTGTTCTGAGGCCGAGCCCTGAGATCGAGACAGCGCTTACCCGGAAGAACCTCCCGGGCCCGCCAAGGCCCCCAAGGCCCCCCAGGCCCTCCCTGAGAGATCCCTGTGTACTTCTCAGGGAAATCACAGACTGGTGAAAGCGTGTTCTCAGAGCACCCCGACATCGTGTCCCCCATGACCACGACCTCGCCCCAGGGGCGCACCGAACTGCTGAGGCCGGACGGGAGCCCCGTCCGCGTGCTTGTGGTGGACGACGAGTTGTCGATCACCGAACTGCTCTCCATGGCCCTGCGCTACGAAGGATGGCAGATCAGGAGTGCCGGGGACGGCACGGGCGCCCTCCAGACCGCCCGGGAGTTCCGGCCCGACGCCGTCGTCCTCGACATGATGCTGCCCGACATGGACGGGCTGACCGTCCTCGGCCGGCTGCGGCGCGAGCTGCCGGACGTCCCGGTGCTGTTCCTGACCGCCAAGGACGCCGTCGAGGACCGTATCGCCGGTCTCACCGCCGGCGGCGACGACTACGTCACCAAGCCGTTCAGCCTCGAAGAGGTCGTGGCCCGGCTGCGGGGGCTCATCCGCCGCTCCGGTGCCGCCGACCGGCGCTCCGAGTCGATGCTGGTCGTCGGCGACCTCACCCTCGACGAGGACAGCCACGAGGTCTCGCGGGCCGGGGACAACATCCACCTCACCGCCACCGAGTTCGAGCTGCTGCGCTTCCTGATGCGCAACCCGCGGCGCGTGCTCAGCAAGGCGCAGATCCTCGACCGCGTGTGGTCCTACGACTTCGGCGGCCAGGCCAATGTCGTCGAGCTGTACATCTCCTACCTGCGGCGGAAGATCGACGCCGGCCGGGAGCCGATGATCCACACCCGGCGCGGCGCCGGATACCTGATCAAGCCCGCGGCCTCATGAGCGGGCGACGGCGACCACAACCACAACCACGACAGCGACAGCGACCGCGTCCGAACCCGCGTCCGCGGAAGACCCGGCCGGGACAGCCCCGCACCCTGCGGGCCCGGCTCGTCGTGGCGTCCGTGGTGCTGATCGCCGTCGTGTGCGCCGTGATCGGCACGGTGACGACGCTCGCGCTGCGCTCGCATCTGTACGAGCAGCTCGACGGCCGGCTCAAGGAGGTCGCCGCGCGGGTCGCGCCCCGCGACTTCGGAGGGCCGCCCGCCCAGCCCAAGACCGGCATGGGCCTGCCCGACCAGCAGCTCACGGCCCAGGAGACCGACCTCGCGGAGTTCGTCACCAAGGGCCCCCAGCCGACCGGCACGATCGCCGCCAAGGTCGTGGACGGCACCGTCACCAGCGCCGAGCGCGGTGTGACGTCCGAGGCCGAGAACAACTACGAGATGGACCACAAGGCGCTCACGACGGCCCAGACCGAGGTGCTCAACTCCGTCCCGCAGGACGGCGACGAGCACACCGTGGACCTTCCCGGCCTGGGCGGTTACCGCGTCACGTACTCCAGCAACGACGACTCGGCGTACTACGTGGCCATCCCCACCGCCGACGCCGACAACACGATCAACACCCTGATCCTCGTCGAGCTGAGCGTCACCGCCGCCGGCCTGGTCGCCGCCGGGATCGCCGGCACGGTGATCGTCGGCGTCGCCACCCGCCCGCTGCGCAAGGTCGCCGCGACCGCCACCCGGGTCTCCGAACTGCCCCTGCACACCGGCGAGGTCAACCTCAGCGAGCGCGTGCCGGAGGCGGAGTGCGATCCGCACACCGAGGTCGGCCAGGTCGGCGCCGCCCTCAACCGCATGCTGAACCACGTCCACGGCGCCCTGCACTCCCGCCAGGAGAGCGAGATGCGGGTACGCCGGTTCGTCGCGGACGCCAGCCACGAACTGCGCACCCCCCTCGCCTCCATCCGCGGATACGCCGAACTGACCCGGCGCGGCCGCGAGGAGGTCGGGCCCGACACCCGGCACGCGCTCGGCCGTATCGAGTCCGAGGCCGGCCGGATGACCCTGCTCGTCGAGGACCTGCTGCTGCTCGCCCGCCTCGACGCGGGCCGCCCGCTCCAGTTCGAGCAGACCGACCTCGTACCGCTGGTCATCGACACCGTCAGCGACGCCCGCGCCGCCGGACGCGAGCACATCTGGCGCCTCGACCTCCCCGACGAACCCGCCCTGGTGTCCGCCGACTCGGCGCGGCTCCAGCAGGTGCTCGTCAACCTGCTGGCCAACGCCCGGACGCACACCCCGCCCGGTACGACGGTCACCGCACGCGTGCGGCGGGAGGGGCCGTGGCTGTGCGTCGACGTCCAGGACGACGGTCAGGGCATCCCGCCCGACCTGCTCCCGCACGTCTTCGAACGGTTCGCCCGCGGCGACTCCTCGCGCTCCCGCGCCTCCGGCTCGACCGGCCTCGGCCTCGCCATCGTGCAGGCCGTCGCGACCGCGCACGGCGGCGCCGTGACCGTGGACAGCGTGCCCGGACGCACCGTGTTCACCGTCCATCTGCCCGCGCTCGGGCCCGCCGTGCTCCGTCCGGCGCCCGAAACGAACTGGCAACTCGACTCACAGGCCGGGCACAGGGCCACCACATGGGTGCGACAGGGCGCCTGAGCAGAGTCGTTGTCATGCGAACCGACTCTTCTCCCGGCACCCTGCCGGCGCGGGAGCACCTCCCGGCCGCCACAGCCGGTACGCCTGTCCTGGACGTAGTGATCCCCGTCTACAACGAGGAGAAGGACCTCCAGCCGTGCGTGCGCAGACTCCACGACCACCTGGCGCGTACGTTCCCGTACCCCTTCCGCATCACGATCGCGGACAACGCCTCCACGGACGCCACCCCGATGGTGGCGCGGCGGCTGGCGGACCGGATCCCGGAGGTGACGTCCTTCCGGCTGGAGCAGAAGGGCCGCGGCCGGGCGCTGCGGACCGTCTGGTCCGCCTCCGACGCCCCGGTCCTCGCGTACATGGACGTGGACCTGTCCACCGACCTCAACGCGCTGCTCCCGCTGGTGGCCCCGCTCATCTCCGGCCACTCCGACCTGGCGATCGGCTCCCGGCTCGCCCGTAGCTCCCGGGTGGTGCGCGGGCCGAAGCGGGAGTTCATCAGCCGGGCCTACAACCTCATCCTGCGCGGCTCGCTCCAGGCCCGCTTCTCCGACGCGCAGTGCGGCTTCAAGGCGATCCGGCGCGATGTGGCGCAGGTGCTGCTGCCGCTGGTGGAGGACACCGGCTGGTTCTTCGACACCGAGATGCTGGTGCTCGCCGAGCGGGCGGGACTGCGCATCCACGAGGTGCCGGTCGACTGGGTCGACGACCCGGACTCCACCGTGCACATCGTGAAGACGGCGACCGACGATCTGCGGGGCGTGTGGCGCGTGGGCCGGGCGCTGGCCACCGGTTCGCTGCCGCTGGACCGGCTGACCAGGCCGTTCGGCGACGACCCGCGCGACCGGGACCTCACGGACGTACCCGGCGGACTGGCCCGTCAGCTCGTCGGCTTCTGTGTCGTCGGCGCCCTCTCCACCCTGTTCTACCTGCTGCTCTACAGCGGCTTCCGGCTGTTCGCCGGCTCGCAGACCGCGAACGCGCTGGCGCTGCTGGTCTCGGCGGTCGCCAACACCGCCGCCAACCGGAGACTGACCTTCGGGGTGCGCGGCCGCAGCGGTGCCGTCCGGCACCAGGCGCAGGGGCTGGTCGTCTTCGGCATCGGCCTGGCGCTGACCAGCGGCTCGCTCGCCGCGCTCGACGCCGCGAACTCCGACCCCGCGCACTCCACCGAACTCGCCGTCCTGATCGCGGCCAACCTCGCGGCGACCGTCCTGCGCTTCCTGCTCTTCCGGGCCTGGGTGTTCCCGGACCGACGGGAGCCGACGACGTACGACGGCACGGCTCACAGCGGCACGGCTCACAGCGGCACGGCTTACGACGGCCCGGCCCAGGACGGCCCGGCCCACGACCACATGACCTTTGCCACGAAGGCGTACGGCGCGAACGGCACCCACGACAGCCGCGCCTTCGACGGCACCTGGAGGGACGCCACCCTGCGCCTGTCGCCGGTGCGTCCCCACGACACCGACCCGGGGGACGCCCGATGACCACCCAGCTCGACCCGACGACGAACCAGCCCCCGGAAGCGGCGCCCGCCCCGCCGGCCGCCCCGGCCCCCGCACCGGGTGAGCCGAAGCAGCCCCCGCACCGCAGACTGTGGCGCGGCCGGCCCGAGGACCCCCGCTGGGTCCGCCCGGCCTTCCTCGCCCTGCTCGCCGCCACCCTCCTGCTCTACCTGTACAACCTGAGCGCCTCCGGCTACGCCAACTCCTTCTACTCCGCGGCCGTCCAGGCCGGCAGCCAGTCCTGGAAGGCCCTCTTCTTCGGCTCGCTGGACGCGGGCAACGCGATCACCGTCGACAAGCCCCCGGCCTCGCTGTGGCCGATGGCCCTGTCGGTACGGCTGTTCGGCCTGAACTCATGGGCGATCCTCGTCCCCGAGGTGCTGATGGGCGTCGGCACGGTCGCCGTCGTCTACGCCTCCGTGCGCCGCAGGTTCAGCCCCGCGGCCGGTCTGATCGCGGGCGGCGTGCTCGCGCTCACCCCGGTCGCCGCGCTGATGTTCCGGTTCAACAACCCGGACGCGATGCTGGCCCTGCTGATGGCCGTGGCCTGCTACTTCGTCGCCCGCGCGGTGGAGGACGGCCGGACCAGGTGGCTGCTGTGGGCCGGGGTCGCGATCGGTTTCGCCTTCCTCGCCAAGACGCTCCAGGCGTTCCTGATCCTGCCGCCGCTCGCGATCGTCTACGCGGTCTGCGCGCCGGTGCCGGTCAGGAAGCGCCTCGGCCAGCTCGCGGCCGCCACCGGCGCGCTGATCGTGGCCGGCGGCTGGTGGGTCGCGATCGTCGAGCTGTGGCCCGCCTCCTCCCGCCCCTACATCGGCGGCTCCCAGAACAACTCCTTCCTGGAACTGACCTTCGGCTACAACGGTCTCGGCCGCCTCAACGGCGAGGAGACCGGCAGCGTCGGCGGGGGCGGCGGCGGTGGGAACACCGGGCAGTGGGGCGAGACCGGCTGGGACCGGATGTTCAACTCCGAGATCGGCGGCCAGATCTCCTGGCTGCTGCCGGCCGCGCTGGTCCTGCTGATCGCCGGACTGGTGGCGACCCGGAAGTACGGCCGCACCTCGGCCACCCGCGGGCTGCTGCTGGTGTGGGGCGGCTCGCTGCTGATCACCATGGTCGTCTTCAGCTACATGGCGGGCATCTTCCACCAGTACTACACCGTGGCCCTCGCCCCCTATCTGGCGGCGGTGATCGGCATGGGCGCCGGCCTGCTCTGGGAGCGGCGGTCCGAGCTGTGGGCCTCGATCGGCCTCGCGGCCTCGGTCGTCGCGGCGGCCTCCTGGTCGTACGTCCTGCTCAACCGCACCCCCGACTACCTGCCCTGGCTGAAGTGGCTGGTCCTGGTCGGCGGTCTGGTCGCCGCGCTCGGCCTGATCTTCGCGGGCCGGATCACGCGCACCCTCGCCCTCGCGGCGGCCTCGCTCGGCCTGGCGGCCGCGCTGGCCGGTCCGACGGCGTACACGATCAGCACGCTCCAGGAGGGCCACAGCGGTTCCATCGTGACGGCGGGCCCGTCGGGCGCGTCCATGATGGGCGGCGGACGTCCGGGCGGCGGCGGCCCCGGTGGCGGAGGCGGCGGTGGCATGCCGGGCGGCTTCGGCGGCCAGCAGGGCCAGGGCCAGAACCAGCAGGGCGGCGGCAACGGCTTCCCGGGCGGCGGCATGCCGGGCCAGAACCAGGGCCAGGGACAAGGCCAGAATCAGGGCCAGGGCCAGCAGACCGGTCCCGGTGGACAGCTCGGTGAAGGCACCGGAGGCATGGGCGGCGGAGGCGGCGGTGGCATGGGCGGCCTGCTGAACGGCGCCGATGTCTCCACCGAGGCCAAGAAGCTGCTGACCACCGACGCCGACGACTACACCTGGGCCGCCGCCGCGATCGGCTCGCAGAACGCCGCGAGCTACCAACTCTCCACCGGCGAGCCCGTGATGGCGATCGGCGGCTTCAACGGCACCGACCCGTCACCGACGTTGGCCCAGTTCAAGGAGTACGTGGCCGAGGGCAGGATCCACTACTTCATCTCCAGCGGCACCGGAGGCGGCATGGGCGGCAGCGACGGCACGTCCTCCCAGATCAGCACCTGGGTCCAGGAGAACTTCAAGGAGGTGACGGTGGGTTCGGCCACCTTCTACGACCTGACCCAGCAGACGAGCGGCTGACGCGGGCCCACCCCGGCGCGCCTGGCACTGTTCCCCCGGGACCCTCAGGACCCTCAGTCCTGCGCCAGCCGCGCCGGGAAGCCCCCGGTCGCCACCGGCCCCCACCGCTCCGGTGTGACACGGATGATCGACTTGCCCTGCTTGACCATCGCGGCCCGGTACTCGTCCCAGTCGGGATGCTCGCCCGCGATGTTCCGGTAGTACTCCACGAGGGGCTCCACGGAGTCGGGGGAGTCGATCACCTCGGCCGTCCCGTCGATCTGGACCCACGGCCCGTCCCACTCGTCGCTCAGCACGAGGACGCTGACCCGCTCGTCACGCCTGGCGTTGCGGGTCTTGGCGCGCTCCGGGTAGGTGGAGACGACGATCCGGCCCGAGTCGTCGACCCCGCAGGTCAGCGGTGACCCCTGGGGGCCGCCGTCGCCCCGCCGGGTCAGCAGGATCGCGCGGTGCCGGGGACGGACGAAGTCCAGCAACTCGGCGAGTGTGACGGAGGTGTTGGTCGCGATGTTCGGTGCCATGGGGCCAGCGTAGGCGGGTTCCGCCCCGGGGGCTGGCGGAGACGGGCGGGCGGGTGGCGGGGCGCCCACAGCACCCCGCCACCCGCCCGTTTCCCGTCGCTCCCCGCCCGGCGAACCGCTACACCTCCGGAACCTCCGGATGGGCCAGTTCGATGTCGTGCCCGTCCGTCCCGTCCCCGGCTACGGTCAGCGCGGTGGTCACCGGCGGACAGCCGCTCGCGGTCACCGTGTACGCGCCGGCGTCCAGGTCGGCGAAGGAGTACGCCCCGTCCGGACCCGTCGTCGCCGTGCGGACCACGTCGCCCGCCGCGTCCACGAGCGTCACCCGCGCGTCGGCCAGCGGACCGTGCGGCGCCCGTACGACACCCCGGAGCCGGGCGCCCGCCTCCAGGGCGACCTCCACCCGGGTCGCGCCGGTCGCGCCGATCTCCACGGGGAGCGCGCGCGGCCGGAAGCCGGGTGCGTCGACCGCGACCGTCACGGCACCCGGCACCAGCTCCGCGAAGCCGAACTCGCCCCGCTCACCGGTGGTCCCGGTGGCCAGCACCTCGCCGCGCGCGTCGGTGACCACCACCAGGGCGTCCTTGACGGCGTCGCCGGACCCGTCGGCCAGGACGGTCCCGTCCAGCCCGCCGGTCCCGCTGAGCAGGACGTCGTGGGCGACCGGTTCGCCGTTCACCACGATCGTGGACGCGTGCGGCCGGAACCCGTCCGCGGAGGCGATCAGGACGTACGACCCCGCCCCGGGCGCGTCCAGCGTGTAGGCGCCGTCGGGCCGGGCGACCGAGCGGCCGAGCTGGCGGCCGGCCGGGGAGATCAGGGTGACGGCGGCTTCCGGGACGGGAGCGTCCTCCGCGCCACGGACATGACCGTGGACCCAGATGCCCGTACCGGCCTCGGCGGCGGGCGCGGACACCGCGGCGGTGGCCTCGACCGGGGCGTCGGCAGCGGGCTCGGCCGTCACCGGCTCCTCCGCCGCCTGGGCCATCGCGCCCGCCGTCCGCAGCGGGACCTCCTTGATGAACAGGGTGATCAGGAAGGCGAGCAGCGCCATCACGGCGGCGATCAGGAAGACGTCCGCGATGCCGTGGCCGTACGCGCTCTCCATGACCGTGCGCAGCGGCGCGGGCAGCTTGTCCATGTCCGGGATCTCGCTGGAGGCGCCGGAGCCGGAGGCGAGGGAGGCGTACTTCGGGCCGAGTCCCGCGATGCCGTCCCGGGCGTAGTCGGTGATCCGGTTCGCCATCACGGCGCCCAGCGCGGAGACGCCGATCGCACCGCCGAGGGAGCGGAAGAAGGTGACCGTGGAGCTGGCCGAGCCGAGGTCGGAGGGGTCGACCTGGTTCTGCGTGGACAGCACCAGGTTCTGCATCATCATGCCGACGCCGAGCCCGAGCAGCGCCATGAAGACGGCGGTCTTCCAGTACGGCGTGTCGTAGCGGATCGTGCCCAGCAGACCGAGGCCCGCGGTGACCAGCACACCACCGCCGACCAGCCACGCCTTCCACTTGCCCGTGCGGGTGATGAGCTGCCCGGAGACGGTGGAGGAGACGAACAGTCCGCCGATCATCGGGATGGTCAGCACGCCGGACATGGTCGGGGACTCGTCCCGGGCGAGCTGGAAGTACTGCGCGAAGAACACCGTGCCGGAGAACATCGCGACGCCCACGAACATCGAGGCGACCGAGGACAGCGTGATGGTGCGGTTGCGGAACAGCCGCAGCGGGATGATCGGCTCGGCGGCCCTCGACTCGACGAGCACGAAGACCAGCGCGAGGACGACGGACCCGGCGACCATCGTGTACGTCTGCCAGGACAGCCAGTCGTACTTGTCACCGGCGAAGGTGACCCAGACCAGCAGCAGCGAGACCGCCGCCGAGATGAAGAACGCGCCGGCCCAGTCGACCTTCACGTCCCGCTTCACGACGGGCAGGTGCAGGGTCTTCTGGAGCACGATCAGCGCGATCACCGCGAAGGGCACGCCGACGTAGAAGCACCAGCGCCAGCCCAGCCAGTCGGTGTCGGTGATGACCCCGCCGAGCAGCGGGCCGCCGACGGTGGCCACGGCGAAGGTCGCGCCGAGGTAGCCGGAGTAACGGCCGCGCTCGCGCGGGGAGATCATCGCCGCCATCACGATCTGCGCGAGGGCGGACAGTCCGCCGACGCCGATGCCCTGCACGACACGGCAGGCGATCAGCATGCCGGCGTTCTGCGACAGCCCGGCCGCCATCGAGCCCAGTACGTAGATGACGAGGGCGAGCTGGACGAGCGCCTTCTTGTTGTAGAGGTCGGCGAGCTTGCCCCACAGCGGGGTGGCCGCGGTCATCGCCAGCAGGGTGGAGGTGACAACCCAGGTGTAGGCGGACTGGCCGCCGCCGAGGTCGCCGATGATCTCCGGGAGGGCGTTCGAGACGATCGTGGACGACAGGATCGCCACGAACATCCCGAGCAGCAGCCCGGAGAGCGCCTCCATGATCTGCCGGTGGGTCATGGGGCCGTGCTCGGAGCCGCCCCCGTGCCTGGCATGGGCCCGCACACCGGCTGGTGTGGTCGTTGCCATGGGTTTCCTTCTCTTATGTGGTCGCGGGTGTACGGGTGGTCGGTTCTTCGGAAGCGACGGTCGACGGGGGTGCCGGCGGCCGGTGCGGTGTCCCGCGGCAGTCGTCGAAGCCCGCTCTGAGCCGGGCCATCAGCCGGGTGAGCTGGACGACGTCGTCGTCGGTCCAGTCGGCGAGGCGCTCGGCGAGCATGCGGGTGGTGCGCCGGGAGAGTTCGTCGAGCTGCGCGCGCCCCGAGGGGGTCAGACGCAGGATGCGGGAACGCTTGTCGGCGGGGTCGGGCGACCGCTCGATCCAGCCGCGCTCGGCGACATGGGCGACATGGCGGCTGGTGACCGACAGATCGACGGCGAGCAGCTCGGAGAGATTGCTGATGCGCATGGCGCCGTGCTGGTGGAGCAGCGTCAGCACGGCCGCGGAGCCGCCGGGGCACTCGGGCGGCATGATCCGTCCCAGCTCCCGTTTCACGGCGCCGAAGGCGCTGAACTGACGGATCAGCTCCTCGTACTGCGTCTGCCCGGCCACCACACCTCCCGTTTATCGTTGCTTAGGGCAACCATAGACCTCGTTTGGTTGCTACAGGCAAATAAAACGGGGAGAGCGCCGCAAAAAGTTGGCAAAGGCAAGTATTGCGAGGGCAATGCCCACCCCCGCTTGGGTCGGCACGGCCGTTTTCGCTAGTGTCTCGGCCCATGGCGAACAACCAGGGCCCCCAGGGCAACCACGACCCCGCAGGCAGCACCCAGATGTTCCGCGCGTTCGTCGACGAGGGCGCGCCCCAGGCCTCCCGTCAGGCCCCCGCGCCGGCCGGTCCCCGGGTCGGTCTCATCGTCGGCGTCGCCGCCGCGGTGCTGATCGTCGTCGCGGTCGCCTGGCTGGCGCTCGCGTAACACCGACGCCGGCGGCCCGGCCGCCGGCGCTCACTCCCACCGGACGGACACGTCCCGCGTCTCGACGTGCATGCCCAGCGGCACGCGCCAGGAGTCGACGCACACCGTCCACGTCCGCCGCTTCCGGGTCCCGGGGGCGATCGGCGTGGGCAGGGGCACGGTCGAGTCGACCGTGGCCCAGTCGATCCCGAGCGCGCCGATCACATGCGTGCCGAACACGACGGTGCCCGAACGCACCGCCGTACCACCGGAGTTGTGGAAGTCGAGGGTCACGTCCTCGCACCAGCGCAGATCGGTGGCCGCCCGCACCGGGGTGCCGGTGGTCAGTGCGGCCGGGTCCGGGGTCGGTGCCGGTGCCGACGGCCGGGGCGGTACGGGGCTCTGTGCGGGCCCCGGTTCGGTCCTGGGCGGTACCGAGGGTGCCGGAGTGCCCGAGGGTGCGGCAGGAGCCGTCGTAGGGCCGGGAACGGCGGGTGCGGCCGAGGAGCCGGCCGGTCGCGGACTGCCCTCTCCGGTGGGGGAGTTGGACGGCGGGCCGTCCAGCGGGATGAACCGCACCCCTCCCGTCGGGGCCGCGTCCATGCCGGTCGTGGCGCCGCCCCCGGCCGGGCCGACCGCCGCGAAACCGCCGCCCGGGCCGCCGTCTCCCCCGCAGCCGCCCAGCACGACCCCCGCACACACGACGGCGGCCGCCGACGCGCCCCACAGGGCGCCTCGACGGCCACGGGGCCGTGTCCGGTCCGCTCGTTCCGAAGGCTGGTGCTCCGAGGGCTTCGGCATCGCGTCAGTGTCACTGACGGACCGTCAAGAAGGAAGTCCCGGTGCCCCGCCGGCCGGATCGGCGGTCAGTCGGCGATGAGTCCGTCCCGGAGCTGGGCCAGGGTCCGGGTGAGCAGCCGGGAGACGTGCATCTGGGAGATGCCGACCTCCTCGCCGATCTGCGACTGGGTCATGTTGGCGAAGAAGCGCAGCATGATGATGCGGCGCTCACGGGGCGGCAGCTTGGCCAGCAGCGGCTTCAGCGACTCGCGGTACTCCACGCCCTCCAGCGCGGTGTCCTCGTAGCCGAGGCGGTCGGCCAGGGAGCCCTCGCCGCCGTCGTCCTCGGGGGCCGGGGAGTCCAGCGAGGAGGCCGTGTACGCGTTGCCGACGGCGAGGCCGTCGACCACGTCCTCCTCGGACACGCCCAGGACCGCGGCCAGTTCGGCCACCGTCGGGGAGCGGTCCAGCTTCTGGGACAGCTCGTCGCTGGCCTTGGTGAGGGCGAGCCGCAGCTCCTGGAGGCGGCGCGGGACGCGGACCGACCAGGAGGTGTCGCGGAAGAACCGCTTGATCTCGCCCACGACCGTCGGCATCGCGAACGTCGGGAACTCCACGCCGCGTTCGCAGTCGAAGCGGTCGATCGCCTTGATCAGGCCGATGGTGCCGACCTGGACGATGTCCTCCATCGGCTCGTTGCGCGAGCGGAAGCGGGCCGCCGCGTAGCGCACGAGGGGGAGGTTCAGTTCGATGAGGGTGTCTCGGACATAGACCCGCTCGGGGCTGTCCTCGTCGAGGGCGGCCAGTCGCAGGAACAGGGAGCGGGACAGGGTGCGGGTGTCGATGGCCCCCGTGGCCGGGAGAGCCGGAGCCGGCGCGGCCTCGAGGGCCGTGACGTCGTCGAGCACGTCGGGCTCGGCGGGCGCGGACTCGCTCTTCGTGAGCGTGAGCACCTTCGAGCTGCCCTGGTCTGCGGACATGCCACCCCCTTTGGGTCGCGGGACGGTCGCGGCGAACGGTCCCGTCGAGGAGAACGTCAGCCTTCACCTGAATACCGGAGCCGAAGCTCTGGCAAACGCGCTTCCGGAAGAATGTCACATGTCGGCAACACGCTGTAGTGACATGTCGACATCACCGTGACGAATCAGCCCTGGAAAGAGGGGGTGTGACGGTTTTTCAGCGCAGTTGTGTCGGGAAGTGACGGGTTGTGTGATTCGCTCTCGACGGTGATCTCTCGCTCGTGCTTGCGATCCACCATCGGGTGACGTGACCAGAGCCGTGCGCCCTGTGCGTGCGCCCCACCTGTGCGCCGGTGCATCGGCCTGTGCCTCGGGCCGACACGGTGAAATCGACGGACGGGCGGGTCGCCTCACCCCGATCCGGTCGCCCGACCGCCTACGCCTCGATGCGGTTGGCCGAGCGCAGGCGCTGGAAGCTGCGGGCGAGGAGCCGGGAGACATGCATCTGGGAGACGCCGAGCTCCGCGCTGATCTGCGACTGGGTGAGGTTGCTGTAGTAGCGGAGCAGCAGGATGCGCTGCTCGCGCTCGGGGAGTTGGACGAGGAGGTGGCGGACCAGGTCGCGGTGTTCCACGCCGTCCAGGGCCGGGTCCTCGTAGCCGAGGCGGTCCAGCAGGCCCGGCAGCCCGTCGCCCTCCTGGGCGGCCTCCAGGGACGTCGCGTGGTACGAGCGGCCGGCCTCGATGCAGGAGAGCACCTCGTCCTCGGTGATCCGCAGCCGTTCGGCGATCTCGGCGGTGGTGGGGGTGCGGCCGAAGGCCGTCGTCAGGTCCTCGGTGGCGCTGTTGACCTGCACCCACAGCTCGTGGAGGCGGCGCGGGACGTGGACCGTGCGGACGTTGTCGCGGAAGTACCGCTTGATCTCGCCGACGACGGTCGGCATCGCGAAGGTGGGGAACTGCACGCCCCGGTCCGGGTCGAAGCGGTCGATCGCGTTGATCAGGCCGATGGTGCCGACCTGGACGACGTCCTCCATGGGCTCGTTGCGGGAGCGGAAGCGGGCGGCGGCGTAGCGCACGAGCGGGAGGTTGGCCTCGATCAGCGCCCCGCGCACGCGGTGGTGCTCCGGTGTGCCCGGCTGGAGTTCCTTGAGTTCGGCGAAGAGCACCTGGGTCAGCGCCCGGGTGTCGGCCCCGCGGCGCCGCTCCGGGGCCGGGGCGGGCGCCTGGCCCGGCGTCTGGGCCGTGGCCGGAACCGTGGTCGGAACCACGGTCGGGGCCTCGGTCGGGGCCGGCGCCTGACCGGGAGCCTGGGCGGGTGCCTCTTCCTGAGGCGGCGCAGTACTGGCCGACACGGTCAACGCCACCTCTTCATCGGTCAATCATCCGTCAAAAGCGGTCATAGCATCACAAGACATGTGCACTGTGTGCAAGCACCCCATAACGCCGTGTTGAGGGACAAGTTGGGCGGTCAGGGACGCGAAAACCCCCCGCCGTCACGGCGAGGGGCTCCAGGTGTCCGGCGGCGGCGCGGGCTAGAACTCGTAGTCCGCGACCACCCAGGTGGCGAACTCCCGCCACAGCGCGACACCGGCCTGGTGGGCCGGGTGTTCGAGGTACCGCTTCAGGGCGTCGCCGTCCTCGACCGCCGAGTTGATCGCGAAGTCGTAGGCGACGGTGCGGTCGCTGACGTTCCAGCCCAGCTCCCAGAAGCGCAGCTCCCCGATGGTGTCACCGAGGGCACGGAAGGCCGCTTCGCCCTCCACGACCCGGGGATCGTCGCGTTCGACGCCCTCGTTCAGCTTGAAGAGGACCAGGTGGCGGATCATGGGAACTCCCGTGCGTCCTACTGCGCCCCGTCGGCGAGCCAGGTGAAGAAGTCGCCGATGGCCTTGGCGGCGTCCGATATGCCCTGGAAGCCTATCTGGACGTAGTCCGCGGCCTTGGCGGGGTCCGTGATGATCACGTACAGCACGAAGACCACGAGTACGTAGACGGCGATCTTTTTGGCGTTCACCGCCACCTGGCCTCCCCTGAATGTGCCCGCTCGGGCCCCCTGTTGCCGGGCGTGAGTGTAACTGTCGGATCATCGGAAAACGATGAAGAACGCGCGCACACGACGAAGGGCCCGATCCAGTGGACCGGGCCCTTCGTATGAAGCATTGGTGTGCTTCGTGCAGGCCGCGTCGGCCCGACTGCCGGAGAGCCGTGCCCCGGGGCCCTGGCACTGTCAGTCGTGGCTGGCTGGTGCGTCGTCCCAGGGATTCACGAGTGTGATGCCGGTGCCCTCGAAATCCTTGATGTTCCTGGTCGCCAGTGTCGCTTTGTGCCGGGCGCAGATCGCAGCGATCTGTGCGTCAGCGGCGGCGATGGGCCGGCCGAGGCTCTCCCGGACCAGCACGATGTCGGCGTATCGAGTGGCCGCAGCCGCATCGAACACCTCGATACGCCCGCCGAGATCCTCGAACAACATCGCATCGATGCCGTCGGCAAGCTCCGACTTGCGCTTGCCGTCCGGCAGCCGACGCACCCCGTACCACAGCTCTGCAGCCGTCACCGCAGTCGTCACGACCTCATCGGGTGCGAGGCTGTCGAGCCACTCGACGACCCGCTGCTCCGGAGCGGGCTTCACCAGCTCCGACAGGATATTGGTGTCAAGGATGATCATTCGAAGACCGCCGAGCGTGGCGCATCCTGCCGAGCGGGCAGCTCCAACTCCGCTCCGCCGAGCCCGGCGAATCGCTCGCGGATGCGAGTTCCCAACGGACGGGAGGAACTGTCAGGCGCGAGCTGCTCGCTGAGAATCGCACGAACCTCGGCCTCCATCGACCGTCCGTGCCGCGCTGCCTGCACGCGCAGCCGCGCGTGGATCGCGTCGTCGAGTCCTCGGATTGTCAGAGTTGCCACGGCGCCTCCCTCGTCACGCTATCAATGCTATCAGTGCTGTCGGATGGAGTGAGGAGTACATCAACCGTCCGCCGGCTGGGTGGCAGCGCGCCCCTCCTGGCGGTGCCAGCGGGATTGACCCCTTGGTGGCTCCCTGATCGGCCGCGCAGGGCACGGCATCCGAAGGCCGAACTGCGTCCCAGATCCAAGTCGCCGTCACGTCTTCCCGCAGGCCGGCAGCGTGCTGCCGGATCCTCTGCCTATGGCGCAGCCTCGGGTCGGCGCACCGTGATCGGTGGTGGATTCGGGCAGATGACGTATCGGAAAGCTTTGATCATCATCCTCGCCGTGGTTGTCGTGTGCTCTGTCATCGCTGCCTTCTCGAAGGAAGACGAGCCTCTCAACGACAGGCAGCGTTGCGAGCAGAATTCGCCCAAGAATGAAATGCTGTGATCAGCTTCGATGACTGCAAGGGTCTGTTCCCGAATCAGCCAGGCATGAGCGGGCGGGACTAGGCCGTTTGTGCTGCGCGGTCGTGGTTGCCGGACTCGGGAGCACTTACCCACACAATCTTGACCCGTTCACTGGAGCGTGACCGGCCGGCTGACGAACACATGGGACCCCTGGTTGCCCTCACTGACGCGACCGGCCGCCGCCACCGGCCCGACCGGGTCACGGCCGGCGGCCGCCTCCAAGGCCAACGACGAAGGCAGCCGCGGCGGTGAGCTGCGGACCGGCCTGCGCGACAATGTCATGGTGGCATCGACCGACCGCACCATCGCGATCTGGACCCGCTCAATGCCCTGGGCGATGGCCCGTGGGCCGGCCGGGGCGTCAAGCCGCTCGACAACTGACGGCAGACCGGAAGTGAGCCGGAGACGCGCGAAGGGTCCGGCTCATCGAACCGGACCCTTCGTCCAACAGCGGTAGCGGAGGGATTTGAACCCTCGGTGACTTGCGCCACACTCGCTTTCGAGGCGAGCTCCTTCGGCCGCTCGGACACGCTACCGAGGGAGACCTTACAGCACGGGGGGCCGTGCCTCGAAATCGGTTGTCAGCGGGTGCGGAAGAACTCGGTGAGCAGGTCGGCGCACTCGTCGGGGAGCACGCCCTCGATCACTTCCGGGCGGTGGTTGAGGCGCCGGTCGCGGACGACGTCCCAGAGGGAGCCGGCCGCGCCCGCCTTCTCGTCCCGGGCGCCGTAGACGACGCGGTCCACCCGGGACTGGACGAGCGCG
The DNA here is from genome assembly GCF_013363615.1 of Streptomyces sp. CAI-85. Classification (NCBI taxonomy): domain Bacteria; kingdom Bacillati; phylum Actinomycetota; class Actinomycetes; order Kitasatosporales; family Streptomycetaceae; genus Streptomyces; species Streptomyces sp. CAI-85. The sequence goes on along the minus strand of NZ_JAANNX010000026.1, from coordinate 1,192 downwards.
CCCGCGCACATCGTGCACGGTTCGAGCGTCACGACGAGTGTGCAGCCGGTCAGCCGCCACTCGCCGAGCCGTGCGGCGGCCCGCCGGATCGCGAGCACCTCCGCATGGGCCGTCGGATCGCCGCCGGCCTCGCGTTCGTTGTGGCCGGCCGCGAGGACGGTGGTGCCGTCCGCGGCCAGCACGACGGCGCCGACCGGGACGTCCCCGCCGAGGACGGCCAGCCGGGCCTCGTCCAGGGCGAGCCGCATCGCGGCCCGCCAGGGGTCGCGCACCGGGTCCGGCGGCGCGGGTGCAGCGGTCAGCGGACGGTCTCCAGGACCTCGGAGGCGCCCAGGGCCTCGGCGATCTCACTGAGGGCGTCGCTGGACAGCGCTCTCAGCTCCTTCTCGCCGAAGCCGAGGTCGTCGAGGATGCGGGGGTCGCCGACCGGGCCGTGCGGCACCGCGTCCGCCGAGGCGGCGGCGCCTTCGGCTCCGTCGTCCCCGGCGTCCTCCTCCTCACCGTCCTCGGTGCCGTCGAGGTCGAGGGCGTCCAGGTCGTCGTCACCCGGGTCCCTTCCGAGCAGTTCGTCGGTGAGCAGCAGCTCGCCGTACGAGCTGCGATTGGCGGCAGCGGCGTCGGAGACGTAGACGCGCGGGTCCTCCTCACCGTCCACACGGACGATGCCGAACCACGAGTCCTCCTGTTCGATGAAGACGAGGACCGTGTCGTCGTCTTCGCCGGAGGACTCCCGGGCCAGGTCGGCGAGATCCGACAGGGTTTCCACATCGTCGAGCTCTGTGTCGCTCGCTTCCCACCCGTCTTCGGTGCGCGCGAGCAGTGCGGCGAAGTACACCGTGACTCTCCCACTGGTCATAGGCGTGCCGGTTGGGGGTCCCCCCGGCGGAGGTCGCGGGCGGGGAGAGCTGTGCGCTCCGAGCCCCGTCCACTCGGAATCGTGGCAGAAACAAGGCGATCAGGGGACGTCTTCGGCCCCCTGTGTCTGGTGGTTTTGATCGCACGTCCGTGAGCATGTCCGCAGCAACTCACCAGCGCGCTGTCGCCGCCACCTGCGGATCGTACGCGGCTTTCCCCCGCGTCCACGCATGCCCACCCCCGACCGCCACCCGCGACGGTGTCGATCTTCCCCGAACGCCCTAAGACGACGTTTCCTTTGGCGAGGAGAGTCGTTGTGTTGGTATGACGAGTCTTG